>NZ_BBRK01000004.1:1688577-2026293 GCF_002090115.1 Demequina sp. NBRC 110054
GCATGAAGGTGTTCGTCGCGAAGAGGTTGGCCACCACGGCGACGAGCCACCAGCCGGAGTAAGCCATCAGGCCCATGCGGGTGGACATGCGCTGGCCCAGCCATCCCCACGCGTACGCGCCGGGAACCCCGATGAAGGCGGCGATCGCCATGTTGGTGGTGGCCTCCGACTGGGAGTAGCCGAGATCCATCATGCGCGGCACCAGCTGGCTGAGGACCGCGACGAGAACGATGTAGATGCCACCGGAGCCGAGACCGATCAGCCACACGTCCTTCATCTTGAGCAGCTGGAGGGTCGTGAACGGGGAGCGGAACGTCTCGGCCGCATCGCGGCTCGCCTGGATCTGCTCGGGGGTCATCGGGATGTTGTCGGGCGTCGCTCCCATCTCCTCGGGCAGGTTCTTGACGAACAGCGCGACGACGATGAAGACGACGCCGAGGATCGCCGACACGGCCCAGAAGCCGTTCTGGACCCCGAAGATGCCGAAGAACGCCGCGAGCATCGGGACGAACAGCGCGGTGGACATCGTCTGGCCCATCGTCACCCAGCCGAGCGCGAGGTTCTTCTTGCGGGGGAACCAGTTCGCGATCAGGTTGAGCCCGCCGACGTAGCCGAAGCCGCTGCCGAAGAAGTTCACCAGGAAGAACAGCCCCACGAACGCGGGGATGGTGCCCCACGTGCCCAGCAGGCCGAAGGCGATCGCCGAGGCGGCCAGCGACACCAGGATGTTGATCTTCGCGCCCCACAGCTCGCACGTCTTCGCGACGGCCCATCCGGCGAGCACACCTCCGAGCGACGCCGGCGTCGCCCAGTACAGCAGCGTGGCACAGGGTGCTGCACATGAGGTATGCGCAATTGCGCATAAATCCGGACGGTCGGCCGTCTCGATCGGCGGTGGGGGTTCTCCACGGATCCTCCTGTCGCGCGGCACTTCGCGCCCGATATGTCTACTTTTCGAGTCGTGGGGGCGGACACGATCGCGCAGCTGGAGTTGCAGGTGCGTGCGGTGGGCCTGTATCGGAGTGCTCGCCGAATTGCGTCCGTCGCGGTGATGGATGGCGCGGGGCGGGGTACCTGTCGATCTGGATCACTCTCCGGAGGGTAGCCCCAGCGTTTAGTGCCAATAGTAGTGCTACATTGAGAGGGCGTTCACGTGGCGCAACTGAAGAAGATCGTCGAGAAGATGATGCGAGCTCCAGACGATGTGCGTTACGACGACCTCTTCAAGGTGTGCGAGGCGAACTTCGGTGCGCCCCGCCAGAGTGGTACCTCGCATGCGGTGTTCAAGACGCCTTGGCAGGGAGACCCGCGAGTCAACATCCAGAACAGCAAGGGCAGAGCCAAGGGCTACCAGGTTCGCCAGGTCCTGAAGGCACTCGAGAAGTTGGAAGGTGGGAGTGATGGTCAACCCTGACCACTACACGTACCGGGTGTCGTTCTCTCCGGAAGATCACGAGCACGTGGCGACCGTCGCGGAGCTTCCGTCCTTGTCGTGGTTGGCGGGCAGCCCACAAGACGCGCTCTCCGGCCTCACGGCACTGGTCCACGAAGTGGTGGCCGACATGGAGCAAAGCGGCGAGAGCGTTCCGGAGCCGCTGGCCGACCGCGAATACTCGGGTCGCTTCCAGGTTCGCGTCCTCCCTGAGCTGCACCGCGCCTTGGTGATCCGCGCGCACGAGCAGAACGTCTCGCTCAATCGGCTGGTGTCGGATCGCCTAGCGTCAGCCTGAACCGTCCTGGGATTCTCGCCGCTTCCGTCTCGGTCTGAAATGCCGAGAGGGCTCGGGCAGAGGAGGCGGCTGACCCAGGTTCGGTTGATTCCTTGACCTGACCTGCCCGGTTGGCCTTCGCGGCGGGCGCCGGGGCTGCGAGTTCTCCACAGATTCCCTTGTGGCCCGGCACTCGGTGTCCGGTATGTCTACTTTTCGAGTCATGGGGGCGGACACGATCGCGCAGCTGGAGTCGCAGGTGCGCGCGCAGATTCGCGAGCGGGGCGTGGATCCGCTGCGCGAGCGCGAGGCCGTGCGTGCCCTCGTGGACGATGCGTTGGCCGAGTGGGGCGAGCGGGCGCTGACC
The DNA here is from genome assembly GCF_002090115.1 of Demequina sp. NBRC 110054. Classification (NCBI taxonomy): domain Bacteria; kingdom Bacillati; phylum Actinomycetota; class Actinomycetes; order Micrococcales; family Demequinaceae; genus Demequina; species Demequina sp. NBRC 110054. The sequence continues at coordinate 1,690,654 of NZ_BBRK01000004.1, forward strand.
GGGGCCGTGGTTCCGGTCGACGATCCGGCGGAGGCGTCTCGCGAGCTGCTCGCGAACGTGGCCGGCCTCGGGCCGCTCCAGCAGTATCTGGATGACCCGGAGATCGAGGAAATCTGGATCAACGAGCCGTCGTTGGTCAACTAGGGGTCTCTTCAAACTACCTGGCAATGCACTTCTTCGCCCCGGGGAAGGGGGCGGTCCTGCCTTGCCCAGGACTTTGATGGGCGAGGCGTCAGTGCTCCCATCGTCCGACGGTCGTGGTGCCTTCGGTGCCGCTGAAGGTGACCCATCCGAGCCAGGCGCCGCCCTGGATCTGGGCGTTCGAGGCGACATCGCCTGATCCCGGGAGCTTCCACAGGCTCGACGTCACCGTGTCGTACAGGAACAGTCGGTTGCAGTTCCATTGCACTGTGCCATCGCCAACGGCGAGGTTGATGGCGACATCAAGAAAGTTGTTCTCTGGCTTGATCTGGCTGATGTCGGTGAGGGTGCCGGTGGCGCGGTCGAAGATCAGGACGTCGACCGTGTCGGGCATGCCCTCGTCGTCGTTCTCGCGGATCGACCATGCGAGAAGGCCGTCTCCAGCGGCGAGGTCGCTGATGCGGCCGTCGGGTCCGAGTTCACCCTCGATCAGGCGGTGCTCGACGCCGTCCTCGCAGACCTCGCTGATGACATAGGTGCCGTCGGCGACGGAAGTATCTGTGCCGTTGACTCGCACGAAGGCGACGCAGTCGCCGCCCGAGGCGGACGGGAGAATCGCGCCCTTGGCGACGACCTCGAGTTCGCCGGAGCCGTCGAGGTTGCGTCCGAGGATCTCGAGGCCGAAGTCGCTGTAGTGGCCGTCCTCGCCCTTGTCTCCTAGCGGATAGGGTGTGCCCCACCAAGCGCGGGTGTCGCCGACCGTGACGTACGTGTACGGTCCGACGATCGGCAGGGTGTCGTCGGGCAGGACCTCAACGGAAGCGCCGAGGGCGACCGTGGTGCCGGTGGCGATGTCCGCGGCGAACACCGACCAGTCGTCGTAGTACAGGTCAGTTGAAGGGGTCTCGACCCACGCGACATAGTCGTCGTTCATGGCCGTCGACTCGGATTGGCGCGCGGTGTCGAGATCCACGCCCTCGGGAGTGACGGTGGGAAAGGCGTCGAACGAGCCGTCCTGGTTGATGATGCCTGTCGACGTCTGAATCGCGGTCTCGCCCGCGGAAGGTGGGTAGTGGGTGCCTGCCACCGTGCCTGTGCTATTGACGGCTCCCGTGCTGACGTCGTCGTTGTCGGCAGCGATTTCCGTGACGTTGGCGAGATGGTTCGAGCCGGCTGCTTTCGCGGCGTCTGTGGACTCGAGAATGGTTGCGGGTTCGGTAAAGACCCCGTCGATCCATACCGAAGTGGAGTAGGCACCGACCTCTCCGAATACTGGGGCGGGGCTCTCGCTTGGCGATGCCGAAGCTGTCGCTGGCTCCGAAGCTGTCGCGGTTGTCGTAGTGCCGGGAGAGGCATCCACCGTCGTGTCGGTACAGGCTGCCAGTAGCATCGTCAGTGCTCCAGCTGCGGCGAGCGCGGCGCCGGCCCGCGTGGGGCCGGCGCTCGCGTGGTCAGTACGCAATGCCGTTGTACTGCAGGTACTTGTTCGTGAAGTTCGCTGTCGTGGACTTGAACTTCGGCTTGGCATCCTCGAATCCAGTCACCGCGGTGGAATTGGCTGTGGAGTCGACCCACCACGTGTACTTGCCGGAGTTGCTGTAGTAGTAGGCGACGATCCAGTGGCCGATCTTTCGATGGGGGTGGTTGTTGTAGTGCGGGTTGTCGTCGCCGGCGAGTTCAACGGTGTCGGCTGCGACGGGGTACCCCGCCATCAGTCGCGTCGTGACCGCGGCCTTCACCTCGGCTGCGGGCGGGGTGCTGTACTGGTGGTAGACCGTCTTGCCGATCCACGCGTTGAGGCCGTTCTTGAAGTTCTTCGACGCCCACGCAGTCGTTCCGTTGGCTGTCGTCTTCATGTGATTCGAGTTCGCCATCGTGCTCTGCTTGATCGATGACCCGTCGGCTGCGGACTTCATGCTGCCAAAGATGGGCGCACGGATGATCTCGACGCCGACCGCCGGGCCGCAGTAGTACCCCTTCGACTGAGGCACCTGATCGATGTTGAGAAGAATAGAGCCGGCGACGGACGAGGTCGTTGCCGCCAGCGCCGTGGTGGCCGTGCTCTTCGTTGACAATTGCGCGGCCACCTCGAGGTCCTCAGAGGCGTCTTCAAGCTCCGCTGCGATGCCCAGATCGTCCGCGAGCTCCACAATCTCGTCGTCGGACACGAGCTTCTTGCCGCTCATCTCCATGTACTGCGCCAACACCTCGGCGCGGTGTTGCGCGTCCTCGTCGCTCATCGAAAGCGCCGGGCCGGTGTAGACATCGCCGCCAGTGCTTGTGCCGTCATCCGAGTCGGCCGCTTCGGCAGCCACGCACGGCGCTGTGACGAGCAGGAGCGAGAGTGGGAGCGCAGCGAGGCGCTGAAATGCACGAGATCTCATCGTTAAGTCCCCTGAAAATGTGCACACCCCCCCCTGGGTGGCACTGAGTGGCACGTTAGTGTGCTGCTGGGAATTTGGTCAAGAGGTCGTGAAGTATCTCGTCCCTGTTTGCTTCTTGCGGTGGTCGGCGGCGCCCGAAGTTCTCCACAGATTCACGCCCAGCCCGGCACTCGATGTCCGATATGTCTACTTTTCGAGTCATGGGGACGGACACGATCACGCAGTTGGAGTCGCAGGTGCGCGCGCAGATCCGCGAGCGGGGCGTTGACCCGCTGCGCGAGCGCGAGGCCGTGCGCGCCCTGGTGGACGATGCGCTGGCCGAGTGGGGCGAGCGGGCGCTGACCGGGGCGGTGGTTCCGGTCGACGATCCGGCCGAGGCGTCGCGCGAGCTGCTCGCGAACGTGGCCGGCCTCGGGCCGCTCCAGCAGTATCTGGATGACCCGGATATAGAGGAAATTTGGGTCAACGAGCCGTCGTTGGCCAACTAGAGGTCTCTTCAAAGGGCCTGCTGTGGAAGCAGTTGCGCCACCTTGACGCCGCCAGGTGGCGTGGGGGAACCGCCGTCTTAGGGCGAGGCTCTCGACTGTTGGTTGGGTGTCGTCCGGTGGGCCGCTTACTGAGAACGGCGTCCGTCGGACACGGAAACCGGGCGGAACGAAACCCGGCCGATTCATTGCCTCGCGGCGGCGCGACGACTCCAGGCTGCGCCGCCCGTGGTGCACATGTGAGGTAGATCACTTTGCGCTAGACGAACTGTTTGCGGTGGCTGTAGTTATGAGCCAGCCCACGAGCGAGTTGTTGCCGATGCAGGCAGCTACGGGGCGGCGGTTGGCGGGGTGCCAGGTCCGCTGTTTCGAGTGCGTGACGTGCTCGCTGGTTCGTTGGGGGACGCCGTCATGGCTGCGTATTCACTCTTTGGGACGGTTCCAGGCGCGTGGTCGCGTGTGGCGAAGAGCGCGGCGGTCGTGACGGTGGCTGCCTTCACGATCGTGGTCGCGGCTGACGGTGCTGCGGTGGCGACTGAGCCGACGACCGCTGAGGTCGATTGGACGGAGCAGGGCGCCTGGAACGGTCTGACAGCGCCTGATGCGATCTCTGCGGCGATGCTCGCGGTGGTCGAGGACGAGGCTGTTGAGGATTTGTCGCAGCGCACCGAGACGTCGCAGACGTTTGCGCTTCCTGATGGGCAGTGGCGTTCGGACATGTATGCGGGCCCGGAGTGGGTGGCTACTGGTGAGGACCCGACGACCGAGGAGGGCTGGGAGGCGCTGGACACGAGCTTGGTGTCGTGGACGGACGGTTCGTACAGGCCGGGCGCGCATCCTGCGGATCTGGTGTTCTCGGGTGCTTCCGAGGGGCACACGGCGCTGGTGTCGGGTACCGACGCTGACGGGGGAGACTTCACGTTGTGGTGGGATGGCGAGCTGCCGGATCCGGTCGTGGAGGATGATGCGATCAGGTACGTGGATGTCGAGCCTGGCATCGACATCGTGTTCTACGTCACCGCGACGGGTTACGAGCAGTTCTTCGTGGCGCAGACCGCATCGGCGCTTGAGCGCGCCGAGACGTTGTCGCTTCAGTTCGATAGCGAGGGTGCAGAGCTGACGACCGACGGGGATTCGATCACCGGGACCTCTGACGGGGGCGACGAGGTCGTGCAGGTGACGGACGTGTTGGCGTGGGATGCGGACAACGATGCGTTGCGGTCGGTGCCGGTGGCCGAGATGGCGCCGGCCCAGGAGGCTAGCGCAGCCGCGTCGGCGGAGCCATCTGCGTCGGCCTCGCCTGAGCTGTCGGCGTCGGATGTCAGTGGGCTGAACGTTGTCGCCGAGGAGGTCGAGGTCCCTGCGGACTATGACGTCACGCGGGACGAGGGATCGGTGACGATCGACACCGACGACGTGCCGTTTGACTCAAGCGATGATTTCCCTGTTGTGATTGACCCGTCGGTGAACCTCACGCTTTCGTTCGACACCTACGTGTCCACTGCCTGGAACTCCGACCGGTCGACGCAGACCGATCTGCTGATCGGTACGTGGGATGGCGGTGATTCGAAGTACCGTTCGTACCTCAACGTCAAGGTCTCACCGATTCAGGGCAAGGACGTCACGAAGGCGACGCTGAAGTTGTGGAACTATCACTCGTGGTCGTGCACCGCGAAGTCGTGGGAGGTGTGGTCGACCTCGACGACGTCCGCCTCGACGCGGTGGTCGAACAAGCCGTCGTTGATCAACAAGTATGCGACTGTGTCCTCGACGAAGGGCTATTCGTCGTCGTGCGCCGACGGCTGGGTCAGCGCCGATATCACGACGTTGGTGCAGAACTGGTCGAAGGGGTCGCCCACGACGCAGGGTTTGGGCATCAAGGCGACGTCGGAGACGGACAACGCCTACTGGAAGCGATTCAACTCTGGCAACGCCTCGTCGAACAAGCCGGTGCTGTCGGTGACGTACAACAGCTACCCCAACCGGGCCTCCAGCGTGCAGGTCAACGGCAAGTCCCCGTCGGCCGACTCCGTCTACTACACCAACGACACGACGCCGACGTTCTCTGCCACTGTGTCTGACCCCGATGGGACCAAGGTCAAGGGTCTGTTTACGATCACGACGGGCTCGTCCACGAAGGTCTCCAAGGCCGCGGGCTCGAACGTGGCCTCAGGATCGATCTCGAAGTACAGCGGGTCCACGCTGGCCAACGGCAAGGAGTACAACGTCGAGGTGTGGACCAGCGACGGCTCGCTGACATCGAAACTGTCACGAGTACCTTCCTGGTCGGTTTACATCGACACCGACGCGCCGGGCTCGACATCGATCACGTCGAGTCAGTTCACGAACGGGGAGTGGGTCGACACTGCGCCGTCGTCGGCGTCGGCGACACTGAACGCCACCGATGCTGTCAAGTTCGAGTACACGATCGATGGTGGATCGACCAAGACCGTCACGGCGTCGTCGACGTCGGCAACGATCACGCTGCCTCGCACCAAGGGCGGCCACATCATCAAGGCACGTGCGATCGACCGCGCCGGCAACACCAGCGTGGAGAAGACTTTCGAGTACGGCATCGGCTCGGTGGCGATCTCTTCCCCGCAGCTGAACTTTAAGACCACCGATGAGGTCCCGGTCGTGGCCAGCGCGCCGCCGGCGACCAACGGCACCGTGACGCGCGCCGTCTACTGGCGTCCCTCGGGCACCGCCAACGGAACGGGCTACACGTCGGCGGCAGGTTCGGCGTCCGGGTGGACCGAGCTCACGGGAACCTCGACCACGTTCGCGACGGGAGTGAATCCGTCGCTCACGAAGGACGAGCACTACACCTGGTCCGCGGGTGCGAGCGTGCCCGACGACAAGGAACGCGTCCCGTACGGCATGGATGTCCAGGTGTGCTTCACCTACAACTACACGTCGGACACGATCTGCACCTGGCAGGGCGACGCAGATTCCCACACGTCGGTCGTGGTGATCCCGCATGCGTTCGGTGACGGCTACCCGACCGCAGAGGCCGGGCCCGGCCAGGTGGCTTTGTGGACCGGCGAGTTCAACACGGCCGTGACGGACCTGGAGGTCCCCGCCTACACCGGCACGATGTCGATCTCCCGCAGCTACAGCTCCTTCGCTGGCGGCACCGAGGATTCAGTGTTCGGCCCAGGCTGGAGCCCTTCGTTCGAAGGCTCGGACCTGGGGCAGGCGGGATTGGCGGTGCTGGATTCCACCGGCGATGACGGGCTGCTGGCATTCCAAGACGTCGATGGCTCCTACCTGCTGTATGTCGAGCCCTCTGGAGGCAACAACGCGCAGGAGGAAGGCACATATGTGCCCTTCGATGACGACACCGCCTCGCTGGGATACACCGTCACCATTGCCGGCGACGATACTGACGCGGTGCTGACCGTGGTCGATGATCTGGGCGTGACGACGACCTGGGAACACCTCGGATCTGGTCAATGGGTGGCGTCCCAGATCACCGAGCCGGGCTCGACCGGTTCGACAACGTTCACCCACGACGGACAGGGCCGCATCACTGAGATCCTCGCGCCCATCCCCGACGGCCTGGTAACAGAGGACAACCCTGAGCCGTGCGCGGGAGAGGCGCCCGACCCCGGCTGCCGTCTCTTGGAGATCTCGTACTACGCTTCGACGGATGCCGCTTCGGGCGCGTATGAGGGGCGCGTCGCCACAGTCACGTTCCACGCCTGGGACCCCGATGAGAACGCCATGGGCGAACAGGTCGTCGCCCGCTACACCTACGACGCTCAGGGGCTGCTGAGCTCGGTGACGGACCCGCGCTCAAACCTGAGCGTCACCTACGAATACGGCGACACCACTGCCGCGGGCGTGCCGACGCTCACGTCGGTCACACCAGCGGGACTCGCGACGTGGAAGCTTACCTACGGGACAGCCTCCCAAGGCGCTGACTCCCTACTCACGGTCTCTCGTGCCTCCGAGACCGGCAGCGGCAGCGACGCGGTGATCTCCCGCTTCGTGTACGGCATCGACGTGTCCGCAGCACCGTCGGGTAGCCCCGACGTCGCCACGGCCGCGGCCGCGTGGGGACAGACCCGCACGCCCGAGATCGGGTTCGCGGTCTTCGCGCAGGGCGACGACCCAGGCACCTCAAGTCCAGGATCTGTCACTTCGGACCAGTGGCTGAACGCCGACATCCAGTACACCGACGACGAGGGCTACACCGTCAACACCGCCAGCTACGGCGCGGGCGCGTGGCAGTTCACCGCCGACGAGTACGACGAGGACGGACGCATCGTCCGCACGCTGGATGCTGCCGCGACCGCCTACCTGATCGGGCAGTCCGCGCTCAATGACGGTCAGCCGGTCACCGTCGAGGAAGCCAACTCGGTCGCCACGATCACCCGCTACAACCACGACATCGTTGCCACGGCCGACATCGCGTGGGATGGCGGAACTATCGCCGCTGGCACCGTCCTCGTGCCCGCTGGCAGCCTCGTGACAGACACGTGGGCACCGGCCGAGGAGGACACGGACGGCATCAGTGCACGCATCCACACCGCGTACACGTATGACGAGGGCGCACCCAACGATGGCGTCAACCCCCGTACGGGACAGAGGTTCAACCTGACGACGACCGTGACCGAGACGCGGGCCGACGCGCTCAGCGGCACCTGGGACACAGAGGTCGACGTCGCGACAGACGAAGCAGTCCTGTCCACGTCGCTGACCGGCTACGACCCGATCGACGGGGCATCGGCCACCGCGGACACGTCGGGCTGGATCCTGTCCTCACCCACCACGACCACCACGGTCATGGAAACCGAGGCAGACAACATCGTCACGCTCACCCGCTACGACAGCCTGGGACGCGTCGTCGAGACCCGCCAGCCAGGCTCCGACGGCACCGACGCCGCGACCGAACTCACCGTCTACTACACGGTCGGCGACAATGCGGACGATGCACAGTGCGGCAATGCTCCGCAGTGGGCGGGCCTGACCTGTGTCGTGAAGACCGCCGAATCCACCCCGACCGTCCCTGAGGTGCGCACGACGGGATACACGATGCTGCTGGCTCCTGCGACGACGGTCGAAACACTCGGCGACGTCACCCGCACCAGCACGAGCGTCTACGACGATGATGGGCGTGTACTGACGTCCGCCACGGCCACTGAGGGCCTCGCCGGTTCGCAGACGGTCGCGAGCACCGCATACGTCTACGACGACGAGACTGGACTGCTGACCGACACGAAGGCGGTCGATGCTGAGGGTGCCGCTGTGTCGACTGTGTCGACCGGATACGACGCCTGGGGTCGCACCGTGACCTACACCGATGCCGACGGCGCGGTGACGTCCACGACCTACGACTCTCATGGTCGTACAGCGTCGGTTGATGATGGGCTGCAGGTGACGGCGTACACCTACGACGGCATTGACGCTGCCGGCAACGACGAGCATCGTGGTCTGCCGACGGCGCTGACAGTCACGTCCAAGACCTTCGACGTCGCCTCAGATGCGTATCCGAGTTACACGTTCGGTGCCGCCTTCGATGAGGCGGGGAACATGACGGTGCAGACGATGCCGAGCGACATCACCCAGACCACTGCCTACACCCTGACAGGCACGACGACGTCGGTGTCGTACGCCGCCGTTGATGTCGAGGGTGAGTCGGTGCCGTTGATCGCCTGGACGCAGGCCTCGGATCTGTTTGGTCGGGTGGTGGCGGAGTCGACGCCGAGCGCAGGCGTCAGTCCTGAAGCTGTGTCGCAGTACAACCGCACGTACGCGTACGACCTCGCTGGTCGCCTGGTGGAGGTCACGGACCGTACCGCTGGCATCGGCGAGACGGTCAACACCGACAGCGAGGCTGGCGACGTCACCGCGTGTGTGACGCGCGCCTACAGTTTCGACGTCCGTGGGAATCGCCTGTCACGCACCACCGGCGTCTCCGACACCGACGGGGTGTGCGTCAGCGCCGGTACGGGTGATGCGGATGAGTGGGTATATGACGATGCGGATCGTCTACAGTACGCCGCCAACAGCATGGATGCTTACGTGTACGACGCGTTGGGTCGCCAAACCCTGATTCCTGCCGCGGATACGCCCGCTGGGGTGGCGGCGAGCGATCTTCAGATCAGCTACTACGACAACGATCTGGCGTACTCGATCACCCAGGACGATGCGACGGCCGTCTACGGGTTGGATGCGTTGCAGCGGCGTGCCACGGCGACCACCACATCGTCCACAGGCACCGAATCGTTGGTGCGTCACTATGCCGACAGCTCTGACAGTCCGGCGTGGGCGGTCGCGACCGAGGCCGACGGCACCGAGACCACCTCCTGGTACGGCGCGTCGCTGGGTGGCGACCTGGGGCTGACGATCACCGAGGGCGTGGCGACGCTTCAGCTGGCCGACATCCACGGCGACATCGCCCTACCGATCACGCTCACCACAGACGGTGAGGTCGCCGGTGTGGGCGGCTACAGCGACTTCGACGAGTACGGCAATGCGCTTGACGGGATGCTCGACCCAGACACCGGTGCCATCAACTACGGCTGGTTGGGGGCGAAGGAACGCGCCACCGACATGACCGGGCTGATGTTGATGGGGGTACGGCTGTACAACCCGGTCACGGGCCAGTTCACGTCCGTCGACCCCGTCCCCGGCGGCAACACCACCACCTACACCTATCCCCAGGATCCGATAAATGCGTACGACCTCGACGGTCGCCAATCGGAGGACGGCTTGTACGTGAATTACAGCAAAGCTGAGATGGCGGCCTATCACAAGCATGCCAAAGGCCTCCCCATGACTGCGCAGGAGAAGAAGGCCTACAAATCGTACAAGCGGAAAGTAGAAACGAACCAGAAATACGCTCGTACACGAGGAGTTCAGCCGAAGACCTCGACCTACACGAAGAGCAAGGGCAAGAGCAAGGGCAAGTCATCTGGCAAGAACGGTGGCAAGGGTGCTGGGCGGGCGAACGAACTCGTGTGGGGCTACTACATCTACAAGGACTACACCGATATGTATCGTTGCCGGACGACAAAGGGTTGCTCGTGGAGTCTGATGGGTGGGTCTCAGTACGGAGCGGGTCTTGCCTGAGACCCGAGGTGGAAGGAGCCTCGGAACGTGACAGAAATCGACTCCGCAAGCGTGTTCTCGGGCCCAGATGATGACTCGGTGCCTATGGCTCGCACGTGGATATCCCGTTGGCCGAGTCGTCTTCGTGGGCCAGCCCGTTCACTGTCGACCTGGCGATTGCGCAGTGCACTGCGACGAGCCCCAAATGCGGGACCTGATCAGGTCGTGGTGGTCGACGTGCGCTTCGGCCCCGGTGGCAACGGTCCAGCGATGGTCACGGGTGAATGCCTTAAGGCGATGGCAGAACAGGCTGCAGCCCTGGAGGTGGTGTTCCCGTGGCTAGGAACCGACGCCACCTTCGGTTCCATGTTGGACACCCATCGGAGGGGAGTGCCCATCTCGGCCTTTCCGGAAGCTTCGATTTGTATCACAAGTTGGACAGACCGCGGAATGTTGGCAGAACGGGTCCTCTTCCCTCAGCGGATGAGCGAGGAGCACCGAGCCAACGACGATTCTGTCGACGATTGGCGGTTCGAACTGGACGACGAGGTGCTTGCCGATCTGCTCGGGGTGGAGGTCGATGACGATGGTGTCGTGCGACTCGAGATTCTCGCGGCAGTCGACGAGGGATTCACCAGTCTGGCAGTTCAGAGCGGTGAGATCGCTGAACTGGCGGATTGCGGCATTGACTTGTCTGTCACGCTTAAGCCCTCAATGGAGACTTATCGTCGGTTCCTTGACGGGATCCGTGCGGCTCCATAGCGACCCGGGTGAGCGCCGTGTCACTCAGGGCGGCATCGCGGCCTCACGGCCGTAGGGCGTAGTTGTGGCCGACGGTGTGGCAACGAGTTCTCCACAGATTCATGACCCGCCCGGCACCCGGTGTCCGATATGTCTAGTTTCCTGTCATGGGGACGGACACGATCGCGCAGCTGGAGTCACAGGTGCGCGCGCAGATTCGCGAGCGGGGAGCGGATCCGCTGCGCGAGCGCGAGGCCGTGCGCGCTCTCGTGGACGATGCGCTGGCCGAGTGGGGCGAGCGGGCGCTGACCGGGGCGGTGGTTCCGGTCGAGGATCCGGCCGAGGCATCGCGCGCGCTGCTCGCGAACGTGGCCGGGTTCGGGCCGCTCCAGCAGTATCTGGATGATCCGGATATAGAGGAAATTTGGGTCAACGAGCCGTCGTTGGCCAACTAGAGGTCTCTTCAAAGGGCCTGCTGTGGAAGCAGTTGCGCCACCTCGGTGCCGCCAGGTGGCGTGGGGGAACCGCCGTCCTAGGGCGAGGCTCTCGACTGTTGGTTGGGTGTCGTCCGGTAGGCCGCTTACTGAGAACGGCGTCCGTCGGACACGGAAACCGGGCGGAACGAAACCCGGCCGATTCATTGCCTCGCGGCGGCGCGACGACTCCAGGCTGCGCCGCCCGTGGTGCACATGTGATGTAGATCACTTCGCGCTAGACGAACTGTTTGCGGTGGCTGTAGTTATGAGCCAGCCCACGAGCGAGTTGTTGCCGATGCAGGCAGCTACGGGGCGGCGGTTGGCGGGGTGCCAGTTCCGCTGTTTCGAGTACGTGACGTACTCGCTGGTTCGCTGGGGGACGGCGCTGTGCTCACTGTGATCTCTGACGAAGCCGACATTGAGACTGGCACGTCGACGATCTACAACTTCGCTGCCGCCTACGACGAGACAGACAACCTCGTCGTGCAGGCGATGCCAGGCGACATTACCCAGACCACGACTTACACCCGCACGGGCGCGACGACCGGGCTGGCGTACTCGACCGTGGACGAGGAAGGCGAGACAGTTCCGCTCATCGCGTGGGCGCAGGAGACTGACCTGTTCGGCCGTGTCACCGCGGAGTACACGCCTAGTGCTGGCATCAGCCCCGAGGACGTCTCGGAGTACAACCGCACGTATTCCTACGACCTTGCGGGTTAACGAAGAGGTAGAAGTAGGAATGACATTGCGAGCGCACCGCATCCGAAGTCTCGGCCTCGAATTCTTCGCCATGGGCGCTGTTCTAGCTTGGCTCATCGGAATCGCGGCGATGCCCGCCTTTGAGAGCCTGAACCGGCCGCTCGTCGTGCTTCAGGTGTTCATCGGATCCGGCGTGATCCGCGTAGTCCGGAAAGCGCTGCATGGCCCGTTCCTGACTTCGTGGGGGCTTCGTGCGCGCTGGCCAGTTGACTTTGGCGAAGACGGAACGTTTGGCCTCTACCTGACAGGCACCCGTCCGATCGACTCGCGCGCGGCAGCCAGCGTCGCGCGATTTACGAGTCTTCCGGAGGCTCGTGTGAGAGCCTTCATCGAGGGCACGCCGCTTCCGGCGCTGCTCGCGGTCTCGATGTCGCAGACATCGGCGGAATCGTTGAGTTCTGAGCTTTCGGGCGTGGATACATCGGCAAACGTCTCCGGGGATGAGAGCCTTTCGTTCCCGAAGCGTGTAAGAGCGGTGATCATCGAAGGGGTGATTCTCGCACTCGGGGGAGCCCTGCTTATCGCGCTGGCATTGCCGCTATATGGAAGCCTCTGGTGGTTGTGGGCCGTGCTGGTGGTCGGTGGCTCCTGGGTTGTCACTTCCATCGCCTACGAGGTGCTTTGGGGCGAGGCGGGCACTCGTGGGGAAGTGGCGGCCGAGTGAAGCGCCCCAGGCCCGAGGTACGAGCTGGCTTTCTTGTGAAGGCTGTCGCCGACATGTCCGTTCCATCGACAGCGAGTGGCGTGAAGATGCGTGGGTTTTGGGCCGTGCGTTTCTCGGCACAGACTCTTGGACTCGTGCTCTTCATGATTTGGTATGTCTTCTTGCAGGACGTCCTGCCGCCCTGGCCGAAGTGGGCCGCCTTCGCTTTCGCACTGCTCCTGATTGCGGGTTTGCTGCCCCTGCCTAAGTGGGCACGAAACTAGAGTTTGGACGGAGATGCGAGTGAAGAAGGGGTCTGCCCCAGCATCGGTTGACTTCTGTTCTGTGCGGACTTCGTCCGTGCTGGAAGGATGTCACCCATGCCCAAGCCCTATCCCGCCGAGTTCCGACGTGATGTGGTCGCGGTCGCCCGTCAGGGCGGCTCGATCGCTGTCATCGCGAAGGACTTTGGCATCACGGAGTCGTGTCTGCGCAACTGGCTGAAGAAGGCTGACGTCGAGGACGGCGTCCGGCCCGGCGTCACCAGCGCCGAGGCTGCCGAGGTGCGTGAGCTCAAGCGCCGCAATCGGCAGCTCGAGCAAGAGGTCGAGATCCTGCGCCGCGCGGCCGCGTACTTCGCCAAGGACATCTCCCCAAAATGACCTACCCGCTGGTCCTTGACCTTGCCGCTGAGGGAATTCCCGTCGCGGTGACCTGCCGGGGGGCAAGGCTTCAGCAAGCAGGCGTTCTACAAGTGGAAGGCCGACCCCGTCACGAACGCGGATCTGGAGCGCGCGTATCTGACCAACGCCGCGCTCGACGTCCACTCTGACGACCCGGAGTTCGGCTACCGCTTCATCGCCGACGAGCTCGAGGACCAGGGCTACGCCGTCTCACGCAACACGGTGCACTCGATCTGCCGCGACGCGGGGATAGTCGCCGCCGTGCACCGCCGGCGCGGCTCGGGCAAGAAGGCCGGCCCTCCGGTGCACGACGACCACGTCCAACGTGACTTCACCGCCGATGCGCCTGACCGGGTGTGGCTGACGGACATCACTGAGCATTGGACCGGCGAGGGCAAGCTCTATCTGTGCGCGATCAAGGACGTGTTCTCCAACCGGATCGTGGGCTACTCGATCGATAGTCGGATGAAGTCCTCGCTCGCGGTCGCCGCATTGGAGCAGGCCGTCGCCCGACGCTCACTATCGGGCGCTGATCTGATCGGTCTGACGTGTCATTCGGATAGAGGGTCGCAATTTCGAGCCAGGAGCTTCGTCACCGCGTTGAACCGGCACGGCATCCGCGGCTCCATGGGCCGCGTCGGCGCTGCAGGCGACAACGCCGCCATGGAGTCCTTCTTCTCGCTACTGCAGAAGAACGTCCTGAACCGCCGCCGCTGGGACACCCGCGAGGAGTTGCGCCTCGCGATCATCACGTGGATCGAGAAGACCTACCACCGACGCCGCCGACAGGCCCGACTGGGACGCATGACGCCCATCGAGTTCGAAGCCGTCTACGCTACCCAACAGGTCGCCCTCGCGGCCTGACCACCCCGGTCAACCGATCTTGGGGCAGACCCCTCTTTAGGTCTTCGGCGTGTCGTTTCGTGTCTCTACTAGGTGCGCTCGACTGTGGACGTCTGGAGGTCTCGACGTTGCCAATCTATCGACTTGCGATATTATTCAATTGATAAACGAGAGGATGGAATTGTGAGTAGTCGTGCCGTCTGGCTGTTTCGCGCAGCGCTTTGTTTGGTGTTCGCTGCGTTCGCTGTAGTTCAGGTCGCCCTCGTGTTTGGCGTCATTGCAGCGCCTCACTCCGAGATTGCGTCTGACTGGTGGAAGGTTTACGTGGTGATGCTGGTGCTGGCGGAGCCTATCCTGATCTCGATCGGATTCGCGTTCTATGCGATATGGAAGTTGACGGCGCTCGCCGGGGAAGGAGCAGCGTTTACGCCGCGGGTGTTCGTCTGGGTGAACCGCGCTATCGCTGGCTTCGTCACTGCGACTGGCGTCGCGGTGATCTTGCTGGTGTTCGCGTTCGTGACGATGGCGGGCTCGCGTGATCGTTTGCAGTTTGTCTATATCCCCGGCGCAGCTGCTGTTGCGTTGTTCGCGGCGGTGACCGCGGCTGGCTTCGCGGTCATGAAGAGGCTGCTGGTTCAGTCCGTGGCTCGCGAAGAGGAAGCGCGAGGTCTTCGCGCCGAGCTCGGTGGGGTGATCTAGTGGCGATCGTCGTTGACGTGGACGTGATGCTCGCGCGGCGAAAGATGGCCGTTGGCGACCTTGCGGAGCGTGTTGGTATCACGCCAGCGAATCTGTCAGTACTGAAGAACGGGCGTGCGAAGGCTGTGCGCTTCAGTACCCTCGACGCGCTATGCGAGGCCTTGGACTGCCAACCCGGAGAGATCCTGCGCTGGGTCCCAGAAGTTGAGTAGGCCTTGGAAACGCGTTTCAACTGCGGAGGGTGGTTGCATGCAGGTCCACTCCCGTCCGCGCAACAGTTCGCTTCCGCCTATCCCGAATTGGCAGTAACACTTCACGGTTCGTTGACATTCCCCGCAGGTTGCGCCATCGTGGCACTGAGTGGCACTGAGTGGCACTGAGTGGCACTGAGTGGCACTGAGTGGCACTTGCTGTTTGCTATGCAAGATTAGACGGGGGAAATTCAATGCGATTTGTAAGTTAGATGTTGGTTCAGCCACGCAGTCGACAGCGCTCGTTGGCGACGGCTTCAGCTCTGGCACTGACCTGCGCAGCGCTGCTGGCGCCCGCGGCTGCTGCCTCCGCCGAGGAGTCCACGGACGGGCTTGGCGCCGGCGGCACTCAGCTGACGCTGACAGGGCTGGCTCTGCCATCGGGCACGGTTGTGGTCGAGACGGAGACACAGCCGATCTCGGCAGACGCTGCGGTTGCCGATGCACTTGAGGTCGCTGACGATCTCGAGGTCGGAGAGTCCGCGACTCTCAGTTCGGCGACATCGCAGACTGTTGTCTATGCGGCTTCGTCCGCGTGCAATGTGAGCTACACGGTCTACAAGCCCTACCGGAAGTTGTCGAGCGGGAGCTACTGGGCGACCTCGAAGGTCTCACTGACTCGTTCAAGCGGGTGCTCGGCAGCTCAGTCGTACTACTCGTATCTGGAGCGCAAGAGCACGCTGAACATCGCCTCAGTCGGTTACAGCAAATTCACGGTCAAGCCCGGATACACCACTACGTCGTGGGTCTCGTACAAGTGCTCGTCGACGAGCAGCAAGAACACGTGGTACAGCGATTTCTCGAGAACCCTATGGGGTGACAGCATCGAGCAGAGCGACGCCGCAAGTCTCAACTGCACGAAGTAGCTCCCTCGCGCACAATCGCCCGCGAGTCTGAAAGCCTGCGAACGATCCGATCTTCTACTGGAGTTCCGGGTCGAGTCTTCTACGCGAGCAGGAGGGGTGATCCTCGCGGGAGTCTGTCCGGAATGGCACGCCGCCACACGGCAAGGCACCCGTCACCCAAGGCGACGGGTGCCTTGCCTTGGGTGCGATCTGGTGGGGGTCTGGACGCGGACGGCGCGTTGAACCAGATCGCATGCTCACCCTCTTACCTCAGGTGTAGCCACGACCGCTGGAACCCGCCGAGCAGAACTGGGGATTTTCAGCGAGCGCCGTCAGATCGATTGACATCACGTTCGCATCTGCTTTTCGTGCGATTGGCCGGGTCGCGAGTTCTCCACAGATTCACGTCCCGCCCGGCACGCAGTGTCCGAAATGTCTACTTTCCTGTCATGGGGACGGACACGATTGCGCAGCTGGAGTCGCAGGTGCGCGCGCAGATTCGCGAGCGGGGAGTGGACCCGCTGCGCGAGCGCGAGGCCGTGCGCGCCCTGGTGGACGATGCGCTGGCCGAGTGGGGTGAGCGGGCGCTCGCCGGTACGGTGGTCCCGGTCGACGATCCGGCCGAGGCGTCGCGCGCGGTGCTCGCCAATGTCGCTGGTCTCGGGCCGCTTCAGCAGTATCTGGATGATCCGGATATAGAGGAAATTTGGGTCAACGAGCCGTCGTCGATCTTCGTGGCCAGGCGCGGGGTGCCGGAGCTCACCACGACCATCCTCACCGACGCGCAGGTGCGCGACCTCGTCGAGCAGATGCTGAAGCTCTCGGGCCGCAGGCTCGACATCAGCTCTCCCTTCGTCGACGCGACGCTGCCGGGAGGGGAGCGGCTGCACGCCGTCATCCCGGACGTCACCCGCGAGCACTGGTGCGTGAACATCAGGAAGTACGTCGCCCGCGCCTCTCATCCGGAAGACCTCGTCGCACTCGGCTCGCTCACGCCCGCGGCCTCGAGGTTCCTGTCGGCAGCCGTGTCTGTCGGACTCAACGTGCTCGTGTCCGGAGCGACGCAGGCGGGGAAGACAACTGCGCTCGCCGCTCTCTCTGGCGCGATCCCCGCGCGCGAGCGCGTCATCACGTGCGAGGAGGTCTTCGAGCTCTCCCTGCCACTTCGCGACGTGGTGGGGCTCCAATGCCGACAGCCCTCGCTCGAAGGCACCGGAGAGATCCCGTTGCGTCGGCTCGTGAAGGAGGCGCTGCGCATGCGTCCCGACCGGCTCGTCATCGGCGAGGTGCGCGAGGCCGAGGCGCTCGACATGCTGATCGCCCTCAACGCAGGAATCCCTGGTATGTGCACGATCCATGCCAACTCCGCGCGCGACGCGATCACCAAGATGTGCACCCTTCCGCTGCTCGCCGGGGAGAACGTCTCCGCCGCGTTCGTCGTCCCGACCGTCGCGTCGGCGATCGACCTCGTCGTGCATCTCGACCGAGACGAGCGCGGCCGTCGTCAGGTGCGCGAGATCATCGGCGTGCCCGGAAGGGTCGAGGGCGGCATCGTCGAGACCTCTGATTTGTACCGCCGGGCCCGTGGCGAGCTCGTCCGCGCGGAGGGGTATCCGCCTCACGCGGAGCGCTTCGCCCGCGCGGGCGTCGACCTGGTCCGGCTGCTGGAGGCCAGCTGATGGCGACCGCGCTGGGGCTCACCCTCGGGGCGGGGCTGTTCCTCGTGTGGTGGTCCACGTGGGTGCCGGACAGGGACGCGCCCGATGCTGCGATCGCGTGGGCCGACAGGCTCCGCGACGACCTCGTGCAGGCCGGCGCTCACGGCGTGGGGCCCGGAGGCGTCGTCGGGACCGCCGTCGGCCTGGGCCTCCTGGTCGCCCTCCTCGGAGGAGCCGTCATGGGCTCGGTGGCGATCGGCCTGTGCTTCGGCGTGATCGCGGCGCGCGGGCCGTTCGCGCTCGTGCGGGCGCGTGCCCGAGCGAGGCGCGCCCGCATGAGGGACGTGTGGCCCGAGGCAGTCGACAACCTCGCCTCGGGGATCCGCGCGGGGCTCTCGCTTCCCGAGGCGCTGAGCCAACTCGGCGAGCGCGGACCGGAGGCGCTGCGCGAGCCGTTCACCGCGTTCGCACATGACTACCGCTCCACGGGTCGGTTCTCCGACAGCCTCGATGCGCTCAAGGGCCGGCTGGCTGACCCCGTCGCGGACCGCATCGTCGAGGCCCTCCGCCTCACGCGCGACGTCGGCGGCACGGATATCGGCCAGCTCCTGCGGACGCTCAGCCACTTCCTGCGCGAGGACGCGCGCACGCGAGGTGAGCTCGAGGCGCGCCAGAGTTGGACGGTCAACGCCGCGAAGCTCGCCGTCGCGGCGCCCTGGGTCGTGCTGCTGATGCTCGCGAGCCAGCCGCAGAACGCGCGGGCGTACGACACGGCCATGGGGACAGTCATCCTGGTCGTCGGGGGAGCGGTGACGGTTCTCGCGTACCGGCTGATGTCGGCCTTCGGGCGCCTCCCGCAGGAAGCGCGGGTGATGCGATGATCGCCGCGGTCCTGACCGGTGTCGCCCTCGGCACGGGGATGCTCCTCGTGGTCGCGTGGTGGGAGGCACGGCGCCTCACGCTCGCGCGTCGGCTCGCGCCCGCGCTCGCGGCCCCAGGGGAGGCACGCGCAGGGACCCGCACGATGACCCCGCTGTCGTCGGTCGAGAGGCTGCTCGCGCCGGCGCTGCGCGACGGGGTGCGCGCGCTCGAGCGTTGGGGCTCGTCGACGGTGGAGATCGAGAGCAGGCTTCGGCGCGCCGGCCGTGCGGGCACCGCGGAGCAGTTCCGCGCGTCCCAGGTGGTCTCGGGCGCGGTCGGTCTTGCCGCGGGTCTCGTCGCCTCGGTGCTCCTCGGTGCCGCGCGCGGATCCTCGCCCCTCGTCCTGCTGATCCTCACGCTCGCGTGCTGCGCGGCCGGAATCCTCGTGCGCGACCATTCGCTGAGCAGGGCGGTGCGCGCACGGGAGGCCCGGCTGCTGGCCGAGCTCCCCGCCGCCGCGGAGCTGCTCGCACTGTCTGTCTCCGCAGGCGAGGGGGCGCTCGGCGCCCTGGACCGTGTCTCGCGCGTGTCCGAGGGCCCTCTGTCCGAGGAGGTCCGCCGGGCGCTCGGGCGGACGCGCGCGGGCATGCCGCTCGCCGAGTCGGTGCGCACTCTCGGCGACAGCACCGAGGTCGAGGCCCTGCGACGGTTCGCCGACGCGGTCGCCACCTCGGTCGACCGCGGCACCCCGCTCGCGGACGTGCTGCGCGCCCAGGCGGACGACGTGCGCGCCGCGGGGCGCACCGCCCTGATGGAGGAGGGAGGGCGCCGCGAGATCCTCATGATGATCCCGGTGATCTTCCTCATCCTGCCCGTCACGGTCCTCTTCGCGGCGTTCCCCGGCATCGTCGCGCTCAACCTCGATCTCTGACCCGGACACCATCTAGGAGGAACTATGGCCACCCTGAACCGTCGCTTCCGCGCCCGGCTCGCGCAGCTCGACGACAGAGGAGACGTGCCCGGCTGGGTGCTGATCACGCTCATGACGGCCGGCTTGGTCGCCGCGATCTGGGCCGTCGCGAGCCCCACGCTCACGGACCTCTTCTCCGAGGCGATCGCCTCGGTCACCGGTGCGTAGGACTCGCCACGACCGAGGCAGCGTGCTCGCCGAGCAGCTGATGACCATGGTGCTCGTGGTCCTCGTCGGGCTCGGGGTCATGCAGGCGGCCCTTGCGCTCCACGTGCGGAACACGCTCGTCGAGGCCGCGGCTGAGGGAGCGCGCCTCGCGGCGCGTACCGATCGGACGATGTCCGACGGCGCCCAGCGTGCCGAGGCGATCGCCGCCGCGGCGCTGAGCGGGATCGAGGCGACGGCACACGCGTCGAGCGGTTCGTGGAACGGCGCCGACACCGTGGTCGTCACCGTGACCGCACCGATTCCCCTGGTCGGCCTCTGGGGCCCCGCGACCACCTCGGTGCGCGGCACGGCGCTTGACGAGGCGAGCCTTGGCTGACGACGCGCGGGCACGAGCTTCGCGAATCGACGATGCGGGAGGCGCGATAGTCGAGTTCCTTGCGATGACGGTGCTGCTGCTCGTGCCTCTGCTGTACCTGGTCACGACGCTCGGGCGCGTGCAGGCCGCGGCCTTCGCCGCCGAGGGTGCCGCCCAGGCCGCGGCCAGGGCGGCAGCGGTCGCGGGCGTGGACCTTCTCGAGGGAGGGGCGTCCGACGCCGAGGCGATCGCCGCCGCGCAGGGAACCGCGCAGGCGGTCGTGGCACTGTCGGTCGAGGACTTCGGCCTCGATGCCGACGATGCGTCCCTCACGATGTCCTGCACCGCGGACCCGTGCCTCGCGCCGGGATCGGACGTGCGGGCGCACGTGACGATCGCCATCGGGCTTCCCGGCATCCCGGGGTTCCTCACGGACGCGGGGCTCGTCGTGGCGCTCGACGCGACGGCCTCGTCGCCCGTGGACGATCTCGCGGGGGCGGGATGAGCGGCGGGACGAGGAGCGGGGCGAGTGGCGGCACGATCAGGTCGCACGCGCAGGTCGTGCGCGACGGCGGGCGCAAGGCGACGTCCCGCCGCGAGCCTCCACCCGACGCCGGCAACGTCACCGTCCTGAGCCTCGGTCTCGCGGTGCTCGTGATCTCACTCGTGCTCGTCGTCGCCTCGGCCACCGCGGTTCAGCTCGACCGCGTGCGGCTCCTGCACCTGGCGGACGAGCTCGCGCTCGACGCCGCCGACGCCGTCGACCTCGGCGCCTACTACGCGGGGGAGGTGCCCGGAGGCGACGCCGCGCTGCTGCTCGCCGAGGACCGCATGGTCGCGGCAGCCGCGGACCGCCTCGCGGAGGCGAGCGCGCGCCACGGCGTCGAGGGCGCGCAGCTCGTGAGCGTCACGTCTCCGGACGGATCCACGGCGGTCGTGCGGGTCCAGCTGCGTGTCAGCCCACTCTTCGGGATCGAGGCGCTCACGCGCTTCTCGCACGGCATCACACTGAGTGCCGAGTCGTCGGCGCGGGCGTCCTAGCCGCGAGGCGTCGAGGTGGGCGCGAGTTCCGCGCGTGCGTGCGACCTCGCGCAGGGACTGCTCAGGACCCGTTCGCCGCCTTCGCCGCGTCCTTGGCCTCGGACCACGCGTCCTCCTGGTCGATGCTGCCGAGCTCGACCTTGGTGAGCACGTTCTCCACCGCGGTGCGGACCGTCGCGTTGTTGAGCGAGTAGTACGGCGCCCCGGTGAGGTCCTCGGCCGTCTTCGTGAAGATCTGGCCGACGGGCGCATTGTTGAAGAAGGCGTTCGTGTAGGCCTGGATGCCCTCGTCGGTGTAGAGCGACGGCGTGGCGGGCAGCGCGGCCACGGACTGGAAGCGCGCGAGCTGCTGCTCGTCCTCCATGAGCCACTCGATGAACTCGTACGCGGCCTGCGCCGTCTCGTCGTCCACCTGGGCGGGGATCGTGTAGAAGTTCGCGGACCAGTTGCCGCCCTCGCCCGGGATGTCGGCGACGTCCCACTGGCCGGAGAAGTCCTCCGGGGCGTTGCTCTCGATGTACGCGAGCATCCACGACGGGCACAGGACAGTCGCGAACCTGTCGTCGTACAGGCCGTTCGTCCAGTCCTCGCTCCACTGGGTGGTGCCCGAGGAGATGCCAGCGGTCGCAGCCGCGACGGCCGTCGCATACGGGGCCTTGACGTCGGGCAGCGCGAGCGTGTTGTCCGTATCGAAGTAGCTGACGCCCGCCTGCTGGAGCAGCGGGTTGAGCAGTGAGGTCGCGGTGTCGACGAAGTACCCGCCGGTCGCGGCGGTGTACTGCTCGCCGACGCTGATGAAGCCCTCCCACGAGTCGCCCATGAGCGTCGACAGCTCGTCGCGGTCGCCGGTGAGGCCCGCGTCCTCGAGCAGGTCGCGGCGGTAGCACAGCGCGAGCCCGGACACGGAGGCCGGGATGCCGATGGTCGCCGAGCCGTTAGCGTTGGTCGCCTCGGCCCAGGCCCACGGCAGCACGCTGTCCTCGAACTCGTCCGCGCCGAGGTCGAGGAGGTTGACGAAGCCATCAGACTGACCGACGAAGCTCGGCATGTAGGCCTCGTCGAGCACTGCGATCGTGGGGGCGCCCTCGCCGGCCACGAGCTCCGACTGGAGGTCGTCGTGCAGCGCGGCGTAGGCCTGCTCCTCGACGGTGATCGTCACGTTCGGGTTCTCGGCCATGTACTCCTCGGCGAGCGGCTCGAGGCCGATGTCGCCGACGGTCGCGACGGTGATGGTGGCGTCCGCCGCGCTCGCGGAGGGGGAGGCGGAGGCGGACGTGTCGCCCCCTGTGCAGGCGCTCAACGTGAGCGCTCCGGCCAGGGCAACGGCCACCGTGCCGACGGCGGTCCTCCGTGTCATCGACTCTCTCCCTCTGTAGGTCGGTGCCCTCGGGGGCACCCCAACACTCTAGCCGCGAGCAGGCAGGACCTGGCTCCGGTGCGGCCGCCTGGGGACAGGAGGTCCCCGGACGATGCGGCACGTTTCCAACGCACGGACGGACCGGTTCGTTGCATGCCGTGCCACCCTCGCCGCGCGGTCTCCTGAGGGCCTGGGTACCGTGGTGGAACGGACCGGGGCCAAAGGTCCCGACAATTCCTGAACACAGCGTCCTATTTTGGTTTCAGACGCGCGACCGACCG
Source organism: Demequina sp. NBRC 110054 (assembly GCF_002090115.1). Classification (NCBI taxonomy): domain Bacteria; kingdom Bacillati; phylum Actinomycetota; class Actinomycetes; order Micrococcales; family Demequinaceae; genus Demequina; species Demequina sp. NBRC 110054. Next base: position 1,713,354 of record NZ_BBRK01000004.1, read on the forward strand.
GGTTGCACGCCATCGCCACGACGGGGTCCAGAACCGTCGCGGAAGCAGGCCCCACAGGGCCTCGAGCGTGAGGAGTTTCGCCAATGACCATCACTTCCCCCACCGGCGCCGACCTCGACGCCGTCCGTGAGCACGCGTGGCGTGGCTTCACATCCGGCCCGTGGCGCGACGCGGTCAACGTGCGCGACTTCATCCAGCTGAACTACACCCCGTACGACGGTGACGACTCGTTCCTCGCCGGCCCGACGGAGCGCACCACCGCCGTGTGGGAGAAGCTCTCGGCGATGTTCCCCGAGGAGCGCGAGAAGGGCGTCTACGACGTCGACTTCGAGACGCCCGCCACCATCACCGCCCACAAGCCCGGCTACATCGACCAGGACAACGAGGTCATCGTCGGTCTGCAGACGGACGCGCCGCTCAAGCGCGCGATCATGCCGTTCGGCGGCTGGCGCATGGTCGTCAAGGAGCTCGAGACCTACGGCTACCCGGTCAAGCCCGAGCTCGAGGAGATCTTCTCCAAGTACCGCAAGACGCACAACGACGGCGTCTTCGACGCGTACCCCCCGAACGTCCGTGCGGCCCGCTCGTCGCACATCGTCACCGGCCTGCCCGACGCCTACGGCCGCGGCCGCATCATCGGTGACTACCGCCGCGTCGCCCTCTACGGCGTCGACGCCCTGATCGAGGGCAAGAAGGTCGAGCGCATGTCGCTCGACATGGAGCGCTCGACCGAGGACATCATCCGCGACCGCGAGGAGAACTCGGAGCAGATCAAGGCTCTGAAGGAGCTCAAGCAGATGGCGGCCTCCTACGGCTACGACATCTCGGGCCCCGCCTCGACGGCCAAGGAGGCCGTGCAGTGGCTGTACTTCGGCTACCTCGCCGCGGTCAAGGAGCAGAACGGCGCCGCCATGTCGCTGGGCCGCACCTCGACCTTCCTCGACATCTTCATCGAGCGCGACATCGCCGACGGCACCCTCACCGAGGAGGCCGCTCAGGAGATCATCGACGACTTCGTCATCAAGCTGCGCATCGTCCGCTTCCTCCGCACCCCGGAGTATGACGCCCTGTTCTCGGGCGACCCGACGTGGGTCACCGAGTCCATCGGCGGCGTGGGCAACGACGGCCGCTCGCTCGTGACGCGCACCTCGTTCCGCTTCCTCCAGACGCTGTACAACATCGGCCCGGCTCCTGAGCCGAACCTCACGGTGCTGTGGAGCGACAAGCTGCCCCAGGGCTTCAAGGAGTACTGCGCCAAGGTCTCGATCGACACCTCGTCGATCCAGTACGAGGCCGACGACCTGCTCCGCGAGCAGTGCGGTGACGACTCGGCCATCGCGTGCTGCGTCTCCGGCATGGCGGTCGGCAAGCAGATGCAGTTCTTCGGTGCTCGCGTGAACCTGGCCAAGGGCATGCTCTACGCGATCAACGGTGGTCGCGACGAGGTCTCCGGCAAGCAGGTCTCGCCGGTGGCGCCTCCGTGTGAGGGCGACGTGCTCGACTTCGACGACGTCATGGCCAAGTTCGACACCTTCATGGACTGGCTCGCCGAGACCTACGTGGACGCACTCAACTGCATCCACTTCATGCACGACAAGTACGCCTACGAGCGCATCGAGATGGCGCTGCACGACCGCGAGATCCTGCGCACGATGGCTTGCGGCATCGCCGGCCTGTCGGTCGCGGCCGACTCGCTGTCCGCCATCAAGTACGCCAAGGTCACCCCCGTGCGTGACGAGACCGGCCTCATCGTCGACTACACGACCGAGGGCGAGTTCCCCTGCTACGGCAACGATGACGACCGCGCCGACGACATCGCCGTCGACCTGGTCCGCCGCTTCATGGAGAAGGTGCGCAAGCAGCCCACCTACCGCAACGCGAAGCACACCCAGTCGGTGCTCACGATCACCTCGAACGTGGTCTACGGCAAGGCGACGGGCCACACGCCCGACGGTCGTCGCGCCGGCGAGCCCTTCGCCCCCGGTGCCAACCCCATGAACGGCCGCGACAACCACGGCATCATGGCCTCGGCCCTCTCGGTCGCGAAGCTGCCCTACGACGACGCTCAGGACGGCATCTCGCTGACCACGTCGGTCGTCCCGTCCGGCCTCGGCCGCGACAAGGCGGAGCAGGTCAAGAACCTGGTCGGCGTCCTCGACGCCTACACGGTCTCCTCCGGCTTCCACATGAACGTCAACGTGCTCAACCGCGAGACGCTCGAGGACGCGATGGAGAACCCGGAGAAGTACCCGCAGCTCACGATCCGCGTGAGCGGCTACGCGGTGAACTTCGTCCGCCTGACCCGCGAGCAGCAGATGGACGTGCTGTCGCGCACGTTCCACGCGGGCCTGTAAGACCAACTGAAGCAAGGCGCCCCGCCCTGACGCAGGGTGGGGCGCCTTCTTCGTACCCTGGAACCACCATCGACCCCCGGCGAGGAGATCCCCACCATGCCTGACGAGCCCGTACCCGTGCAGCTCCTGATGTCTCCGCCCATGGAGATCGCCGACCAGGAGCTCGAGGAGAGCGAGAAGCTCGCCTCGCCGGTGACCGGCTCGGTGCACTCGTGGGACCTCGTGACCGGGGCTGACGGCCCGGGCACTCGCATGACGCTGTTCCTCGCGGGCTGCGGGATGCGCTGCCAGTACTGCCAGAACCCCGACACGTGGCGCATGAAGGACGGCGTGCGCCACTCGGTGGACGAGGTCATGGAGCGCGTCACGCGCTACGCGACCGTCATGAAGGTCACCGGCGGGGGTCTCACGATCTCCGGCGGCGAGCCGCTGCTGCAGTCGAAGTTCGTGATGAACATCTTCCGCCGCTGCAAGGACCTCGACATCAACACCGCGCTCGACACCGCGGGCCTGCTCGGCGCACGCTTGAGCGACGACGACCTCAACTATGTGGACCTCGTGCTGCTCGACATCAAGTCCGGCATCCCCGAGACCTACCAGCGCGTCACGGGCCGCCCGCTGCAGCCGACCCTCGACTTCGCGCATCGCCTCGACGCGCTCCACAAGAACGTGTGGGTGCGCTTCGTGCTCGTGCCCGGCCTCACCGACGCGGTCGAGAACGTCGACGCGGTCGCGGACTTCGTCGCGACGCTCGGCAACGTCGAGCGCCTCGAGGTGCTCCCGTTCCACCAACTCGGCCGCGAGAAGTGGGAGCTGTCGGGCGAGCCGTACCTCCTCGAGGACACGCAGCCGCCCAGCAAGGAGCTGATCGAGCGCGTGAAGCGGCAGTTCGCCAAGCGCGGCATCAACGTGATGTGACCGAGGGCGTCCCGGAAGGGGCGCCCTTCGTCGTCACTCCGTGACGACCGCCCGCTCTCCCGCGGGAACCGGGGCATCCCAACGATTCGCCGCGGGCGGCCGCACGCACACGTAGTGCGGAGAGAACGTGCTCGGCGGCAGGTAGGCGCGGTTGAGGTCGACGACCGTCGGCGACGTCGCCGGGATGCGGAGCATCCTGAACTTCCCGGGGTGCGCGGCGTCGGAGAACGCGGCGAAGAACGTCTCTCCCTGATCGTGGGCGAGCAGCGTCAGTGCAGTGCCTCCCACCTCGAACCGCAGCGTGACGTCGTAGCGCGTCACGGAGCGGTGCCCGTCGACCGACTCGGTCGGAGTCGGCTCGGAAGGTGTGCGCTCCACGCGCGCCTCCACGGCAAGTGACGGGTCGTAGGGGTGCCGGTCGATCCCCGTGAGGCCCAGCCGGGCGGCTCGGCCCGGCTCGAAGGCGCGTACCGCGACCTCCCCGTCCCGCGCGAACGCGGCGACGCGGATGCCGTCGACGGTCGCCGTGTCGCCGGGGGAAAGGGTGACGGTCCGTGGCGCCTGGGCGTCGCTCGAGGCGGGTACCCCCGAGTCAGGGACGATGCTCGGGTCGGGGTTCCCGGCGCCCGGCCACCGGCCGTGGACGGAGCCGTCCTCGGCCCACCAGCGGCCCGGCAGCCCCGGGATCTCGCGCGCCTCGGACCCGAGCCACGTGGTAGAGGCGAGCTCCGCGAGGCCCTCCTCGCCGAGCACCGTGAGGTCGCGGGCGCGGATCCAGGCGAGGTGGTCGGCGGGTGCGATCGAGGTGCTCACGCCCTCATTCTGGGCGGCGTTGGCCCCGGGGAGGGCCACAGATGGCACTGTGCGCCCAATTCTTACGCCCCCGAAACATCGGCTTAACCTATGGATAGATCTATCGCTATAGCGTCCACCTATGGCTGAGAACCCCAGGACCGAGATCGACGCGCTCACCCGCGCTATCGACCTGCGTTCTCTGCGCATCCTCGTCGCGATCGACCAGGCAGGTTCCATCAGCGCTGCGGCCCGCTCGCTCGGGTACAGCCAGCCGACCATCACGCAGCATGTCCAGCGGCTCGAGGAGCGGCTCGGCACCACGCTCGTGTCCCGCAGCGCCCGCGCCGCGCGCCTCACCCCCGTCGGCGCCCTGCTCGCCAAGCACGCCCCCCGCATCGACGCGAGCCTCACGGCCGCCGCCACCGAGCTGTCCCGCGTCCTCGGCCGCCGGGCGGGCCTGGTCCGCCTGGTCTCGCTGCCCGAGGCCGTCGGCTCGGTGCTCGCGCCAGCGATGGGTCGCCTCGCGACCCTGCTTCCGCACCTTGACATCGAGGTGCTCGAGGCCGCGACGGCCGACGAGGCGCTCGACATGCTCCAGGAGGGCCGCGCCGACATCGCCGTGACCCCCACGCCCCTCATCCCGCGCGAGCGCGCCTCCGTGGCGCGCCGAGACGGAATGCGCACCACCTTCCTGTTCTCCGAGGAGGTCGTCGCGCTCACCGCCGCCGACGTGCCCACTTCGGGGGGCCGCGTCGACGCGACGGCGCTCGCTGATCTCCCGTGGATCGTGGGTTCCGGCACGTGCGCCGAGGCGGTGGCCGAGCGCATCGGCCGCGCCCCCGGTGGTGCCGACCCGTCCGTGTCCCGCGCCGACGCTGCCGTCGCGCTCGCCGCGCACGGCCGTGGCACCGCGCTCGTCACGGAGTCCGCGATCGCGGGCACCCGCCTTCCCGCCGGCCTGCGCGCGCTGGGGCTGACCCCGGCGCTGCGCCGCCGCATGGTCGCCACGACGCTCGTCGAGGCCGCCACCATCCCCGCGGTCGCCGCCGCGCTTCGCGTGCTCGCGTCGCGCCGGCCTGCCGTGGCCGAGGTCGAGGCTGTCCTCGACGCCAGACGTCGCAGCGCGGGGCATCGTGCCCGTTTCGCGTCCCTTGCTGCGGTCGACCCCGCACCCACGCACCCAGAGGAGAACGACGACATGTCCTTGACCAGCACCGGCGCGATGGCTCGCGTCGCCGCAGTCTCGGCAGCGGGAGCCATCGCGCTCGCCGCGTGCTCGGGACCAACAGACGCGGACACCGAGGCGAGCTCGAGCGCCTCAGCCGCGGTCGGCACCGACACCGGTGAGGAGATCGACAGCATCACCGTCACCCTTCCGGGCTCGCTGTCGAGCCTCTATGTCGGCGCGGAGTCCGGCATCCTCAACTACTACATCGCCTCCGTCGTCCAGGAGGGCCTCCTCACGGTCGACGCCGACGGTGCCCTCCAGCCGGGCCTCGCCGAGTCGTGGGAGCAGACGGACGACGTCACCTACGTGTTCGAGCTGCGCGACGACGCCTACTTCCAGGACGGCAACCCCGTGACCGCCGAGGACGTGGTGTTCAGCCTCGACATGGCGCGCGACGAGACCGCCTCCCCGGGCCTCGCGTACTACATGACGAACATCGACACAGTCGAGCAGACGGGCGACAGCGAGGTCACGATCACGCTGACCGCGCCCGACGCTGCCTTCGCGGGCAACATGACGACCGCCGGCGCCGCGTTCATCACCGAGAAGTCCTTCTGGGAGGAGTACGACGGCGATGTCGGCACCTCCGACTCGCTGCTCATGGGGTCCGGCCCGTACGAGGTCGTCGAGTTCGTGCCCGACGACCACGTTACGTTCGAGCGCGTCGACACCTGGTGGGGCGAGCTCCCCGCCGTCAAGGAGATCCGCGTCGACTTCGTCTCCGACGAGTCGACCCGCCTGCTCGCCGCGCAGTCCGGCGACGTCGACATCGCGTTCAACGTCCCGTTCTCGCAGACCGAGCAGTGGGAGTCGATCGAGGACATGCGCGTCCTGTACGAGAACGACCTGTCCTACGTCGGGCTGTACTTCAACCTCGACGTGGCGCCGTTCGACGACGCGAAGGTCCGCGAGGCCATCGCTCACGCGGTGAACCGCGAGGCCTACGTGGACACGCTGCTCGACGGTCACGGCGAGGAGGCGACGGCGATCATGACGCCCGAGTCGCTCACGTCGGTCTACTCGGCGGACGAGGCGCGCGAGATCCTCGCGGGCATCCCGCAGTACGAGTACGACCTCGACGCCGCTGCTGCGGCGCTCGCCGAGTCGGACTACCCCGACGGCTTCGACGCAGAGATCCTCACGCCGAACACCGGCCCCCAGCTCGGCACCGCCGCGCAGGCGCTGTCGCAGGACCTCGCGACCATCGGGATCAACCTCACGGTCACCGAGGTGCCCATCGAGGAGTGGCTCGCGAGCCTCGACCCGTCGTCCGGCTACGGCCTCAACTACATGTGGTACTTCTCGACGCTCGGCGACCCGGCGGAGATCCCGTCGTACCTCATCGGCGCCGGCAACCCCGCGTCGTACGACAACGAGGAGATCCTCGACCTGCTCACCCAGGTGGGCGCCGAGACCGACCCGGCCACCCGCATCGACCTGCTGGTCGAGGCCGAGACGCTCCAGGCCGAGGACGCCGTCAACATCCCGCTGTGGTGGGGTCAGTCGGCGACCGCCTTCTCGAACGAGCTGGGGCTGACCGACTACAGCGCCTTCACGTTCGTGTCGACCTGGCCCAGCCAGCTGTACGCGGCCGGCACCGAGTAGTCACACGTGGCCGTATCCACCGATCGAGCGCGCGCGTCGCGGCTGCGTCCCCTGGGACGCATGCTCGCGGCGCGCGTGCTCGGCACGCTCGCGGTGCTCTTCGTGCTGTCGATCATCATCTTCGCGATGATGTACCTGGCGCCCGGAGACATCGTCAAGAACCTCCTGGGCAACCGCGCCTCGAACGCGGAGACCATCGCCGCCGTGCGCGCCCAGTACCACCTCGACGAGCCCGTCGTCACGCAGTACTGGCTGTGGCTCAAGGGCTTCCTCACCGGCGATCTCGGCGAGTCGATCCGCCTCCAGGTCCCCGTGGCGAGCGCGATCGGCGCGCGCGTGGGCATCACCGCGGCCCTGTGCGGCCTCGCGTTCCTCATGTCGGTGATCGTCGCCGTGCCGCTCGGCGTCGCGAGCGCGGTGCGCGCGGGCGGCTGGGTGGATCGCATCGGCAACGCGCTGTCCGTGTTCGGCCTCAGCGCCCCGACCTTCGCGATCGGCCTGCTGCTCCTCTACGTGTTCGCGTACTACCTGCCGATCCTGCCCGTCTACGGCGGCGGCGACGGCGGGTGGGACACCTTCCTTCACCTGATCCTGCCAGGGATCACTCTCGCGCTCGGCCTCGGCGCGATCCTCGTGAAGCTCACGCGCACCGCGATGCTGCGCGAGCTCGAGGCCGACTACGTCACCTTCGCCCGTGCGCGCGGCCTGTCGGAGCACAAGGTCAGGAACCTCGCGCTGCGCGGCGCGGCCATCCCCGTTGTCACGGGTGCGAGCCTGGTCCTCACGTTCCTCGTGGGCGGCACGGTGCTCGCCGAGACGACGTTCTCGCTCCCCGGCCTCGGCACCCTCCTCGAGGACTCGGTGCTGTTCAAGGACATCGCGGTCGTGCAGGCGCTCACGCTGCTGGTCGCGATCGTCATCGCGGTGATCGCGCTGCTCGCCGACCTCGCCTACCTGCTCCTGGACCCGCGGCTGCGGGACCGGATCGGAGTCGACTCATGACCGCCGTGGCGACGCCCCGCACGCGTGCGCGCAGGCTTCCTCCCGTGAGCGTGCTCGTCTCGCTCGCCATCCTGGCGCTCGCAGTGCTCGCCGTGCTGCTGGGACGCTTCCTGTTCCCCGACGCGATGCACCAGGACATCCTGTCCTCGACCCTCGCGCCGGGAGAGAACGGCCACCTGCTCGGCACCGACGAGCTGGGGCGCGACGTGCTCGCGATGTCCGTCGCGGGCGCCGCGTCCGCGCTCGTCGGTCCCGTGATCATCGCGGTCGGCTCGATGGTGCTCGGCGTGGTGCTCGGCACGCTCGCCGGCTATGAGCGCGGCTGGCTCGACACCCTCATCGGCCGCTGGACCGACCTGCTGCTCGCGCTGCCCGTGCTGCTCGCGGCCATCGTCGTCGGCGGCGTCCTCGGCGGCGGCTACTGGGTGACCGTCGGCCTGCTGATGCTGCTGTTCTCGCCCTCCGACATCCGCATCGTCCGCGCGGGCGTGATGGAGCAGTCGGCGCGGCCCTACATCGAGGCCGCGCAGATGCTGTCGCTGTCGCGCTGGAGGGTGATGTTCCGTCACATCCTGCCCAATGTCGCGAGCCTGGTGGTCACCAACATGATGCTCAACGTCGCCTTCGCGCTCGTCGCGTTCTCGTCGCTGTCGTTCCTGGGGGTCGGCGTCGCCGCCGGCACCGCCGACTGGGGGCGCCAGCTCACTGACAACCGCGCAATCATGTTCGACAACCCGGCGGCCGTGTTCGTGCCCGCCGCGCTGATCATCATCGTCGCGGTCTCCGTGAACCTCGTCGGCGACTGGATCGGCCAGCGCCTGTCCCAGGTGGGGGAGGAGGCATGAGCGTCGAGATCCGAGGGCTGTCCGTCACGGGCCCCGCGGGCACGATGGTCGAGCCGTTCGACGCCGACATCCCGCTCGGCTCCACGCTCGCCCTCATCGGCGAGTCCGGCTCGGGCAAGACTCTCAGCGCCAAGAGCCTCATCGGCCTGCTTCCGCGCGGCTTCAGGGCGGCCGGCACCGCGACCGTCGGGTCGGCGCCGCTTCCCGTCGGTCAGGACGATGCGGCCTGGCGGGGGGTGCGCGGACGTCGCGTCGTGCTCCTGCTCCAGGACCCGTTCACGAGCCTGTCGCCCGTGCACCGGTGCGGCGATCAGATCGCGTGGACCATGGAGGCTGCGCGAGGACACCGGATGCTCCGCAGGGAGCGGCGCGAGGCCGTCGCCGCGCGGCTCGCCGAGGTCAAGCTGCCCGAGCTCGTCGCCGAGGCGTATCCGCATCAGCTGTCCGGCGGCATGCGTCAGCGCGTCGCGATCGCGGCGGCCCTCGCGGCCGATCCTCAGCTGCTCATCGCCGACGAGCCGACGACCGCGCTCGACGCCTCCAATCAGGCGGAGATCCTCGACCTGCTGCGATCGGTGCAGGCGCAGCGCAATCTGTCGGTCATCCTCATCTCGCACGACCTCGGCCTGGTCCGCGGTCGCACCGACACGGTGCTCGTGATGCAGTCCGGCATCATCGTCGAGCGCGGAGCCACGTCCCGCGTGCTGGCGGAGCCGCAGCATCCCTACACGCGCGCCCTCATCGACGCGGATCCCGTCGTCGCTGCCAGGCGCGGCTCGGGAGAGGCGGCCGAGGTCGACCTCGACGGCCATGCGGTCCTCACCGAGGCCGCCGGGATCGTCAAGCGCTTCGGCCACAGGACCGTCCTGCACGGCGTGGATCTCACCGTGCGCGAGGGCGAGATCGTCGGCGTGGTCGGCGAGTCGGGCTCGGGCAAGTCGACGCTCGCCCGATGCGTCGCGGGCCTCGAGAGGGAGGACGGCGGCACCGTCGCGTTCTCAGGCGAGGCGCTCGCGCCCGGGCGTGCGTCCCGCACGCCCGACCAGATGCAGATCGTCTTCCAGGACCCGTACTCGTCGCTCAACCCGATGATGTCGATCCGCGCGATCCTCGCCGAGGCGCTCTCGGTCGCGGGGCGGGGTGCAGACGAGGTGCCCGCGATGCTCGAGCTCGTCGGGCTGCCCGCGGAGATCGCCTCGCGCCGGCCCGCCGAGCTGTCGGGAGGGCAGCGCCAGCGCATCGCGATCGCACGCGCGCTCGCCCCGCGTCCGCGCCTTCTCATCTGCGACGAGTCGGTGTCCGCACTCGACGTCTCGGTGCAGGCGCAGATCCTCGAGCTGCTGTCGCGCCTGCGCGAGCAGCTCGGCATCGCGCTGCTGTTCATCTCCCACGACCTCGCGGTCGTGCGCATGATCGCCGATACGGTCGTCGTCATGCGCGACGGTCGCGTCGTCGAGCAGGGCGGGTGCGCCCAGGTGCTCACCGACCCCGCGCACGAGTACACGCGACTGCTGGTGGCCGCGTCCACCCGCGAGAACGCCCCCGTCGGGGCAGGAAAGGACTGACGTGTCCCCCTCGACCACGCTGGTCACCGGCCTTCCGGCCGTCATGGAGGCGCTCGACGCCGACCTCGCGACCGCACTCGGCGCCGACCGCGCCGATCGCTGGCGCATCGACCGCTCGGCGTACGAGCCGACGATCCGGGTCCGTGGCGAGGCGCCGCGCGCCGCGGTGCTCACGAGCGCCAGGCCCGCGACTGCGGCCACCAAGATCGTCGACCTGTGGTGGGACGACGAGGCGGAGGCTGTCGCACTCCTCGAGGAGGTCATCGCCGCCGCGATGGAGCGCGGCGATGCGGTCGTGAAGTGGGAGACCGCTCCCGGAACGGAGCTCCCCGGCTTCGCGGCGGCGCGGGGCTTCTCCGCCCTGCGTCGTCCCTGGTCCGCCAAGGGCACCGAGGTGTACGGCGGGCACGCGCTGTGGCTGCGTCACCTGCCTCACCACGAGCCCGGCTACTACGCGCAGACCACGATGTTCACGTGCGGCGCCGTCGCAGCGCTCATCGCGTCGGAGGAGCTCGGCTCCGCGGGGTTCCATGGAGACGACGGCGACCGCGATCACGAGGTCGACTTCTGGCGGCGCGCGAGCAACTACCCCGCGTGCGAGCCGGTCGGGCTGGCCGTCGCGATCAGGGAGGACCTGCGCACCGTTCCCGTCGCGGTCAGCCTCGACGTCGACGGGCCGGTCCTGCTCGAGGGATTCGAGGGCTTCGACCGCGACTTCCGTGCGGAGCTCCAGGAGCAGTCGTGGGGCAAGGCCGAGGCGCTCGGCGTGCCGGTCTCGCGCTCGCGGGTCACCGTCGAGCAGATCGCGGCCAGGGTCGCGGACGGGGAGATCGCGCTGCTGCTGATCGACGAGCACCCCATGCACGGCACCCACGGGCCTCACTGGATCGTCGCGCATGCGTCGGACGGAGACGTGGTCGTGGTCGAGGACCCGTGGACCGAGTCCGAGCACGGCGAGACGTGGGTCGACACGCATGATCTCCCGGTCGCGCTCGCGGACCTCGACCGTCTGGTCACGTGGGGAGACGATGGCTATCGCGGGGTGATCTTCCTCGGACGGGGGTGAACGCTGCTCACGTTCCTGCGCGCTGCGGCTGTGGCGTGCTCACCGTCAGGCGGGCGAGGCCCGTTTGCAGCGGATTCCATATCGAAATCTCGTATCGAGCGTGTTAAATCCTTGTGAAGTGGGTCATTCACCATGGAATCGCTTGCTAATGTCGGGTCCAAGCAAAGCGTGCCCCGACGCGAGCCCTTCTGGGCTCAGGCCCGACGGATCGTGCCAGGCCGACGACCGTCCTCACGTCACGCATAAGCCCGTCGCCAGGCCGGTCGGGTGGAGCAATCATGGCCATCACGCTTGACCGCACTCGCATCGCGACACTTATCGAGGAGCAGGCCGCGCTGCTGAACGAGCGCACCTCGAAGTCCCGGGAGATGTTCACCCGCGCGTCCGCCCACCTCTCGGGCGGCGTCGCCTCGAGCTACCAGGGCCGCGACCCGTGGCCCATCTACATCGACTCCGGTGCGGGCGACCGCATCACGGACGTCGACGGCAACGAGTACTACGACTTCCACAACGGCTTCGGATCGATGGTCCAGGGCCACGCACACCCCGCCATCGGTGACGCGCTAGGCAAGCGCTACCCGCTCGGCACGCACTTCGCCGCCGCGACCGAGGACTCGATCGTCGTCGCCGACGAGCTGGCCCGTCGCTGGGGCCTGCCGAAGTGGCGCTTCACGAACTCGGGCTCCGAGTCCACGATGGACGCGATCCGCATCGCGCGCGCCTTCACCGGTCGCGACACCGTGATGAAGATCTTCGGCTCGTACCACGGCCACCACGACACGGTCATGGTGTCGATCGGCGTCGAGTACGACGCGATCGGCGACCGCGAGAATCTCGAGTCGCTCGCGTACGGCGGAGGCATCCCGCAGGCCACCGTCGATATGACGATCGCCGTGCCGTTCAACGACGCCCCCGCGATGGAGCGCCGCATCGAGCGGCTCGCCGCCGAGGGCCGCCTGCCTGCGTGCGTGATCATGGAGGCCGCCATGATGAACCTCGGCGTCGTCCTGCCCGAGCCCGGCTACCTCGAGGCCGTGCGCGAGATCACCGCCAAGCACGGCATCGTCCTGATCTTCGACGAGGTCAAGACAGGCCTCACCATCGCCCCCGGCGGCGCGACCGAGAAGTTCGGCGTCACGCCCGACCTGGTGACGCTCGCCAAGGCGCTCGGCGGCGGCCTGCCGTCCGGCGCGATCGGCGGCACCGAGGAGGTCATGGCCGTCGTCGAGGACGGCACCGTCTACCAGGTCGGCACCTACAACGGGAACCCGCTGTCGATGGCCGCGGCGCGTGCGTCGCTGCTCGAGGTGCTCACGCCCGGGGCCTACGACCGCCTCGCCGAGCTCAACGACCGCATCGTGAACGGCTGCCAGGCCGTCATCGACAAGTACGACCTGCCCGGCTACGCCGTGGGCATCGGGTCCAAGGGCTGCGTCACGTTCGCGACCGAGAAGATCGTCGACTACGAGACCTTCAAGGGCGCCCAGGACGTGGAGCTCTGCGAGCTCGCATGGCTGTGGAACATGAACCACGGCATCTTCATGACGCCGGGTCGCGAGGAGGAGTGGACCATGTCCGTCGTCCACTCGGACGAGTCCGTCGACGCGTACATCGCGGCGTTCGACTCGCTCGCCGCCGCCCTCACGGAGGCCGACGCCTGATGACCGTCGAGGCCTCCCGCACCACTGTCTTCGAACGCGAACCCGCCGACCCCGCGGTGGTGCGGGAGGCCCTCGCGGGCTCCCGCCTGACTCCCTTCTGGCTCGACGGCCTCGAGCGCCCCGAGCACCCGCCGCTGTCCGGCACCGAGACTGCCGACCTCGTCATCGTCGGCGGCGGCTACCTCGGCCTGTGGACCGCGGTCCTGGCCAAGGAGCGCAACCCCGACACCAGCATCGTCCTGCTGGAATCCGAGGTCATCGGGTGGGCCGCGTCGGGCCGCAACGGCGGCTTCTGCGAGGCGAGCCTCACTCACGGCCGCGAGAACGGCGAGAGCCGCTGGCCCGACGAGATCGAGCGGCTCGAGGAGCTCGGGATCGAGAACCTCGACCAGATCGAGGAGACCGTCGCGCGGTACTCGATGGACGTCGACTTCGAGCGCACCGGGCAGCTGTCCGTGGCGGTCGAGGAGCACCAGGTCGAGTGGCTCGGCGACGATGCGCTCGATGCGTCCGGCGTGCGCGCGCTCGTCGACTCTCCCACCTACCTGGGGGGCGAGCTCGACACCGAGGGCTGCGCGATGGTGCACCCCGGCAAGCTCGCGCTCGAGCTCGCGCGCGTCGCTGTCGAGCTCGGCGTCGTGATCCACGAGCGGTCGGCCGTGACCGAGCTGACCGAGGCTGGCGTGCGCACTGGGCGAGGCGAGGTGCGCGCGGCCAAGACCGTGCTCGCCACCAACGTCTTCCCCTCGCTGCTCAAGCGCAACGCGTGGATGACCGTGCCCGTGTACGACTACTCGCTCATGACCGAGCCGCTCACCCCCGAGCAGCTCGCCGCGATCGGCTGGGACGGCCGCTACGGCGTCGCGGACATGGCCAACCAGTTCCACTACTACCGGCTCACGGCGGACAATCGCATCCTGTTCGGCGGCTACGACGCGATCTACCACCCCGGCCGCAAGGTCAAGGGCGCGTACGAGGACCGCCCCGAGTCCTACGAGAAGCTCATGAGCCACCTGCTCACGACGTTCCCGCAGCTCGAGGGCGTGCACATCTCGCACCGCTGGGCCGGCGCGATCGACACGTGCACGCGTTACTGCGCGTACTTCGGCACGGCCCGCAAGGGGACCGTGGCCTATGCCGCCGGCTTCACCGGGCTGGGCGTCGGCGCGACCCGCTTCGCCGCGAACGTCCTGCTCGACCTGCTGTCGGGCGAGGAGACCGAGCGCACGCAGCTCGAGATGGTGAAGGAGCGGCCGCTGCCGTTCCCGCCCGAGCCCGTCGCGGCGATCGGCATCGGCATGACCCAGTGGTCGCTCAACCAGGCCGATCACCGCGAGGGGCGGCGCAATGTGCTGCTGCGGACGCTCGACAAGCTCGGACTGGGCTTCGACTCGTGACGGCTGGTTCGGACGGGGCCTGCTCGGTTCCGGAGACGACGCCGGAGTCACAGACGATGCTGGAGCCCGGCCGTTCGGTGGTGGCGGCCGGGCTGTCCGTCCCGCTGGAGGCGCTGCCCGACTCGCAGGTCGAGTCGGGCGCACCACTGGCGGGGGCGGTCGTGTTGTCCGAGGTCGGCGGCGTCGAGGTGGGCGTGTGGGAGCACACGCCCGGCGTCTCGACGGACGTCGAAGCCGACGAGGTGTTCGTCGTGATCTCGGGCCGCGCGACGATCGAGTTCACGGATGGTTCGGCTCCGGCGCTTTCGGTCGGGCCTGGCGATGTGGTGCGGCTGGCCGAGGGGCAGGCCACCCGGTGGACCGTGACGGAGACGCTTCGCAAGGTCTACATCGCCTGAGTCGCGACTTGCGTGGGCAAGCCTGCTACGCGCCAATCCACCCCGTCAGGCAGGCACGAGAACGCCAGCGGCGAGAAGCGTCACTAGCAGCGAGGAGACGGGGTCGATGTCGGCAGAGCGACTAGATCACGGCTTGCTAGATTGCGGCCATGCGTCACCTTCTGCGACGGGACCGCGCCAATGACGACCGCGCTGAGCACTCGGATCTCAATGCGCTGTATTCGGTGTCGCTGGAGTTCGGAGCCAACTGGCGTCGCGCCCTAGACGAACTTGCGGCCGAGCGTCTGCCTCACCGACCTGAGCCGGAGTTGGCGGAATTGGTTGCTGCCATTTCGTCATGCCGAGGCGCGATTGAAGACCACATCCTGCGCGAGTATCTCGGCAGCCAAGGAGAATGGCACCGCGCGCAAGCCTCGGCTGCGTATGAGTGGATTAGCGCGACGTACCCGTGGATGAGTCGACGGAACCGCAAGCGTGCAATCAGCCAGGGCGTGTACTACGCCTGGCACGATCATGGGTAGTGGCAGGCAACTGCACCGGTTGACTCGCGAAGCCCGCCTATGTCGTGACCTACGCCTGCAGGACGCCAGCCGCAGTCAGCGCCGCCCACGCCTGCGAGCGGCCCGCGACAGATCCAAGATCCAGGCCGAGAAGCCGCTGCGCCAGCTCGATGCGTGCCCGCACCGTGTGACGGTGCACCTCAAGCGTCCGTGCAGCGGCATCGTGCGCGCACTCCGCCCCCATCCAGGCGACCAGGGTCGGCATGAGCGCGGTGCCATGCTCGCGGTCGTGTGAGCGCAACGGCTCAAGCGTGGCCTCCGCGAGCTGCCTCGCGTCGTCCTGCCCAAGCGCGGCGAGCATCCCGAGCTGCGCCGAGTCCTCGAAGCGGACGAGCCCTGTGTGGCCGCGGGTGAGTGCGATCCGCGCCCGCGCGAGCGCGTCGCCGTACTCCTCCCAGGAGTGGGCGACTGACATCCCGACCGGCTCGGACACGGCGGCCAGCGCGATCTCCGCGCCGCTCGCCGGGCCGAGCACGATCAGCTCGGACGTCCACAGCACCACGAACAGCGTCGGCTGCTGCGAGAGCGCGGTCAGGAGACGGGGCGTGGGATGCGGGGCGACCGCGACGGCGAACGGCGGGGACGGCAGGTAGATCCCGGCCGCCTCGGCGACGTCGCGGGCAAGCTCTCCGTCGTCGCGCTCGATCGCCGCGAGGAGTCCTGCCCGGAGAACCTCGCGCCCGTGCTCCAGATCGGCCCTGCGCTCGCCCGCCGCTCCCGCGATCGCCGCGGCAGTGGTGACGACGGACCGTTCGTGCTCGTCGAGCAGCGTCGCGACGGCGAGCACGCCCTGGCCGCCGCCGTGCCCCAGGGTCTGCAGCGTCACGGGGGTGTCGCCGACGGTGAAGGAGCCTCCCGCCGCGACCCTGCGCGCGGTGAGGCCCACGGCCTCGACCCGCACCCGCTCCGCGGCGTCGGCGTCCAGGCGTCCGGCGGGGTGCTCGTGGAGGAACCTGCCCCCGGCGTCGACCACGCCCACCCAGGCGCCCAAGCGGCGCGACAGCTCGGCGATCACCGCGTCCGTGCCGCGGCGGCTCAGCGCGGCGAGCGCGATGGCGCGCTGCGCATCGAGCGCCCATGTGCGGCGGGCGTAGGCTGCCGCAGCGACCGCCTCCGCGTTCGCGCGCGCCACCGCGATGAACGGCGTCTTGTACGGCACCTCCCACAACGGAATGCCGTGGGTCCGGCAGGCCCGCGACAGGGGAGCGGGGATGCCGTCGCGCACCACCTCGGTGCCGAACCCCAGCCCCAGCACGCCGCGGCGTCGCAGTCGGTCCACGTAGGCGTCGTACTCGTCGTCGGAGGCGGCGTCCGCGAACTGCGTTCCGGTGGTGAGCAGCACAAGGCCCTCGGAGAGGAACGGCGTCGGGTCCAGCAGGTCGGTGCTGTGGACCCAGCGGATCTCCCTGTCCAGCGCCTCGGGGGGCAGATCGGCGGGGTCGCTCTCGAGCCGCAGGTCGAGCCCGCGGCGCGAGAGGAGCGTCCTGATCGTGGGTCCGGAGGCTTCCATGCGGGCAGTCTGCCACTCCGTATAGTGAATCGCCACATCTTGTACATCGCGGCGAATGAGACAAGCGCGCCGCGTGCCTAGGCTCGCCGCTATGAGCACCCTTGAGGCATCCGCCGCCCCCGTTGGTGGGCCGGCCCTGGCGCAGGAGCGCCGACTCGTCACCGCGATCCCCGGACCGCGCTCGCAGGAGATCCTCGCCCGCAAGGCGTCGGCCGTGGCGAAGGGCGTCGCGCACACCGTCCCCGTGGCCGCGGTCGCGGCCGGCGGCGGCGTCGTGGTCGACGCCGACGGCAACTCGCTGATCGACCTGGGCTCCGGCATCGCCGTCACTTCCGTCGGCAACGCCCACCCTGCCGTGGTCAAGGCCGTGCAGGATCAGGCGGCCCAGTTCACGCACACGTGCTTCATGGTGTCGCCCTACGAGGGCTACATCGCGGTCGCCGAGCGCCTCAACGCGCTCACCCCGGGCGACTTCGAGAAGCGCTCGGCCCTGTTCAACACGGGCGCCGAGGCGGTCGAGAACGCGATCAAGATCGCGCGTCACTTCACGGGCCGCGCCGCGGTCGCCGCGTTCGACCACGCGTACCACGGCCGCACCACGCTCACGATGTCGCTCACCGCGAAGGCGATGCCCTACAAGACCGGCTTCGGGCCGTTCGCGCCGGAGATCTACCGCGCCCCGATGTCCTACCCCTTCCGCGACGGCCTCACCGGTCCCGAGGCCGCCAAGAAGGCGATCTCGGTGCTCGAGAAGCAGGTGGGCGGCGACCAGCTCGCCGCGGTCATCATCGAGCCCGTCCAGGGCGAGGGCGGCTTCATCGTCCCCGCCGACGGCTTCCTGCCCGCGATCCAGGAGTGGTGCAACGCGAAGGGCATCGTCCTCATCGCGGACGAGGTCCAGTCGGGCTTCGCTCGCACCGGGACGATGTTCGCCTCCGAGCAGTTCGGCTTCACCCCCGACCTGGTCACCACGGCCAAGGGCATCGCGGGCGGCATGCCGCTCGCGGCTGTCACGGGCCGCGCCGACATCATGGACTCCGCGCACGCGGGCGGCCTCGGCGGCACCTACGGCGGCAACCCCGTCGCGTGCGCCGCCGCGCTCGCGGCCATGGACGTGTACGAGTCCGAGGGCCTCGCCTCCCGCGCGGCCGAGCTCGGCACCCTCATGCGCCTGTCGCTCAACGCGATGAAGGCCGCCGACCCCCGCATCGGCGAGGTGCGCGGCCTCGGCGCGATGATGGCGATCGAGCTCGTCGACCCCGCCACCAAGGAGCCCGACGCAGCACTCGCGAAGGCGGTAGCCGGGACGGCGATCGCCGAGGGCGTCGTCGTCCTCACGTGCGGCACGTACGGCAACGTCCTGCGCTTCCTGCCGCCGCTGTCGATCGGTGACGAGCTCCTCGCCGAGGGCCTCGACGTCGTCGCCGCCGCGCTCGCGAGGGTGAAGGCATGAGCGGGCTCGCCGGCGCCGAGAAGGCCGTCATCGACGCCGTCCCGTTCGGTCTGTACATCGGCGGCGAGTGGCAGCCCTCGTCCACTCAGACGACCTTCGACGTGGTCGACCCCGCGACCGGCGAGGTGCTCACCGCAGTGGCCGACGCGACCCCCGAGGACGCCGTGCGTGCGCTCGACGCCGCCGCGGCGGTCCAGGACGAGTGGGCCGCGACCGCGCCCCGCGTCCGCGGCGAGATCCTCCGCAAGGCCTTCGAGATCGTGCAGGAGCGCAAGGAGGAGCTCGCGCTGCTCATGACGCTCGAGATGGGCAAGCCGCTCGCCGAAGCCAGGGGAGAGGTCGCCTACGGCGGCGAGTTCCTGCGCTGGTTCTCCGAGGAGGCCGTCCGCATCACCGGTCGCTACGGGCTCAACCCGGAAGGCACCGGCCGGATGGTGGTGAGCCAGCGCCCCGTGGGCCCGAGCTACCTCATCACCCCGTGGAACTTCCCGCTCGCGATGGCGACGCGCAAGATCGCACCCGCGCTCGCGGCCGGATGCACCGTGGTCGTGAAGCCCGCGGCCCTCACCCCGCTCACCACCCTCGCGATGGTCGGCATCCTCGAGGAGGCCGGCGTGCCCGCGGGAGTCGTCAACGTCATCACGACGTCCAGCTCGCGCGGCGTGACCGCCCCGCTGCTCGCCGACCCGCGCCTCAAGAAGCTGTCCTTCACCGGCTCGACCGAGGTCGGCCAGGCGCTCATGAAGCAGGCCGCGGATCGGATGCTGCGCGTCTCGATGGAGCTCGGCGGCAATGCGCCGTTCGTCGTCTTCGAGGATGCCGACCTGGACCAGGCGGTCGAGGGCGCGCTCGCCGCGAAGTTCCGCAATATCGGCCAGGCGTGCACCGCGGCCAACCGCTTCATCGTCCACTCGGCCGTCGCCGACGAGTTCGCGCGTCGCGTCACCGAGCGCGTCACCGCGATGCGCGTGGGCCGGGGCACCGAGGACGGCGTGACGATCGGGCCGCTCATCGACGACGCGGCCGTCGCATCGTCCCTGTCCCTCGTGGACGATGCGGTCGCCAAGGGCGCGACGCTCGCCACGGGCGGCGTCGCCGTCGACGGGCCCGGCACGTTCCTGGCCCCGACCGTGCTCACGGACGTCCAGGCGGGCAGCGAGATCCTCGCCAAGGAGATCTTCGGACCCGTGCTCGCGATCGCGACGTTCGACACTGAGGATGAGGCGGTGGCGCTTGCGAACGCCACCGACTACGGCCTCGTGTCGTATGTCTACACCGAGTCGCTCACCCGCGGGCACCGCATGATCGACCGGCTCGAGACCGGGATGATGGGCCTCAACGCCGGGGTCGTCTCCAACGCCGCCGCTCCCTTCGGGGGCGTGAAGATGTCCGGGCTCGGCCGTGAGGGTGGCCTCGAGGGCATCCATGAGTACCTGTCCACGAAGTACACGATGATCCCGGTCGGCTGAGCCCGACCTCCACCACCGAAGGAGAAGCATGTCCGCCTACGCCGTCGTCAACCCCGCCACCGGGGAGACGCTCGCCACGTACCCGACCATGACCGACGCCGAGGTGGAGGTCGCGCTGGCCAAGGCCGACGGCGCCCACAGCGACTGGGCGCGGAAGACCACGCCCGCCGAGCGTGCCGCGCTGATCCGCAAGGTCGCCGAGCTTCACCGTGAGCGTCGCGACGAGCTCGCCGCGATCATCGTGCGCGAGATGGGCAAGCCGCTGTCCCACGCGCTCGGAGAGGTCGACTTCGCGGCCGACATCACCGAGTTCTACGCGGACAACGCGGAGAAGGTCACGGCCGACCAGCCGATCGAGATCCTGGGCGAGGGCACCGCGGTGATCCGTCGCTCGTCGCTCGGCGCGCTGCTCGGCATCATGCCGTGGAACTTCCCCTATTACCAGGTGGCTCGCTTCGCCGCCCCGAACCTCGCGGTCGGCAACACGATCATCCTCAAGCACGCCCCGCAGTGCCCGGAGTCGGCCGCCGCGATCGAGCAGATGTACCTCGACGCTGGCTTCCCCGAGGGGGCGTACGTCAACGTGTACGCCACCAACGAGCAGGCGGCGACGTTCATCGCCGACCCGCGCGTCCAGGGCGTGTCCGTGACCGGCTCGGAGCGTGCCGGCTCGGCCGTCGCCGCGCTCGCGGGCCAGCACCTCAAGAAGGTCGCGCTCGAGCTCGGCGGCTCTGACCCGTTCATCGTGATGTCGACGGATGACATGGACACCGTGGTCGCCGGCGCGATCGAGGCCCGCATGGACAACTCGGGCCAGTCCTGCAACGCGCCCAAGCGCTTCATCATCCTCGACTCGCTCTACGACGAGTTCGCGGAGAAGTTCATCGCCGCGACCAAGGCGACCGTGATGGGCGACCCGTTCGCCGAGGGCTCCGAGATCGGCCCGCTCTCCTCGCTGCTCGCAGCGGAGCGCCTCGAGGCCCAGATCGACAAGGCCGTCGAGCAGGGCGCGACGCTCGTCACCGGCGGCAAGCGCACCGGCGCGTTCTTCGAGCCGACCGTGCTCACCGACGTGGTCAAGGGCATGGACGTGTACAAGGAGGAGCTGTTCGGCCCCGCCTCGACGCTCTACAAGGTGTCCTCCGAAGAGGAGGCGCTCGGGCTCGCCAACGACACCGGCTACGGCCTCGGCTCGTACGTCTTCACCACCGACGCCGAGCAGGCCGAGCGCATGGCCAACGGCATCGACGCGGGCATGGTCTACGTCAACTGCGTGCTCGCCGACAGCCCCGAGCTTCCCTTCGGAGGCGTGAAGCGCTCCGGCACCTCACGCGAGATGGGCCTGCTTGCGGCCGACGAGTTCGTCAACAAGAAGCTGGTCCGCGTCGCTGCGGAGTAGAAGGCTCTGACGGGGCGGCGTCGCGTGGGCTCGGGCCCGGGCGGCGCCGCTTCGTCGCATCGACGGGACCGTCTCCAGGGGACGCATCCGCGGCGCCGGCCGGGAGGCCCGCCGCTTGACGCATCACATACCCCCTGGGGTATTGTGGGCGGCATGAAGAAGCATATCGTCCGCGCCGCACTCGCCGGTGCCCTGCTCACCCTGACCGTCCCCACGCTCGCCGCCTGCTCGGCCGAGACCGCCGCGGTCGAGCCCGCCGACGTCGTCTTCGACGGCTCGCACGTCGGCTACGCGACCTTCGCCGCCGCGACCGAGGTGTCCGGCGTGACCGTGATCGACGTCCGCACCCCGGCGGAGTTCGCCGAGGGTCACCTGCCCGGCGCAGTCAACATCGACGTCAGCGCGGCGACCTTCACCGAGGAGATCGCGGCGCTCGACGCGTCCGCCGACTACGCCGTGTACTGCCGCTCGGGCAACCGCTCGCGCGCGGCGATCGAGACGATGGAGGCCGACGGCTTCACCTCGACGATCGGCCTCGAGGGCGGCATCGGCGCCTGGGAGGGCGAGGTCGTCACCGGCTGATCCCCCCGAGCTGTGACGAAGGCCGGGTCCCCGGGAGGGGCCCGGCCTTCGTCGTCCCCGGCGACTGACGCATCGTCCGTGTCCCGGATCCGTCGCAACTGCCGCATCGTCCGTGTCCCCGGGTGGCACAGGGACGATGCGGCAGGCGCCAGGTCAGGCAGCCGGGCCGGGGCTAGGGGGAGCGGGCTCCGGGGCCGTGAGCTCCCCGCGGGCTCCCGCGACGACGGTGCGGACCGCCATTGCCGCGACGAGCACCGTGGTGATGGCGAGTGTTGCACCGCCGATCCATGTCCACCAGGAGGTTTCGGCGCCCGCCTGGAGGAAGGCGCGCGTGGCCGCCGCGAGCGGGAACGTGTAGGCCCACGCGGACACCGCCCACGGCGCCTTGCTGAGCGACGCGCTCTGGACCGCGAGCAGGCAGACCTGGAACAGCGTGACGCCGAGGAGGACGCGGGCCATCGGGTCGTCCCATGCGCCACCGAGGCGAACCCATGCCAGGCTCGCGACCGCGGGCGGCGCGACCAGGATCGCGAGGGTCGGCGCGAGCCGAGGCGGGATGACGCCGGCGACGAAGAGGCGGGCGAGCACGACGGGCAGGAGGCCCAGCCAGTAGACGATGCCGACACCGAAGAACAGCCAGTTGAGGTCCGCGCCGGCGTGCTCCACTCCCGCGAGCGGCACGACGAGGTTGCCGACGATCGGGATGAACCACGCCGGGTGGATGTGGAACTGCTTGATGCTCGCGTCGGAGATCCAGCGGTGCATGACGAAGAGCGTCGCGGAGGCCTGGCCGACCGCGCCGGCCCACCACAGCACCGTCGAGGCCGTCCCGTTCACGTGCAGCAGTGCGGTCGCGGTGATGAGCGCGCCGATCGGGATCGTCGCGATGAACGCCGCCTTGACCGGGTGCGTGGCCTCGGCGCGCACGGCGGCGGGGTGGCGCAGCGCCTTGGCTCCGTAGGCGAGCGAGGCGACCGCGAGCACGCCGAGCGCGGTCCACGCGAGGACATCCCCGATCGCCTCCGGCACTGGCCAGTGTGCGGCCGCCCCCTGCCAGGCGAGCGCGAGCCCGCCGATCCCCATCACCGAGGCGAAGATCCCGACGGGGAGGTGGTGCAGTCCGGATCCTTCGTGCGATGCCGCGGGGCTCGGCGGGTGGGTGTCCTGCGTGGTGGTCATGGGTCCTCCTCAGGGCGTCGATCTCGGCACCTTCAATACCCCCCAGGGTATGCACGGAGGGGCTGGGGGTCCACTGGGCACAAGGTCCTAGATCTCCGCCGATCGCACGCGGGCCGACGCTCGTCGCGAATACTCCACGAAACGGCGACAGTTCACACGTGAAGGAGTGTTGTCAAGCCAGAACGGGCCCTGGTACCCGATGTCTCGATGGATTTCTCCCTCCGACAGCCAAAAGCCGGACCTAGGTCCCTTCGTTCTCAGTTCCCCGACCGCGAGCATGGGCAACACGGAGCAACGGGGCCCCGGACAGCGTGGTTCGCGGCCAGTTGCTCCTCGAAGGGAGACAACGATGTCCGTCCTCGACCGAGAGCGCACGGTTGCGCCACCCGGGTACAACCGGTGGCTCGTCCCGCCGGCGGCGCTCGCCGTCCACCTGAGCATCGGCCAGGTGTACGCCTACTCCGTCCTGAAGCCCGCGCTGCTTGAGCACTTCGACGCATCCCACACGCAGATCGGTGTCATCTTCTCGATCTCCATCGTGATGCTCGGCCTGTCCGCGGCGTTCGGCGGCCGGTGGATGGAGCGCAACGGGCCGCGCAAGACCATGGTGATCTCCGCGCTGGCGTGGTGCAGCGGCTTCGCCGTGGCGGCGCTCGGCGTAGCGATCGGTCAGCTCTGGGTGGTCTATCTCGGCTACGGCTTCATCGGCGGCATCGGCCTGGGGCTCGGCTACATCTCGCCGGTCTCGACGCTCATCAAGTGGTTCCCCGACCGGCCAGGCCTCGCGACCGGGCTCGCGATCATGGGCTTCGGCGGCGGCGCGATGCTCGCGGCTCCTCTGAGCCAGTTCATGCTGAGCAACTACGCCGCGACCGAGTCCGAGGCGCTCGTCCCGACATACCTCACGTTGGGTGCCATCTACAGCGTGTTGATGCTGCTCGGCGCGGCCGTCGTCCGCGTTCCGCCGAAGGGCTACGTCCCGGAGGGGTGGGAGCCGTCGGAGCACGTCTCCAAGGTCTCGAGCGGCGGGCAGGTTAGCGCCAAGAACGCGATCAAGACCTTCTCCTTCTGGATGCTGTGGCTCGTGCTGTTCACCAACGTGACCGCGGGCATCGGCATCCTCGAGAACGCCAAGCCGATGATCGAGGACTACTTCCCGGCGGTCACCGCCGCTGCGGCCGCGGGCTTCGTCGGGCTGCTGTCCCTCGCGAACATGGGCGGCCGCATCGGCTGGTCGAGCCTGTCCGACGTGATCGGCCGCAAGTCCACCTACGTGATGTACCTCGGGGTCGGAGCGCTCGCGTATACCGCGGTCGCGCTGTTCGGGCCGGCGAACCTCACGCTGTTCGTGCTGCTCGTGGTGCTGATCATCTCCTTCTACGGCGGAGGCTTCGCGACCATCCCCGCCTACCTGAAGGACGTGTTCGGGGAGTTCGAGGTGGGCGCGATCCACGGGCGCCTGCTCACCGCGTGGTCAGCGGCCGGCGTCGCGGGCCCGCTCATCATCAACGGCGTCCTGGACCTGCTCGAGGCTCAGGGCCTGAGCGGCGCCGACCTCTACCGGCCGTCGCTGCTGGTGATGGTCGGCATCCTGCTCGTCGGGTTCGTGGCGAACCTGCTGGTGCGGCCGGTGTCCGCGAAGTGGCACGAGCACGCCGACGCGGTTCCTGACCATGAGCGGCACCAGTCGCTGGCGAAGGGGACCCCCGCCTACGCGGGGGCCAGGAAGGAGAGCTGAGCCATGGCTGACAAGACGGACACGACAGGCAAGGGCAAGCCGACGACGGGCTCCAACCCGCTCGCGTATGTGCTGTGGGCGCTGGTGGCGACGGGTCTGGTCTACGGCGTGACCATGACCGCGGTGAAGGCTGTGGTGCTCTTCACCGGATGACCTGCAGGAGGGGCGGACGGGGCGGGTTCGATGAGATCGGGCCCGCCTCGTCGCTTTCGTTTACGGGTGTTCAGAAGCACTCATTTCCGATCGAAATGGCTGGAAAATACACCCCCGGGGGCATATAAACCCCCTGGTATTTGGGCCCATGGTCCCCGGGACCTTGGCACCGAGCATGTGGCGTTGATCCGTCTTACATTTCTATGTGTCGGGACCCGATGGGGGAACCCGGTAGAGGAGAGAGTGAGAGATGACCACCACAGCCCCGGACCAGAAGGCCGATGCTCCCGCCCAGGCGGTCGATGTCGCGGCTTCCATCGACAAGCTTGTCGAGCAGGCGCAGGTCGCGCTGCAGCAGTACAGCACCTTCACGCAGGACGACGTCGACCTTCTCGTGAAGAAGGCCTCCGTCGCCGCGCTGAACCAGCACGGCGAGCTCGCCGTCCTCGCGGTCGAGGAGACCGGCCGAGGCGTGTTCGAGGACAAGGCCGTCAAGAACATCTTCGCGTGTGAGCACGTGACCCACTCGATGGCCCCCATGAAGACCGTGGGCATCATCAACGAGGACCCGATCAAGGGCATCATCGAGATCGCGGAGCCCGTCGGCGTCGTCGCCGGTGTCACCCCCGTGACCAACCCGACCTCGACCGCGATCTTCAAGTCGCTCATCGCGCTCAAGACCCGCAACCCGATCATCTTCGCGTTCCACCCGAACGCTCAGAAGTCGTCGGTCGCCGCCGCCAAGATCGTGCGCGACGCCGCGATCGCCGCGGGCGCCCCCGAGTTCTGCATCCAGTGGGTCGAGACCCCCTCCATCGAGGCCACAGGCGAGCTCATGAACCACGACGGTGTCGCGCTGATCCTCGCCACCGGTGGAAACGCCATGGTGAAGGCGGCCTACAGCTGCGGCAAGCCCGCGCTCGGCGTCGGTGCCGGAAACGTCCCGGCCTACGTCCACAAGTCGGCCAACCTCGACCGTTCGATCAACGACCTCGTCATCTCCAAGGCGTTCGACAACGGCATGGTGTGCGCCTCCGAGCAGGCCGTGATCCTGGACGCGGAGATCTACGACGAGGCGCTGAGCCTCTTCGGCCGTCTCCACGCCTACAAGGCCACCGCGGCCGAGAAGACGATGCTCGAGGAGTTCATCTTCGGCGTCGCCGCGAACGGCGAGAACTGCGCCGGTGCGAAGCTCAACCCGAACGTGGTCGGCAAGACCCCGCAGTGGATCGCCGAGCAGGCGGGCTTCGAGGTTCCCGAGGAGACGTCGATCATCCTCGCCGAGGTCTCGACCGTCGGCGACAGCGAGCCGCTGACCCGCGAGAAGCTGGCCCCGGTGCTCGCCGTCCTCAAGTCGGAGACCACCGAGCAGGGTCTCGACTACGCCAAGCGCATGGTCGAGTTCAACGGCCTCGGTCACTCGGCCGCGATCCACGCGCAGGACGACGAGCTCATCAAGGACTTCGGCAAGATCTGCAAGGCGAGCCGCATCCTCGTCAACTCGCCTTCCTCGCACGGCGGCATCGGCGACATCTACAACGCCCTGATGCCCTCGCTGACGCTCGGCTGCGGCTCGTACGGCCGCAACTCGGTCTCCGCGAACGTCACCGCGGTCAACCTGATCAACGTGAAGCGCATCGCCCGGAGGAACAACAACATGCAGTGGTTCAAGGTGCCGGCGAAGACCTACTTCGAGCCCAACGCGATCCAGTACCTCATGGACATGAACGGCGTGAACCGCGTGACGATCGTCACCGACGCGACCATGACGCAGATCGGCATCGTGGACAAGGTCCTCGACATGCTGCAGCGTCGTGAGAACCCGGTCTCGGTCCAGATCATCGACAACGTCGAGCCCGAGCCGAGCGTCTCGACCGTGCGCAAGGGCACCGAGACGATGCGTGCCTTCAAGCCGGACACGATCATCGCCGTCGGCGGTGGCTCGCCCATGGATGCCGCGAAGGTCATGTGGCTGCTGTACGAGCACCCGGACATCGACTTCGCCGACCTCAAGGAGAAGTTCTTCGACGTCCGCAAGCGCGCCTTCCAGTTCCCGAAGCTGGGCGAGCTCGCCAAGCTGGTGTGCATCCCGACCACGTCGGGCACCGGCTCCGAGGTGACGCCGTTCGCGGTGATCTCCGACCCGGAGAACGGCCGCAAGTACCCGCTCGCGGACTACGCGCTCACGCCGACCGTCGCGATCGTGGACCCGGTCCTCACCGCGAACCTCCCGTCGCGCGTCGCCGCGGACTCCGGTCTGGACGCCCTGACGCACGCCACCGAGGCGTTCGTCTCGGTCTACGCCAACGACTACACCGACGGCCTGTGCCTGCAGGCCATCAAGATGGTCTTCGACAACCTTGAGACCTCGGTGCAGGAGGGCGGCGCCGCGATCAAGGCCCGCGAGAAGATGCACAACGCCGCGACGATCGCCGGTATGGCGTTCGCCAACGCGTTCCTGGGTCTGGTGCACGCGATGTCGCACGTGACCGGCTCGACGTTCCACGTCGCGCACGGCCGCACCAACTCCATCTACCTGCCCCACGTCATCCGCTACAACGGCAAGGTCCCGACCAAGCCGACCTCGTGGCCCAAGGCCGAGTCCTACGTGGCGCCCGAGCGCTACCAGATGATCGCGAAGCACCTCGGTCTGCCGGCCTCGACCCCCGAGGAGGGCATCGAGTCCTACGCCAACGCGTGCGCCGAGCTGCGCGCCAAGTGCGGCGTCGAGGGCTCCTTCCAGGAGGTCGGCGTCGACGAGGCCGAGTTCATGGCCTCGCTCGACACGCTCGCGATGAACGCCTACGCCGACCAGTGCGCGCCGGCCAACCCGCGTCTGCCGATCCTCGAGGACATGAAGATCATGATGGAGGCCGCGTACTACGGCACCTCCTTCGACGAGGTGGTCGCGAACCGCAAGGCCAAGAAGGAGGCCGACAAGGCCCCCGCCAAGGCTTCTGCGAAGAAGGCCGCCGCCAAGAAGGCCGCCAAGTAGCGCCAGATCTGCGCGCCGGCTCGGGATACGGCTGACGCGCACCGGAAGGCCCCGGCTCCTCACAAGGGGGTCGGGGCCTTCCGCTGTCCCGGGGAGGTCCCGTGCGGGCGGCCACTAGACTGTCTGTTCGTGGCTACTGAATTCCCTGTCGAGATCGCGGCGCTGCGCAACACCTTCGAGCAGATCGAGGCGGTGCTCGACCCGACGAAGCTCAGGGAGCGGATCGCGGACCTCGAGGAGAAGGCCGCCGCTCCCGACCTCTGGGATGACCAGGAGAACGCCCAGGCCGTCACGAGCGCGCTGAGCGCCGCGAACTCCGAGCTCAACCGCGTCACGGGCTTCGGCCGCCGGATCGACGACCTCGAGGTGCTGATCGAGATGGGCGAGGAGGCCGACGACGAGGAGACCCTCGCCGAGGCCGAGGCCGAGCTCGAGAAGCTCAAGAAGGACCTGTCCGCGATGGAGGTCCGCACCCTCATGAACGGCGAGTGGGACGAGCGCAACGCCGTCGTCACGATCCGCTCCGGTGCGGGCGGCGACGACGCCACCGACTTCGCCGAGATGCTGCTGCGCATGTACCTGCGCTGGGCCGAGCGTCACGGCTACCAGACCAAGGTGCTCGACACCTCCTACGCGGAGGGCGCCGGCATCAAGTCCGCGACCTTCGAGCTCAACGCGCCGTACGCGTTCGGCACGCTGTCGGTCGAGGCGGGCACGCACCGCCTCGCCCGCATCAGCCCGTTCGGCTCGGCCGACAAGCGCCAGACCAGCTTCGCGGCGGTCGAGGTGATCCCGCAGATCGAGTCGACCGACCACATCGACGTGCCCGAGGCAGACATCAAGGTCGACGTCTTCCGCTCGTCCGGCCCCGGCGGCCAGTCGGTCAACACGACCGACTCCGCGGTCCGCATCACGCACCTTCCCAGCGGCATCGTCGTGTCGATGCAGGACGAGAAGTCGCAGATCCAGAACCGTGCCGCCGCGATGCGCGTCCTCCAGTCGCGCCTGCTGCTCCTCAAGAAGGAGGAGGAGGCCGCGCAGAAGAAGGAGCTCGCGGGCGACATCAAGGCAAGCTGGGGCGACCAGATGCGCTCGTACTTCCTCTACGGCCAGCAGCTCGTCAAGGACCTGCGCACCGGCCACGAGGTCGGCAACCCGCAGACCGTCTTCGACGGCGATCTCGACGGCTTCATCGACGCGGGCATCCGCTGGCGCCGCGCGCAGCAGTCCGAGCAGGACTGACCCCGCACCGGAGCGCCGCGGTGCAGTTCTGCACGCGGCTGTGAATCGTGGTGCGGGTGAGGCGCTGGAGAAACCTCGTGCGTCTCTGCATCCTCACCAGTTACGGGTGCGTGCAGAACTGCACGCCATGAGGCGCCGATGCGCCTGCATCGCCCGCCGGTGACCGCCGCCTGACACTGTGAACCACTCTCGCCTCCGGCGCGCGATCGTGTCGCGGGACGATGCGGGGTGTCGCCGGGGTGTCGTCGCTCGGATTGGTTCGAACTGTCCGGGCCGGGCGGGGCGGAGTGCTGGGGGAGGGCGCGCAGTGTCCGTGCGCTCCGAGCCCAGGGACGATGCGACGGTCGGGCGGGAGGGCGCGGCCGCGCTGTGCGGGGAACGAATGGGACGTATCACCGCAGTGTGATTCTTCGGACACGAAGGGGGCGGCGTGGCCTCCCAGGACGTACCGTGTGGTTGCTTACGATGCATGAAGGAGGCGTGGGTCCGTCCCCCCGCGCCACGTCACTGTGATTCGTCTAGAGAACGTCAGCAAGGTGTACTCGCGAGGTGCGAGACCCGCGCTCGAAGGCATCGATGTCGAGATCGAGCGCGGGGACTTCGTGTTCCTCGTGGGCTCGTCCGGCTCCGGTAAGTCGACCTTCCTCAAGCTCATCCTGCGCGAGGAGCGCCCGACCGGCGGCGACGTCTACGTCGCCGGCCGTCACCTCAACCGCCTCACGTCGTGGCGGGTGCCCCACCTGCGCCGCGAGATCGGCGCGGTGTTCCAGGACTTCCGCCTGCTCCCGAACAAGACCGTCTACCAGAACGTCGCCTTCGCGCTTCAGGTGATCGGCAAGGGACGGCGCGACATCGAGTCGACCGTGCCCGAGATGCTCGAGCTCGTCGGCCTGGCCGGCAAGGAGCGGCGCATGCCGCACGAGCTGTCTGGTGGTGAGCAGCAGCGCGTCGCGATCGCGCGCGCGTTCGTGAACCGGCCCCCGATCCTGCTGTGCGATGAGCCGACCGGAAACCTGGACCCGGGCACCTCGGTCGGCATCATGCGCCTCCTGGACCGCATCAACCGCACCGGCACGACAGTGATGATGGCGACCCACGACGACGAGATCGTCGACCAGATGCGCAAGCGCGTCATCGAGCTCAAGGGCGGACACCTGGTCCGCGACCAGGACCGCGGCGTCTACGGGCTGGAGCGCGCATGAGGCTTCAGTTCATCCTCGGCGAGGTCATCAACGGCCTGCGCCGCAACTCGACCATGGCCCTGTCGGTCGTGCTCGTCACCTTCGTGTCGCTCACCTTCGTGGGCTCGGCCGCGCTCATCCAGACGCAGATCGGCCAGCTGCAGGACGACTGGTACGGCAAGGTCGAGGTGTCGATCTTCCTGTGCCCCACGGACTCGGTGAACGAGCAGTGCGCACAGGGGGAGGCGACCCCCGCACAGGAGGACGCGATCCTCGAGGTGCTTGAGACCGGCGCGGTCGCGGACCTCGTCGACACCGTCACGTACGAGTCGAAGGAGGAGGCCTACGAGAACTTCGCCGCGCGGGCCGACAACTCGCTCGTCCAGTACCTGACCGCGGACGACATGCAGGCGAGCTTCCGCGTGAAGCTCCTCGACCCCTCGCAGTTCCAGGTCGTCGCCGACGCGACGCAGGGTCTGTCCGGTGTCGAGTCGGTGCAGGACCAGCGCGAGATCTTCGACAACCTCTTCGCGTTCCTCAACGCCGCGACGCTCGTGGCGGCCGGTCTCGCGGCCGTGATGCTGCTCACCGCGGTCCTGCTGATCACCACGACCGTGCGGCTCTCCGCACTCAGTCGCAAACGTGAGACTACGATCATGAAGATGGTCGGATCGTCGAGGACGCTGATTCAGCTCCCGTTCATGCTTGAGGGCGCGGTCGCCGCGACGACGGGCGCCATCCTCGCGACCGTCGGCCTGTGGTTCGGGGTCCAGTACCTGGTCCAGGACTGGTTGAGCTCCTCCGTGGGCTGGGTCGACTACGTCACCGGCGACGACGTGCTCGCGATCGCGCCATGGCTCGTCCTCATCGCCTTCGGACTCGCGGCGGCCGCCTCGCTGCTCACGCTCGGGAGGTACACGCGCGCATGAGGACCCCACCGCGTCGTCTCGTCTCCCTCCTGGCCGCGATCCTCGCGGCCGCGATCGGCGGCGGCCTGCTCGTCGGCAGCGCCGCGGCCACCGCGCCGACCACCGTCGGCTCGTCCTCGTACGACGACGAGATCGCCGACGCCAAGAAGGAGCAGGCCTCGAACGCCGAGGCGCTCGAGGAGCTCCAGTCCAGCCTCGAGGACACCAATCAGGAGATCGCCGAGGCGACCGAGAAGCTCGCTGCCCTCGAGAGCGAGCTGCCCGGCCTGCGCAAGGCGCTCCGCGCCGCGAAGAAGAAGTACGCCGCCGCGCAGGAGGCCTACGACGCCGCGCTCGTCGAGCAGCAGATCGTCGCCGACAGGCTCGCCGCCGCGCAGGCGCAGGAGGAGGCCCTGGGCGACGAGATCGCGGAGGACGAGGACCGCGTCGCGGCGATCCGCGAGGCGCTCGCGGTGATCGCCCGCGACAGCTACACGGGTGCGGACATCTCAAGCCTGGCGGTCGTGCTCGGCGCCGAGTCCTCGGACGACTTCGTCGATGACTACGCGGCGCGCGATGCCGCCGCGCGGGTGCAGGCCAACGCCCTCGCCGAGATGGAGGAGATCGCCGCGGTCAACCGCAACCGCGAGTCCCGCCAGGAGGCCGTGCGCGAGGAGATCGAGCGGCTCAAGGTGAAGGCCGACCAGCTCGTCATCGAGACCGAGGCGGCCAAGCTCGCGGCCAAGGAGGCCAAGGAGAACGCCGCCGCGAAGAAGGCGAAGGTCGAGTCGGCCGTGGCCGAGCAGGAGGAGCTCACGGCCTACCTCGAGTCGCAGCGCGACTCCTACCTCGCTCAGCAGAACAAGCTTCAGTCGCAGCAGGAGTCGGTGCGCGACGAGCTGCGCAGGCTCCTCACCAAGGCCGCGGCCGAGGAGGCCGCGGCCGCGGCGGCCGCCAAGAAGAAGCAGCAGGGCTCGAGCTCCGGGTCGAGCGCCTCGGTCGGCAGCAACGGAAGTGTCCTCGCGTTCCCCACCAAGGTGCCCTACATCACCTCGAGCTACGGCATGCGCTACCACCCCGTCTACCACTACTGGCGCCTGCACGCGGGAACGGACTTCCGCGCCTACTGCGGCACGCCGATCTATGCGGCCGCCGATGGCACGGTCATGTGGTCCCAGTGGCGCGCCGGGTTCGGCAACCAGGTGATGCTCAACAACGGCACCTATCAGGGCAAGACGTTCGCGACGAGCTACAACCACCTCACCAGCTTCGCGGTGAGCTCGGGCGACGTGGTGCTCCAGGGCGACCTCATCGGCTACTCGGGCAACACCGGCACCGGAACGGCCTGCCACCTCCACTTCGAGGTGTACCTCAACGGGTCGACGGTGAACCCGATGTCGATCCTGCCGTCGATCAGCTGAGCCGTTCTCCCGGACGCTGCGGGGGTGACCTCGCCGTCCCGGGTCGCCGTCGCATCGTCCCTTGACACCGTGGCCTATGCTGGGAGGTCCGTGTCAGCGCGCCGGGGCAGCCAGCCCCGCAGGATCCAGGAGGTGAGCGATGGCCGACGACATCAAGGTGATCGCCACCAACCGAGCGGCGCGCCACGACTACTTCATCGACGACACCTTCGAGGCGGGAGTCGCCCTCATGGGCACCGAGGTGAAGTCGCTGCGCATGGGCCGCGCGACGATCGCCGACGGCTACATCCACGTGGACCGCGGTGAGGTGTGGGCCGAGAACCTGCACATCCCCGAGTACGTCCAGGGCACCTGGACCAACCACTCGGTGCGCCGCAAGCGCAAGCTCCTGCTGCACGCGCACGAGATCGAGACGCTCATGCACAAGACGCGTGAGAAGGGCTACACGATCATCCCGCTGCGCCTGTACTTCAAGGGCAGCCGCGTGAAGCTCGAGATCGGCCTGGCCCGAGGCAAGAAGCTGCACGACAAGCGCCAGACGCTGCGCGAGAAGCAGGACAAGCGCGAGGCCGAGCGCGCGATGAGCCTGCGCCGCGCGCGCGACTGAGGTTCTTTCCGACGAAGGCCCCGTGACCTGGGGAGATGTCCCCGCGCGGGGGCATGATGGGGGTATGACCAGGACCCTCCGCGCCCTCCTCACGGCACTTGCGGCGTCGCTGCTCGCGATCGTCCCCTCGGTGGCGGTCGCCGAGTCCACGGACGATGCGACGGCGAGTGGCACGACGGGCCGCCAGATCACGAAGTACGAGGCCACCTGGGTGCTCCAGGCGGACGGCTCGGCCGACGTGAGCGTCGCGTTCACCTTCGACTTCGGCGACGACCCGGGCCATGGCCCCTACCTCACCTTCCCCACGGAGGTCGACTACGGCGACGGCGCGCACGTGCGCCTGTACGACGTCCACGACGTCGAGGCCTCGAGCCCGACCGGTGCGCCGGCGCAGACCTACGTCACTGAGTCCGCCGGAGTGGTGACCATCCGCATCGGCGACGAGGACATCGACGACGTGTCGGGCGCGCAGGACTACGTCCTCGACTACACGGTCGACGGCATCATGAACGGCACGACGGCGGCGGACCTCGGCGGCGAGGGCGACGAGGTCGTGCAGGACGAGTTCTACGTCAACGTCATCGGCACGAGCTGGGAGATCCCGCTGTCGGACATCACCGTGGAGGTGGAGTCGTCGGTCGAGGCCTCCGACGAGCTGTGCTGGGCGGGGTGGGGGAGCGACCCGTGCACCTCCGCCGAGAACCAGGGCCAGACGGTCGTGTTCACCCAGGACCGCCTCGGGGCCTTCGAGGGTCTCACCGTCGCGATCGCCTACCCCGCGGGCTCGTTCGACACGGCGCCCGTCCTGGTCGAGAAGCGGACCTTCTGGGGCTCGTTCGGATTCGGCTGGATCTCGATCGGCGCGGCGCTCGCGATGCTCGCCCTCGGGCTGTGGCTCGTCGTCCGGCACCTGAGGCGCAACGCCCTCGACGTCGCCTACGACCAGGTCACGCCAGGCCTCGCGCCCACGCTCGGCGCGACGGCCCCGGTGCGGCGCCGCGACAAGCGCGCTCCCGTCGCGGTGCAGTTCCAGCCGCCCGCGGGTCTGCGCCCGGGGCAGCTCGGCACGCTCATCGATGAGAAGGCGGACACCCGCGACGTCACCGCGACCATGATCGACCTCGCGGTGCGCGGCTACCTCAGCATCGAGCCGGTCGGGGACCTGGACTCCAAGGACGGGGACTTCAGGCTCACGAGGGAGAGGGACGCGGACGATGCGCTCCTCGCCTATGAGCGACAGCTTCTGGACGCTCTGTTCGAGTCGCGCACGACGGTGACGCTCGACGAGCTCAAGACGACCTTCCTCAAGTACATGACCGCCGTGCAGGGCGCGCTCTACGAGGACGTCACCGCGCTCGGCTGGTTCCGCGGCAACCCGCAGAAGGCCCGCGCCTCGTGGGCCGGGCTCGGCGCGATCGTCGCGCTCGGCGGCGTGGGGCTCGGCTTCCTGCTCGGGTTCACGGTGTCACTCGCGGTGCTCGCGATCCCGGTCGTCGTGGTGGGCATCGTGATCCTGTCGACGGTCGCGGTCGCCCCTGCGAGGACCGCCGAGGGCAGCCGCGTGCTGGCCGAGACGCGGGGCTTCGAGCTGTACCTGCGCACCGCGGAGGCCGATCAGATCCGCTTCGAGGAGGGGCAGGACGTGTTCTCGCGCTACCTGCCCTTCGCGATCGCGTTCGGCCACGCCGAGCGGTGGGCGAGGGTGTTCGAGCAGCTCGCCGCGAGGGGCCAGCGGCTCGAGGATCCCACCTGGTACCACGGCTATGCGTACGGCACCTTCTGGATGTACTCGGCGGGGCTGAGCCACCGCATGGAGCGCTTCGAGTCGCTCGCGGGCTCCGCGCTGACCGCCCCCACGCCAGGATCCTCGGGCGGGTCCGGCTTCTCTGGCGGAGGCTCGGTCGGCGGGGGCGGCTTCGGAGGTGGCGGAGGCGGCTGGTGAGCCCGCTCGCGTAGCGCCCCGCACGCACCCGCCTATGTCCACCATGTGGTGGAGATTGCGTTATCATTCTCGGTATGGCCAATGGTGACCGCACCATGCCCGCGTGAGTGAGCCGAGCTCTCCGACGATGGTCCCGATGACGTTGTCGCGCGCGAGCGAGGCCGCACGCACGAGCACCGACGGCCACGGCCGCCGGGCCATGACTGAGGAGAAGGACGACGATGTCATCTGAGCTGCCCCCGGAGAGCCCGCTGGGCGACGCCCCCGAGGCGGACGCGTCGAAGCAGGCCGCGCCCGACGCGCAGCCCGCCGTCGAGCACGCCCCCGTGGCCACCAAGACCAGGAAGAAGAGCGGTCGCGGCAGGCGGATCCTCAAGGGCACCGGCCTCGTGATGGCGATCCCCGGGGTCGCCGCGCTCACGGGCGTCGGCTACGTCCTCACTCAGATGGTCACGAGCAAGCCCGACAACTCGCCCGAGCACGAGGACTCGAAGGACGACTACCTGGACAGCATCGCCGGCGCCGCCGCCGAGGGCTCGCCCAACGTGCTGCTCGTGTACTACGACGACCTCGGCTACGAGGACCTGGGCTTCATGGGCGACACCCCGATCCAGACGCCGAACCTCGACGCGCTCGCCGAGGACGGCGTCGTGATGACGAACTACCACTCGCCGTCGGCCGTCTGCACGCCCTCGCGCGCCGCGATGCTGACGGGCCGCCTCGCGCCGCGCGCCGGCGTCCCCGAGGTGCTGTTCCCCAGCTCCGGGGCCATGAACCTCATGAACCTCATGTCGGACGCGCATGGTCTCACGCAGGCCGAGATCACGATCCCCGACGTGCTCCAGGCGTCGGGCTACGACACGGGCATGATCGGCAAGTGGCACATCGGCGACAAGGAGGGCTCGCTGCCGAACGACTTCGGCTTCGACTCCTTCCTGGGCTCGCGCTACTCGAACGACATGACGCCGTTCCAGATCTATCAGGACGACGAGGTGCTCCTCGAGACCGTCGACCAGACCGAGCTCGACGCCCTCTACACCGACGCCGCGGTCGACTTCATCGCCGAGGCGGGGGAGTCCGAGGACCCGTTCTTCCTGTACTTCGCCCACAACTTCCCGCACGAGCCGCTGTATGCGGCCGCGGAGAATGAGGGGCGCTCCGACGCGGGCCTGTACGGCGACGTGGTCGAGGGGCTGGACGACGGCATCGGCCGCATCGTCGACGAGCTCGAGGCTACCGACCAGCTCGACAACACGATCATCATCGTCACGAGCGACAACGGCCCGTGGTTCCAGGGCGACGCGGGCGACCATCGCGGCCGCAAGGGCATGGTCTACGAGGGCGGCCAGCTCGTGCCGTTCGTCGTCCACTGGCCCGACGGCGTCGAGGGTGGTCAGACGATCGACACGATGACCATGGGCACGGACCTCATGCCGACGCTCCTGGATTGGATCGACCTCCCGCTGCCGACCGACCGAGCGCTGGACGGCTCGAGCATGGCCCCGCTCATCGCGGGCGAGAGCGACGTCGCGAGCGAGTATTACTACTACTACGCCGGCAGCGAGCTGATGGCGGTGAGCGACGGCCAGTACAAGTACCACAAGCGCACGCCGTACCTCTACACGATGAGCGGCGACGTGTTCACCATCGGTGCGCACGTGCAGGGTCCCTGGCTGTTCGACCTCGAGGCCGACCCGAGCGAGTCCTACGACATCCACGACGCGCAGCCCGAGATCGCCGCGGAGCTCAAGGCCGAGCTCGAGCGCCGTGAGGCCGAGGACCAGGAGAACCTGCGCGGCTGGAACTGAGCCGACGCGCACTGGGACGGTCGCCGCAGGACTGGGGCGACCGTCCCGGTGTTGCTCGGCCCGGTCAATCTAAGATATGAGAATGACTTCCTCGTCGCCCGAGCCTGTGCGGCGGCCCGCCGTCGTCGCCGTGCCGGGCATCGACCCTGCCGGCCCCGGCGGTCGACGCAACCTGCCCTTCACCGTGCTCGCCAAGCCCACGGGCGCCGCGTGCAACCTCGACTGCACGTACTGCTTCTTCCTCTCCAAGGAGCTGCTGTACGACCACGATGGCCAGCGCATGTCCGAGCAGGGGCTCGAGTCGTACCTGTCCAACCTGCTGCGTTCGCAGCCCGACGGCGAGGTCGAGATCGCGTGGCAGGGCGGCGAGCCGACGATGCGCGGGCTGCCGTTCTTCCGCCGCGCGGTCGCGCTCGCGGAGCAGCTGCGCCGCCCCAAGCAGACGGTGCGGCACACGCTTCAGACCAACGGCACGCTCCTGGACGATGCGTGGGGCGAGTTCCTCGCCGAGCGCGGCTTCCTCATCGGGCTGAGCGTCGACGGTCCGGCTCACCTGCACGACACCTTCAGGGTCAACAAGGCGGGGCGCGCGACGCATGCGCAGGTGATGCGCGGGCACGAGGTGCTGAAGCGCCATGGCGTCGAGTTCAACATCCTGTGCACGGTGCACGCCGCCAATCAGGATCACGGGCTCGAGGTCTACCGGTACTTCCGCGACGAGCTCGGCGCGCGCCACATGCAGTTCATCCCGATCGTCGAGCGCGTCACGCGCGAGCAGCTGCCGATCGCGGAGCAGGGCTGGAAGGACGGCAGCGGGACGCGGATCCTGTACCGCCAGCAGGGGGACGCGGTGACGAGCCGCAGCGTCGACCCCGCCGCGTGGGGTGAATTCCTGATGAGCATCTTCGACGAGTGGGCCGCGCGCGACGTCGGCAGCGTCTTCGTCCAGCACTTCGATGTCATGCTCGGCAACGCGCTCGGGCAGTACTCGATGTGCGTCCACTCGCCCGAGTGCGGCGCTGCGCTCGCGGTGGAGCACACCGGCGACGTCTACTCGTGCGACCACTACGTCGAGCCCGGCTACCTGCTGGGAAACGTCGCGGACAAGCCGCTCCAGACGATGCTGCGCTCGCCCGAGCAGAAGCGCTTCGGA
The DNA here is from genome assembly GCF_002090115.1 of Demequina sp. NBRC 110054. Lineage (NCBI taxonomy): Bacteria > Bacillati > Actinomycetota > Actinomycetes > Micrococcales > Demequinaceae > Demequina > Demequina sp. NBRC 110054. The sequence continues at coordinate 1,751,488 of NZ_BBRK01000004.1, forward strand.
GCATCGAAGCGGACGAGCCTGCCTCGTCAATGCGTCGAGTGCCCCGTGCGCTGGGCGTGCCATGGCGGCTGCCCCAAGGATCGCTTCGACCGCACCGCGGACGGGGAGCCCGGACTCAACCACCTGTGCGCGGGCTACTACCGGGCCTTCTCGCACGCCGAGCCGACGATCCGCCGGATGGCGGAGATCGTCGCGCCCGCGCTGCGCTGAGGCAGCGGGAAGCGCTGTCGAGCTCTCAGCCCTCGGGCGACTCCTCGGCGGTGCGCGGGGCGAGCTCGAATGCCTCCGCGAGGATCTGGCCGAAGATCGTGGGCAGGTCGATCTCTCCCGGGTGAAGGGCGTTGTACGTCTCGAGGCCCTCCTGCGCTGCGATCACCGCGACCGCTCGCTGCTCCGGGGTGAGGGGGTCGGAGGTGCCGCCGTGGTCCTCTCGCCCGCGCGCGATCGTGTCGGCGAGGATGCCTCGCAAGAGCCCGTGCCTGTGCTGCAGGACCTCTCGCGCGGGGTGCGAGGGCGAACCGGCCTCGGCGGTGAGGATCGACAGGAGCTGGACGAGTCCTGGTGTCGCGAGGCTGTGCCGCGCATTCGCGACGAGCGCGTCCGCGATGGTCTGGACGGGAAGCGTCGACATCTCCTCGATCGCCGCCTCGACGGCCTCGGCGCCGCCGGGCAGACCCCGCGTGTCTCGCCACTCGATGACCGCGAGGAGCAGGGCGGTCTTGTTGCCGAAATGGTGCAGCAGCGTCGAGTGGTCGATGCCCGCCTCGCGCGCGATCGAGCGCAGCGACGCTCCGTAGAAGCCCTTCTCCGCGAACGCGGCGGCGGCGCGCTCGACGATCGCCTGCTTCGTCACCCTGCCGGTCGCGTAGCCGTCCTGCCGTTGGTGACGCTGCTGCTGCGTCGAGTCCCGTGTGCTCACGAGAGCATCGTGCCACACCCAATGTCCACCGACTGGTGGAAGTTGCTGTATCGTTATCGGTATGGACAACGTCGCCCGCCGCGCTTCTGTGCGCGCCGATCTCTCCCTCGCGGAGAAGGCCTCGCTCATGTCGGGAGCGAACTTCTGGAACACGAAGTCAGTCGACCGTGTCGACGTGCCGGCGATCATGCTGACCGACGGTCCCCACGGCTTGCGCAAGCAGGGCGGCGCCGCCGACCACCTCGGACTCAACGCGAGCATCCCGGCCACGTGCTTCCCGCCGGCGGCCACTCTCGCCAACAGCTGGGACGTCCCGCTGCTCGAGCGCGTCGGCGACGCGCTCGGCGCCGAGGCCGCCGCGGAGGACGTGAGCGTCCTGCTCGGGCCCGGCCTCAACATCAAGCGCAACCCGCTCGGCGGGCGCAGCTTCGAGTACTTCTCCGAGGACCCGCTGCTGTCGGGCATGCTCGCCGGTGCTCTCGCACGCGGGATCCAGTCCCGCGGGGTCGCGGCCTGCCTCAAGCACTTCGCGGTCAACAGCCAGGAGACCCACCGCATGAGCGTCGACGAGATCGTCGACGAGCGCGCTCTCCACGAGCTGTACCTCGAGGGCTTCCGCATCGCGCTCGACCAGAGCTGCGCCTGGACCGTGATGACCTCGTACAACAAGGTCAACGGCATCTACGCGAACGAGAACGCGACGCTGGTGGAGGACACGCTGCGCGGACGCTTCGGCTTCGACGGGCTCGTCGTCACCGACTGGGGAGGCAGCAACGACCGTGTCGCGGGCCTCGTCGCGGGCAACGCCCTTGAGATGCCCTCGACCGAGGGCGTGACCGACGCGGAGATCGTCGCCGCGGTCGAGGCCGGCGAGCTCGACGAGTCCGTGCTCGACGCGCGTGTCGACGAGGTGCTGACCCTGATCGAGCGCACGGCGTCGGCGCGTGAGGGCTCGGCGCCCGCAGACCTCGACGCGCACCACGCGCTCGCGGTCGAGGCGGCGCGCAAGTCGATCGTGATGCTGCGCAACGCCCCTGACGTCGAGGGTGTGCGGCTCCTGCCCCTCGACGATCCGGCGAAGGCCGGCCGTGTCGCGGTCGTCGGCGACTTCGCCGCGACCCCGCGCTACCAGGGCGCCGGCAGCTCGCTCGTGAACCCCACCAGGGTCGACAGCGCGCTCGACGCGCTGCGCGCCACCGACCTCGACATCATCGGCTACGAGCCCGGCTTCAGCCGCATGGATGGCCAGTCGAAGCGGCGCCGGCGCCGCGCGGTCGCCCTCGCGCAGCGTGCCGACGTGACGCTGCTGTTCCTCGGCCTCGACGAGTCCGCCGAGGCCGAGGCCGTCGACCGTGCGCACATGCGCCTCGCCGAGAACCAGATCGCGCTCGTGCGCGAGCTCACGCGTCACGGCGCACGCCTCGTGGTCGTGCTCGCCGGGGGCGCTCCGGTCGAGCTCCCGTTCGCGAGCTCTGTCGACGCGATCGTCCACGGCTACCTCGGCGGCCAGGGCGGCGGCACCGCGATCGCCGACGTGCTCACCGGCGCGGTGAACCCGTCCGGACGCCTCGCCGAGACCTACCCGATGACCTATGCCGACGTCGCGTCGTCGGCGACCTTCGGGCGCACCCAGGCCACCTCCGAGCATCGCGAGAGCATCTATCTCGGCTACCGGCACGCCGACAAGCTCGGCGCCGAGGTCCGCTACCCGTTCGGCCACGGCCTGTCGTACACGACGTTCGCCTACTCGGAGCTCATCGCCGGCCCCCGCTCGGCCCGTGTCACCGTCACCAATGCCGGACACCGCGCGGGCACCGAGACTGTCCAGGTCTACACCGAGGCGCCCGACGCGGCGGCCGGTCAGTTCCGCGCGCCGCGCGAGCTTGCGGGCTTCGCGAAGGTGACGCTCGAGCCGGGTGAGTCTCGGACCGTCGAGGTCGCCTACCGCGAGCACGCGTTCGACGTGTTCGACGCCGAGGCGGGGGACTGGGCGACCGTGGGCGGCGCCTACCGCGTGCTCGCGGGTGCGTCGTCCCGCGACCTCCGGGTGTCCGCCGACCTCACTGTCGACGGCGGTCCGATGCCCGACGCGGACACCGCATCGTCCCTCCCGCACTACGTGAGCGGCCAGGTGCACGCCGTCCCCGACGAGGAGTACGTGGCCCTGCTGGGCCGCACCCTGCCTCCGAGCGGCTGGGACGCGACCAAGGAGCTCACCAGGGACGACATCATCGCCCAGTGCCAGGGACGCGGCGGGTTCGCCGGCTTCCTGTACTGGCTGATCGACACCACCGGCGACGTGCTGATGCTGCTGCGCAAGCCTCTCGCTGCGAACAACACGCACTTCGCGCTCGACCTGCCGTTCAGGTCCGTCGCGCGACTGAGCGGAGGGGCAGCAGACGATCACATGGTCGACGGCCTCCTGCTCATGGTCAACGGGCAGTTCTGGAAGGGACTCCACCGCACCGGGACCGCCTGGCGCGCGCTGCGACGCAGCAAGCGCGCCTGACCCACCCACCTACAGCCGCGCGCCGAGCCGATCTCCGCGCGCCCGACCTCACCACCGACCACCGCGCGCTGCACCGATGCACGCGCGCCCGACCCCCCCCACGAAAGCCGAGAGGAACATGGCTACCCGTAGAGAGATCAAGCAGGACGCGGTCGCACGCGTCCGCGCGGACCGCGCCGCGAGGCGCGAGCGCGCCGCCGAGCTGAAGGCGATGACGCCCGAGGACCGCAAGGCCGCCAAGGCCGCCGACAAGCAGGCGGCCGCCGCGGCGAAGGCCGAGCGCAAGTCCGCGCGCGCCGAGATGCCCAAGGACGAGCGTCGCGAGGACAAGCGCCGCGCGAAGGTCTACCGCAAGGTGTCCCGCCGCCCGTTCCGCTTCGCGGGCTGGGGCGTCGGCGCCGTCGCCGCGTTCGGGATCGTCCTGCTCGCCGCGCCCTACGCGGGCGCGTTCGGCCGCATCGCCGGCCTCGAGTTCAACGACGACAGCCCCGAGGCCGTCGCGGCCCGTGAGGCCGCGCTCGAGCTCACCGAGGACATCGCTGACGAGGGCATGGTCCTCATGGAGAACCAGGACGACGTCCTTCCGCTCGCCGACGACGCGAAGGTGAACGTGTTCTCGTTCGCGTCCTTCAACCTGCTGCTCGGCGGCGGCGGCTCCGGCGGCACAGCCGTCGAGGGCGCCCCGACGCTCTACGAGGCGCTCGCCGACCAGGGCATCGCGTACAACGAGGACCTCTACGCCACGATGGAGGATGCGGGCGCCGAGCACACCGAGGGCTCGAGCAACTTCCTCGTGCAGATCGTCGAGATGGCCATGGGCGCCGCCGGCACCGCAGAGCCCGCGCCCGACTACCTCACCGATGAGGTCATGGCGCAGGCCGCCGACTACTCCGACACCGCGATCGTCGTGATCGGCGCCGCGGGCGGCGAGGGCTCCGACCTGTCCCAGGAGGACCTCCAGCTCAGCGATGAGCAGATCGCGCTGCTGGACGTCGTCACCGCCAGCCAGGACGACGTCATCCTCGTGGTCAACGCCGGCAACCAGATGGAGCTCGGCTTCGTCGAGGACTACCCGCAGATCAAGTCCGTCGTCTGGATGGGCACGCCCGGCCAGCAGGGCGCGGTGTCGCTTGCGAAGATCATGTCCGGCGAGGTCAACCCGTCGGGTCGCCTCACCGACACGTACGCCTACGACGTCACCTCGGCGCCCGGCGCCGAGAACTTCGGCAGCCACACGTACACCAACGCGGACCGCGCGTTCCTCGAGTACGAGGAGGGCATCTACGTCGGCTACCGCTACTACGAGACCCGGTACCTGGACGACGAGGCCGGCTACGAGGCCGCGGTGCAGTTCCCGTTCGGTCACGGCCTCAGCTACACCGACTTCGTGTGGGACGTGGCCGAGCCCGTCGTCACCGAGGAGGCGGTGACGGTCGACGTCACCGTGACGAATGAGGGCGACGTCGCCGGCAAGGACGTCGTCCAGGCCTACTTCTCCGCCCCGTACACCGCGGGCGGCATCGAGAAGTCCGCGATCGAGCTCGCCGGCTACGCCAAGACGGCCGAGCTCGAGCCCGGCGCCTCCGAGACCGTCACGATCTCGTGGGACGTGCGCGACATGGCGTCGTGGGACACCGAGGCGGGCAACTACGTGCTCGACGCAGGCCTGTACGAGCTGACCGTCGCCACCGACGTCCACACCCCGGTCGCGTCGTTCGACCACGAGATCGCCGACGCGGTCGTCTACACGACCGACGCCGACACCGGCTATGAGTACGCGAGCCGCTTCGACTTCGCCGAGGGCGACGTCACCTACCTGTCGCGCGCCGACTGGGAGGGCACCTACCCGACCGCGCCCGACGGCACGGAGACCGCGTCCGACGAGGTCCTCGCGCTCATGAACCCGGAGATCGTGGCCGCCGAGGGCGAGGCCCCGACGTACGGTGCGGACAACGGCCTCACGCTGGCCGACATGGTCGGCCTCGACATGGACGACCCGCAGTGGGACGCGTTCCTCGACCAGCTCACGCTCGAGGAGACGATCGAGCTGTTCTCCTACGGCGCCTACAAGACCGCCGAGGTCGAGCGTCTCGGGATCCCGTCGATCACGATGCTCGACAGCCCCGCGGGTCTGAACTCGCTGTTCGCCGACCTCGAGGCGGCCGCGTATCCGTCCGAGATCATGATCGCGTCCACGTGGAACGACGAGCTGGCCTACGCGGTCGGCGAGTCGGTCGGCATCGAGGCCAACATCTACGGCGTCGAGGTCTGGTACGCCCCCGGCATGAACCTGCACCGCACCGCGATGGGCGGGCGTGACTTCGAGTACTTCTCGGAGGACCCGCTGATCTCGGGCACGATGGCCGCGGCCATGGTGAACGGCGCGCAGGACCAGGGCATCGTCACGACGATCAAGCACTTCGTCCTGAACGACCAGGAGGTCAACGCGCGCTCCGGCATCAACGTGTTCACCTCCGAGCAGGCGCTGCGCGAGCTGTACCTCGCGCCGTTCGAGATCGCTGTGAAGGACTCGGCGCCCACCGGTGCGATGAGCTCGTTCATCAACATCGGTGGCAAGTGGGCCGGCGGCTCGTCCGAGCTGCTGCAGGACGTGCTGCGCGGCGAGTGGGGCTTCGAGGGCTTCGTCACGACCGACGCGGTGCTCGGCTCCTGGATGGACCCCGCCCAGGCGGCGCTGCACGGCAACGACGTGATGCTCGCGGTGCTCGCGCCCGGGACCGTCTCCGCCACGGAGAAGGCCGTCGAGGCCGACCCGGTCGGCATCGGCAACGGTCTGCGTGACCGCGTCCACCAGCTGCTTCACACGGTGACCCTGACGGGCGCCGTCGAGTAGCCCCCCGCATTCCAGATCCGGCCTGTGGGCCTTACCGTGAGGGGAGGTCCGCAGGCCGTTTCTGCATCTCACCGCCTGCACTGCGCACGGAATCGGATCCGCCACGCCAGCGTGTCGCGGGGCGGGGTCGGCATGTCGCCGGGGTGTCGCGGAGGGATCCGTGCGGGGTGCATGGGGCTGGTGGAGCAAGGGCCGGACGATGCGGGTGCCGACGGGGCACGGGGACGATGCGCTCGTCGACGGTGAGCAGCGGGAGTTCCAGGAGCGACGATGCTGCAGTCGCCAGACACGACGAAGGCCGCGACCCCAGGAGGGGTCGCGGCCTTCGCGCTGTGCGGACCGGGTCAGGCCTTGGTGTCGGCCTCGCCCTCGGTGACCGCAGCATCGTCCGTCGACTCGGACTCGGCGACCGCCGCATTGTCCGCATTGTCCGCGTCCTCCGCGTGGGGGACCGGGTGGCTGCGCTCGAGCGCGGCGCCCTCGACATCGACGTTCGGCAGGATCCGGTCGAGCCACTTGGGCATCCACCAGGCCTTCTCGCCCGCCAGGTGCATGAGCGCGGGGATGATGAGCATGCGGACCACGAAGGCGTCCGCGAGCACGCCGACCGCGAGGCCGAAGCCCATCGGGCGGATCAGGTTGATGTGGCTGAAGATGAAGCCTCCGAACACCGACATCATGATGATCGCGGCCGCGGTGACCACCGCGCGTCCGTGACGTCGACCGGCGACGACCGCGCGGCGTGCGTCCATGCCGTGCACGTAGGACTCGCGCATGCCCGAGCCGAGGAACAGCTGGTAGTCCATCGCGAGGCCGAACAGCACACCCGTGAGGATGATCGGCAGGAAGTTCAGCACCGGGCCCGGATCGTGGACGCCGAAGATGCCTCCGAGCCAGCCCCACTGGTACACCGCGACCACGGCGCCGAAGGACGCGAACAGCGACAGCACGAAGCCGAACGTCGCCATAAGCGGCACCAGCAGCGAGCGGAACACCACGATCAGGATGATGAGCGACAGCCCGACCACGACCACCAGGTAGATCGGCAGCGCGTTCGCAAGCAGCTCGGAGATGTCGATGTTGCCGCTGGCCTCGCCCGCGACGCCGAGCACGGTGCCGTCCTCGAGCGGGGTCAGGTCGCGCAGCTCGTGGACCAGGTCCTCGGTGGACTGGCTCGACGGTCCCTCGGCCGGGATGACCTGGAAGGCGATGAACGAGTTGTCGTCGTTGACGCCCACGGGCGTGGCCGCGGTGACGTCCTCGACCGCCATGAGGGTCTCCGCGATCGAGACCTCGGCCGCCAGCAGGTCGTCGTCGGAGACGGCCTCGGGCAGCTCCGCCGTCACGAGCAGGGTGCCGTTGAGGCCCTCGCCGAACTTCGCGTCGGTGATCGTGTAGGCCTGGTACTGCGTCGAGTCGGTCGGCTCCTGGGTGCCGTCGGGCAGGCCGAGCCGCATCGACAGCGCGGGGATGGCGATGACGAGCAGGAGGGCGGACGCGACGACCGCCGACAGCACGGCCTTCCACGTCGTCATCGGCTCGACGGGAGCCTCGTGGTGCTCGGGGGCGCCCACCGTCGCGCGGGCCTTCTTGTTGAGCGCGCGCATCCCGATGAGGCCGAGCAGAGCGGGCGTGAGGGTGACCGCGACGGCCACGGCGACGAGCACCGAGAAGGCGCCGACCGAACCCATGATGCCCAGGAACGGGATGCCGGTGACGTTGAGCGCGAGGAGCGCGATCAGCACGGTCGTGCCCGCGAACACCACCGCGTTGCCGGAGGTGCCGTTGGCGAGGCCGACGGACTCGTGGACCTCCATGCCGCGGCGGAGCTGGCTGCGGTGGCGGTTGACGATGAACAGCGAGTAGTCGATGCCGACCGCAAGGCCCAGCATGACGCCGAGGATCGGCGTGACGGAGGACATCTCGACGACGTCCGAGAACGCCATCGCCGTCGCGACGCCCACGCCGACTCCGATCACCGAGGTGACGATCGGGAGGAGCGCGGGGATGAGGGTCCTCATCATGACGATGAGGACGACCAGCGCGAGCAGCACGCCGACGATCTCGCCGACGCCGATGATGCCCTCGACGCTCGTGGCGATGTCGGCGGAGAAGTACGAGTTCAGGCCCTCGGGGGTCGCCTCGGTGATCGCGTCCATGACCGAGTCCTTGTCGGCCTGCTCGAGCGTGAACGCGGTCTCGCTGAACTGGACGATGCCGAGCGCGGTCGTGCCGTCGTCGGAGACCGTGCGGATCTCCGCGGCCGCGGCGGCGAGGCGCTTGCCGAGCTCGAGCTGCTCCGCTGCCGCGTCGAGCTGGGCCTGGCCCTCGTCGAGCTGGGCCTGGCCGTCGTCGAGCTGCGCCTGACCCGCGTCGAGCTGGGCCTGGCCCTCCTCGAGCTGGGTGCGCGCCGCGTCGATCTGCTGCTGGCCGGCGTCGATCTGCGCCTGCTGCTCCGCGAAGGTCGCCTCGGCGTACGCGTACGTGCCGTCCTCCTTCGCGGCCTCGATGGCGGCGTCGAGCTGCTCCTGTCCTGCGTCGAGCTCCGACTGCTGCGACTCGAGCTCGGCGAGGCCGGCGTCGATCTGCGCCTGCTGCGCGTCGATCTCGTCCTGGCTCGCGTCGATCTCCGCCTGGTTCGCGTCGATCTCCGCCTGGTTGGCCTCGATCTCGGCGGCGCCGTCCTCGAGCTGCTGGAGCTGAGCCTCGAGCTCGGCCTGGGTCGCGAACGGGTCGACGACCGCCTCGACGGACGCGGTGTCGAGCGCGGTCTCGAGGGCTGCGGCGATCTGTGCCTGCTGCTCCTCGGTGATCTCCGAGCCGTCCGCGGTCTGGAAGACGACGCGGGCGCTGAGCCCATCGAGCCCGTCGATCTCCTCGGACATGCGGTCCGTGACCTTCTCGGTCTCGGTGCCCGGGATGCTGAACGACTGGGTGAGCGTGCCGCCGAACGCGAGGAACGCGCCTCCGGCGACGAGCAGCGTGAGGATCCACGCGGTGATCACCACGAATGGGTGCCTCGAGGACGAGTGTCCGAGGCGATAGAGCAGATTGGCCACGTCAGAGCCTTTCCAAGGTATGGGGGTGGGGAGATGGCGACGATGCCTGCACTCACTGTAACCCGATTCTGAGAGATACCCAACAAATGTTGGATATCTCTCGCTTCCGGCTGAGAAACCTGGCACCATGCGTCTATGGATGCCCGTGTGCTGAGGACCCGCGCGCGCCTTCAGGAGGCGTTGCTCGCACTCGCGCGCGAGAAGCCCGCGTCCGAGGTCAGCGTCAGCGACGTGGCCGAGCGGGCAGGCGTCAACCGCAGCACCTTCTATCAGCACTACACGGATACCGACACGCTGCTCGCGGATGCCCTGGACGCTGCGGCGACCAAGGCCGGAGCCCAGCTCGCGCACGTCGAGCTCGATCCCGCGGTGCCACCCGCGCTGCTCATTGACTTCCTCTCGCACATCGCCGACAACCCCGACATCTATCGCCAGGCCCTCACCGGCACGGCGAGCGGGGCCGTGATCGTGAGACTGCGAGCCAGGGTCGCCGACATGATCCGCCAGGACGCGCCCGAGCGCGTGATGGTCCCGGATCCTGAGCATGACGGGGTTCCCCTCGAGGTGCTGTCCGCGGGTGTCGCCGGCACGGTGCTCGGCGTGATCACCGCATGGCTCGACCGCGATCCGCTCGAGTCGCCCGAGGTCGCCGCCGGTTGGGCCTGGGCCGCGCTGTTCGGACCCGGGCGGGCGCTTCCCGACCGCAACGCGGGCGAAACACCCGCGGGCTAGCATCGTGCTCACGCAGGCCCTCCGCTAGAGGCGGGCCCCGCCCCTCGGGTCCTGCGCCGGAAGGTCCCTACGACCATGACCGACATCGTCGACAAGTCCGCAGTCGGACTCGATGCCCGCCAGTACCACATCGATATCGCGCCGGGGGAGGTGGGGACGGTCGCGCTGCTGCCGGGCGATCCCTTCCGCGTCCCCTTCGTCGCGGAGTTCCTCACCGACGTGAAGGACGTCGCGCACAAGCGCGAGCACCGCACCATGACCGGCTACTACAAGGGCCGCCTCATCACGGCGACCTCCACGGGCATGGGCTGTCCCTCGACCGCGATCGCGGTCGAGGAGCTCGCGCGCGTGGGCGTCACCTCGTTCATCCGCGTCGGCTCGTCCGCCGCGCTGCAGGAGGGCGTCGAGCCCGGCGACCTGCTCGTGTCCGAGGGCTCGCTGCGCAACGACGGCACGACCGCCGCCTACGTGCATCCGGGCTATCCCGCGATCCCCGATCTCGCGATCGCGCAGTCGCTCAAGGAGACCGCCGCGGCCGTGATGGCCGACAGCGAGCGGTCCGTCTTCTCAGGGATCAACGCCACCGACGACGCCTTCTACGCCGAGGGCCCCGAGTGGATCGCCGAGCTGAACCGCATGGGGATCCTCAACGTCGAGATGGAGAGCTCCGCGATGTACGTCGTCGCGCGCCTGCGCGGGCTCAGGGCGGGCATGGTCTGCGCCTGCTCGTCCAACCTCGTGACGGGCGACAGCCTCTACGGCGACAAGAACTCCCGTCTCAAGGAGGGATGGATGGCCTCGATCGAGGCGGCCCTCGAGACGGCAGTGGCGCTCGAGCTGTAGGTGCGGGTCGGGCAGGGGCGATCCGCATCGTCCCTGCCTGCCTCCCGTCCACCGTCGGCGAAAGGCCTACCGGCGCATCGTCCCGAGCCCGTACAATGAAGGCACAACTCCACAGGGGATGATCGGTTTCGACGTGTGTCTACTTCCTAGGGGAAGCGGGTCGAGAATGCAGAGTTATCTCGTTAACGCCCTCTGCAAACCATAGGTGCCGATTCCAAGCGCACCGACTTCGCCCTCGCTGCCTAAGCGAGCCTCGAAGTCCGTCAGACCAGGCTAGATCCCGACCTGGACCCTGGCGTCATCTAGGGAACTGGCTCCACCTCCTCGTCGTCGGGGGGTGGGGGACTCTTAGACGACTGGGCCTATCTCACTTGCTCGCCTGATGCGGGTGAGGGGCCGAGAAACAGTTCTCAGGCTGCACCCGGAGAAGACCTGGGTTTGGACATGCGGACGCGGGTTCGATTCCCGCCATCTCCACTCATCCCTGTAGTTGCAGGCAGAAGGCCGCCGCCCCGTTCCGGGGTGGCGGCCTTCGCCATGTCCGGACGATGCGGGGGCGGGGCGTACGCGAGGGCGCGACCTACATCCAGCGGTTGCGCTTGAAGACCAGCCACAGCACGACTGCGAACGCGCCCATGCCGCCGAGCGCCATGGGGTAGCCCCATGCCCAGCCCAGCTCCGGCATCGTCCTGAAGTTCATGCCGTAGATCGCGGCGATCAGCGTGGGCGCGAACAGGATCGCCGCCCAGCCCGAGATCTTCTTCATGTCCTCGTTCTGGCGCTGCGCCACGAGCGTCGCGTTGACGTCGAGGATCTGCGCGAACGTCTCGCGCAGCTCGAGCACCCGCGTCGCCGCGTGCGAGTGGTGGTCCGAGACGTCCTGCAGGTACGTCTGCAGGTTCGGGGCGAGTCCGTGCTTGTCCACGCCGCGGCGCAGCGCCTCGAGCACGGCACCCATGCCGGTGACGGCATGCTGCAGGTCGATCACCTCCTGGCCCAGGCGGTACACACGCTCGGTGGCCGCGGCATCGCCCGCGAAGACCTGGCGTTCCACCTGCTCCTTGTCGACCTCGAGGCCCGCGAGGACCGGCGCGTACGCGTCGACGATGATGTCGAGCAGCCAGTACGCCACGGCCTCGGGTCCCAGCCGCAGCAGGTGCTCGGACTCGAAGAGCGCCGCGCCATAGCGATGTTTGCTGATCGCCGCGGCGGCCACGCCCTCGGCGTCGGTGCCGTCCACCCATTCGTTGTCCTGGCACAGGATCGCGACCGCGTTCGGCCTCACCAGGATGTGGAACTCCGCGAGCTCGACGCGCTCGGCGTCGTCCAGGTAGCGGGCTGAGCGCACCACCAGGAACAGCACGTCGCCGTAGCGCTCCGCCTTCGGGCGCTGCTGGCCCAGCAGGAGGTCCTCCTTGAGGACCGGGTGCAGCTCCCAAGCGTCGGCGAGGGCCTCGACCTGGGCCTCGGTGGGCGCGGGGTAGAGCGACATCGCGAGGCGCGTGGGCGAGGAGCCCGCGTACTCGAGGGCCTCGGAGGGTGAGCCGTCGTCGAGCGTCTGGACCACCCGTCCGTCCTCGACGTAGCGGACCAGATGGCCGACTCGAGGCGTCACGTCGGCGACGGCCGGTCGCGGCTGACGGCTCCGTCTCACCACGCCCCTTCGGCGCTCCTGCATGGCTCCTCCTCGCGACGCTGGACCTCCTCCAGGACACGGTAGCGCCACGATCTCACCCGCTGGGACCTCAGTACCTCATGATCCGTGAAGCAGTCGCCTAGTGTCATCCCGTGCTTTCGCTTGAAGAGACCGTTGAAGTCCACGCCCACGCAGCCGACCACAAGGCCGAGCTGTCGAAGACGCCCCCGCGCCTGATCGTGTCCGGCATGCTCGCCGGCATGTGGATCGGCGTGGGCGACGTGCTCATGTGGTCCGCCGCAGGACCCTTCATGGCCGCCGATGACCCGGCCGGCAAGCTCGTGGCGGGCTCCGTGTTCGCCGCCGCCCTGACGATCGTCGTCTTCGCGGGATCCGAGCTCGCGACATCGGCGATGATGATCCTGCCGATCGGCGCGATCCGTCGGTCGATCTCGTGGGCGCGCGCCGCCGGCGTCCTCGCCGGCGTGTTCTTCTCGAACATGCTCGGCGCGTTCCTCTTCGCGTGGGTCATCATCCAGACGGGCGTGCTCAACCATGGGGCCGCGGGTGACTTCTACGCGGACTACCTGCTGGGCAAGATCGACCATTCGGCGAGCGAGCTGTTCTTCCGCGGCGTGCTGTGCAACGTGCTGGTGTGCGTCGCGATCTGGGCCGCGGCCCGCCTGCGCAACGAGGTCGCCAAGGCCGTCATCATCTTCTGGGGCGTCCTTGCGTTCATCGCCTCGGGCTTCGAGCACGTCGTCGCGAACATGACGACCTTCGCGCTCGGCCTCATGGGCCAGGGAGGCCTCGACGTCTCGCTGTTCGACTTCGCCAAGAACATGACGTTCGTGGGTCTCGGCAATCTCGTGGGCGGCGGCCTCGTGATCGGCGTCGCCTACGCGTTCGTCGCGGGCAAGATCGGACGCGACGCGGAGCCGACCGTCGTCGACCCCGACCTCGAGTGGCGCACGAACGCCCGCGAGGTCGGCGTCGAGGAGTAGGCGCGCCGGCGCCTCGTCCCACCAGGACGATGCGTCAGCAGGCGGGGCGCGCGAGCGTCAGGCCGCAGGGCCGACCTTGGTCAGCGCCTCCGCGTAGGCGTCGGCGACGCGACTCAGGTCCGCGTCGGTCAGCGCGGTCGACAGGTTGATCATGCCGCGCGGCGTCGTGTAGATCCCGAGGTCCATGAGCGCGAGGTGCAGCGCGCTGCGCCACTGCCCGTGAGCGTTCGTATCGGTGACGGTCTCGCCGTCGACGACGGGGTGCAGGTTCAGGATCGAGCCCGCGCGGGTCATCACGGCGCTCGTGCCGGCCGTCGCGGCCTCGCGTGCGACCGCGGCCGCGAGGACCTCCGCCCGGGCGTTGAGCGTCGCGATCGCCTCAGCATCCAGCAGTCGCAGCGATTCGAAGCCCGCCGCCGCGGCCGCGACGTGACCGTTGAACGTGCCCGCGTGGCTCAGGTGGCCGGGACGGGTCGCGGCCGTGAGCTCGAGCAGCCCCGACCGGCCACCGACCGCGCCGATCGCGAGGCCGCCGCCGATGATCTTCGCCATCAGGGTCAGGTCGGGGGAGAGTCCGAGCGCGCCCTGCGTGCCGCGCGGGTGGTTGCGCAGCGCCTGCACCTCGTCGAGCACGAACAGCGCGCCCACGCGGTGGGCCGCCAGCTGCGCGGCCGCCAGGTAACCCTCGGGAGCGGGGACGACGCCTCCCGCACCCAGGAACGGCTCGAGGAACACCGCGGCGACGTCGGGCGTGAGCGCGGCCTCGAGCGCCGCATCGTCCCCGTACGGGACCTGGACCACGTCGGGCTCGTCCGCGTCGGAGAACGGCGGCACCCCGCCGTGGTAGCCGCCCGTCGCCACGATGAGCGTGCGCCGCCCGGTCGCGTGGCGGGCGATGCGCGCGGCGAGCGCGGACGCCTCGGAGCCCGAGTTGGTGAGCCGCACGAGCTCGATCGACTCGACGCGCTCCGCGATCTCCTCCGCGAGGTCGAGCTGGGTCGGGTGCACGGCCGCGAAAGCGCTGCCCTCGCCGACGGTCGACCGGATCGCCTCGACCAGGCGCGGATGCGCGTTGCCGTGGACGAGCGAGGTGTAGTTGTTGACGAGATCCACGTACTCGAGGCCGTCGGCATCCGTGAGCGTCGCGCCGTGACCGCGGAGGATCGCGGCGGGGAACGGGCCGTAGTGCGTGACCGAGCGCGTCTCTCCGCCGGGCAGCCACCTGCGGGCGCGCGCGTATGCGGCGCGGGACTCGGGCCGGCGGGCGGCGTAGGCGTCGCGGATCTCCGCGTAGGTCTGCTCGGTCTCGGTCATGCGTGGCGCCTCCGGTGCTGCTGTCTCTCGATGCCTCGAACCTAGCCCTCGCGAAGCGGCGTTCCCGACAGTACGAACCACTCTCAGCGGCGACACCCCGCAGATCGGTCTCCGGCAACTGGTTGAGCGGCGTGTCGTGGTTCAGATTGGTTCAAAGTGTCGATGGTGCGTGGGCGGTGGAGGGACGACGCGGGACGCGACGGGACCCGGATAGAGCGGCGGCAGGGGCCAGTTGGCACGCGGTGGCGTGTTCCTGGTCACACTTGATGCCCCCGCAGGTATCACATCGTGGACGCGCTGTCTCACGTAGCGGTAAGGTCTCCCCATCCCCGCGCTCGATGCTGTGCGCTTGCCATCATCAGCGCACCCCTGAGGAAGTCATGATCACGCTCGAGCAGGTCTCCAAGACCTTCGCCGCCCGCTCCGGGCCTGTGCGCGCGCTCGACGACGTGAGCCTCCAGGTGGAGCAGGGCGAGATCTACGGCGTCATCGGCCGCTCCGGCGCTGGCAAGTCCACGCTGATCCGCACGGTCAACATGCTCGAGCGCCCCGACTCGGGGACCGTGACAGTCGGCGGCCGCGAGCTCACCGGGCTCGAGGGCGCGGAGCTGCGCAAGGCCCGTCAGCGCATCGGCATGATCTTCCAGCAGTTCAACCTGCTCGAGTCCCGCACGGTCAAGGGCAACGTCGAGCTCGCGCTCGAGATCGCGGGCCACGACCGCGCGGCCAGGCATGCACGCAGCGCCGAGATCCTCGAGCTCGTGGGCCTGAGCGACCGGGCGGGTGCGCGAGTCTTCGAGCTCTCCGGCGGGCAGAAGCAGCGTGTCGGCATCGCCCGCGCGCTCGCGGCCGACCCCCAGGTGCTCCTGTCGGACGAGGCGACGAGCGCGCTCGACCCCGAGACGACCGCCTCGATCCTCGAGCTGCTGCGCGACCTCAACAAGGAGCTCGGCCTCACGATCCTGCTCATCACGCACGAGATGGACGTCGTCAAGACGCTGTGCGACTCCGCCGCGCTCATGCGCGAGGGCCGGATCATCGAGCAGGGACGCCTCGACGACATCGTCGTGCGCACCGAGTCGCAGATGTCGCGCGACCTGTTCCCGCTCGGCGAGCTGCCCGAGCCCCGCGGGACGACGATCATCGAGATCACCTTCGTGGGCCTCGCCTCCGAGGAGCCCGTCATCTCGCGCCTCGCGCGCACCCACGAGCTCGACGTGAGCCTGCTCGGTGCTGCGATCGAGACGATCCACGGCAAGCAGACCGGCCGCACGCGCCTCGAGCTCAGCGGCTCGGGCGCGCAGGTCGACGCCGCCGTCGCGGACCTGCGCGAGCAGGGTCTCACCGTCGACCGGGTGAGGGAGGCGCGATGATCGACAGCACCGATCCCGACTTCTGGCCCGACCTGTTCGCGACCGTGTGGCAGGCCACCGGCGAGACGCTCTACCAGGTGGGCTGGACGCTCCTCCTGACCGCGATCCTCGGCACGATCATCGGTGTCCTGCTCGTCGTCACGGACAAGGGCGGGATGCTCGAGGCGCCGTTGGGCTCGCGCGCATTCGGCAAGGTCCTCAACGTCGTGCTGCAGCTGATCGTGAACCTGGGGCGGTCGATCCCGTTCCTCATCCTCATGATCGCGCTCATCCCGTTCACGAGGCTCATCCTCGGCACCGCATTCGGCGTCACCGCCGCGATCGTGCCGCTCACCGTCGCCGCCGTGCCGTTCTTCTCCCGCATCGTCGAGATGTCGCTGCGCGAGGTTCCCGAGGGGCTCCTCGAGGCAGGCGCCTCGCTCGGCGCGACCCGCTGGCACCTGGTCTCCAAGGTGCTGCTGCCCGAGGCCCTTCCCGGGCTCATCCTCGGCTTCACCACCACCGCTGTCTCGGTGGTCAACTACTCCGCGATCGTCGGCACGATCGGCGGTGGTGGCCTCGGCGACGTCGCCGTCCGCTACGGCTACCAGCGCTACTCGACCGAGTACATCGTCGTCGTCATCATCGTGCTCGTCGCCATCGTGGCCTGTCTCCAGGGCCTCGGCGGCTGGATGTCCATGCGAATGCGCCGGGGCGGCACCCCTTCCGCGCGCTCTGCCGCCGCGGTGCCGCCCGCCCGGGACGCCTGACCGCTCAGGTCCCGGACCCGCAGCCTTCTTCTCGCCGCACCGCGCGGCACACCTTCACCCTTCACGAAAGCAGACATCATCGTGCGCAAGCCCATCCTCTCCACTGCCCTCGTCGCGACCGCGGCCCTGACCCTCGCCGCGTGCTCCGGCTCGACCGACGCCGACACCTCGGAGTCGGCCGCTTCGTCCGGGGAGCTGCAGACCCTCACCGTGGGCGCGACCGCCGTCCCAGCCGGCGAGATCGTGCAGTACGTGATCGACTCCGGACAGGCCGAGGCCGCCGGGCTCGAGATCGAGATCACCGAGTTCTCCGACTACAACACGCCGAACCCGGCGCTGTCCGAGGGCGCGACCGACGTCAACCTGTTCCAGCACCTGCCGTTCCTCGAGGACTACAACGAGAACGCCGGCGACGACCTGATCAGCGTCGGCGAGGTCTACCTGCCGCCGCTCGCGCTGTACTCGAAGACCGTCGACGCGCTCGAGGACCTGCCCGAGGGCGCCTCGATCGCCCTGCCGAACGACGCGTCGAACGAGTCGCGCGCGCTGCTGCTGCTTCAGGATGCGGGCCTGATCGAGGTCGCCGACGGCGCCTCGACCGTGTCCGACATCACCTCGAACCCGAGCGACTTCGAGTTCCTCGAGATCGACGCGGCGAGCCTGCCCGCCGCGCTCGACGATCAGGACGCCGCGATCGTGAACTTCTCGTTCGCATCCGCAGCAGGCCTGTCGTCGGACCTGCAGCTCGTCGCCGAGGGTGACGAGTCGCCGTACTTCAACATCCTCGCGACCCGCGCCGAGCTCGCCGACGACGAGCGCGTCGCCGCCTTCTACGCGGCGCTCACCTCGGAGGAGACTCAGGAGTGGATCCTCGAGACCTACAGCGGTCTCGTGGTCCCCGCGTCGGTCTCGTAAGACCTGTCACGCGAAGCGGCCCCCGTCCTCCTGGTGAGGGCGGGGGCCGCTTCGCGTCCGGGTGAGGGACGATGCAGGTGCCGGGGCGGGCGCGAGGGGTCGTCGGGTGCGCGCGGCGCAGGAACGATGCCGGTGTCAGCGCCCCATCGCGACGCGCTCGGGGCAGTCGAAAGGATCGCGGGCCGCGAGGCCGACGCGGTTGAGGTACGCGATCACGATGCCGTACGACTCGACGAGGCTCGTCTCCGTGTAGGGCATGTCGAGCGAGGCGCAGTGCTCGCGCACGATCTCACGGGCGTGCGCGAGGTGCGGGCGCGCCATGTTCGGGAACAGGTGGTGCTCGATCTGATAGTTGAGCCCGCCCATGAGGATGTTCATGGCCCAGCCACCGCGGATGTTGCGGCTCGTGAGCACCTGCTTGGACAGGAAGTCGAGGCGTGCGTCGGCGGGGACGAGTGCCATGCCCTTGTGGTTCGGGGCGAAGGAGGCGCCCATGTAGACGCCGAACACGGCCATCTGCACGCCGACGAACGCGAAGGCCATGCCGAGCGGCAGGAACCAGAAGACGGGCACCAGGTAGAGGCCGAAGTGCAGGGCGATCGACGGCAGCTCGGTCCAGCGCTGACGGGGGGACCCGTGCGTGATCAGCGACGCGATCGACCGGTAGTGGAGGTTGAGCCCCTCGAGCGTGAGCAGAGGGAAGAACAGCCAGCCCTGGCGCCGCGTGATCCAGCGGATGAGCCCGCGGGACTCAGCGGCGTCCTCCTCGACGAACGAGATGGTGTCCTTCTCGATGTCGGGGTCGGCGCCGCGCTTGTTCGGGTTCGCATGGTGGCGGGTGTGCTTGGTCATCCACCACTGGTGGCTGATGCCGACCACGACGGTGCTGAGCACTCGCCCGAGCCGGTCGTTCGCAGGACCGGTGCGCAGCACGGCACGATGGGAGGCCTCATGGCCGAGGAATGCGACCTGGGTCAGGACGAGGCCGAGGCCCGCCGCGATGAGCAGCTGGAACCACGAGTCGCCGAGGATCACGAAGCCGGTGACGACGCCTCCCAGGGCGAGCGTCAGCGCGAGCCCGTAGACGGCGTAGAAGACAGGTGCCCGGCGCAGGAGGCCGGTCTCTCTGACGGTGGAGGCGAGCTCGGTGAACGAGCGCGTGACGTGATTGACGGGGGGCTTCGGCAGCGAAGCGGCCACGGGATCTCCAGATGACGAGGGGGACGTCGACTTCCCAGCCGAGGACCGGGCGCGGGGCGCCCGCCGTGCGGATGCGGCCACCCTACGTCACCGTAGGTTAGGTGTCACGGGCCTGTGATGTCGGACACGCGGAGTTCATTCTCGGGCCGTCCGCTCGCCGTGCAGGAGTCAGTACGAACGCACGCGCAGCGGGGGAGCCGTCGCGGCCGCGATGCGCGCGCGCAGCAGCGGCTCCGACATCGGCCGGTAGTGCAGGAAGCCCTGCTGGAGGCCGATGCCGGCCTCCCTCACCGCGTCGTACTCGAGGTTCGTCTCGATGCCCTCGGCGATCACCGCGACGTCCAGCTCGCCCGCGATGCGCGAGATCACGGAGAGCACCTCGGCGTCGACGGCGCTGCCGCGGCCCGCGCCGTGGACGATCGTGCGGTCCACCTTGATGACGCTGAACGGCAGCGGCTGCTGGAGGAAGCGCAGGGTGTCGAGGGAGACGCCGACGTCGTCGAGGGCGAGCCGCACTCCCGCGGCGTCCAGGGCGGCGAGCTCGGTCCTGGCGGCGGTGAGGTCGCCGAGCCGCGACAGCTCCGACAGCTCGAGGACGATCCGGTGGGTCGCGATGCCCGCGCCCTTGATCGTGGACAGGAGCGTGTCGGCCAGCCCCGGGACCACGAGCGACTCTGCGGAGAGGTTGACGTGCATGCTGATGTCCGCGGCGGGCTTGAAGCCATCGGCCTCCCAGTGGCGCAGGGCCTTGCAGGCCCGCCCCAGCACCCAGCGGTCGAGCTCGAGCGTCGCGCCGAGCCGAGCCGCCCGCATCTTGATGTCCGCGGGGAAGCGCTCGTCGTCGACGCCGCCATGGATGCGCAGCAGCGCCTCGACGGCCGTGGGCCGGCCCGTCACCGTGTCGATGATCGGCTGATACATGAGATGGAGGGCCTCGGTGAGGATCTGGTCCACGCCCTGAGCCGTGCGACGTCCGAACTGCACCTTGTTGCCGCCGGACAGCTTCGCGGAGTACATCGCGGCGTCGGCCAGCTGGAGGAGCTCCTCGGTGTCCGCGTCCGCGTTGTCGGCGACGACGACGCCGATGCTGGCGTCCGCCTGAGCATTGTCCGGGAGCGCCGGGTCCCGCTGCGAGAGGGCGAGCCGCAGCCTCTCGCCGAAGGCGAGCGCCGCGTCCTCTGCGGTGACCGTCGCGGGGAGCCTCAGTCGGCTGACCACGGCGAACTCGTCGCCGCCGATCCGTCCGACGACGTCAGCGCCCGCCGCGGCGATCAGCATGCGACGCGCGGCGGAGCGCAGCAGCGCATCGCCCTGCTTGTGGCCGAGGGTGTCGTTCGTGACCTTGAGGCGATCGAGCGTGAGGTAGGCGACGATGACGCGTGCGTCGCCGCCGTCGAGCGAGGCCATCGTGTCCTCGAGGACTGTCATGAGCCGTTCGCGCGTGGCGAGGCCCGTCATGCCGTCCGTCTCGGCGCTGCGACCCGCGTGGTCCGCAAGGGCACGCATCACGCGCACGGGCCTGACGACCGCGAACGCCTTGCCCTCTCCGTCCGCCACGGGGAGGTCGTGGAAGTCATCGGCGCTGTCGGCGCCCATCATGTGCGCCGCGGCCGAGGCCAGGGGCGTCTTGGGGCTCAGCAGCGGCAGGCCCCACGAGGCCAGCTCGCCGATGCCCTGGCTCGCGACGACCGCGCGCGCGGTGCCTGCGGAGCCCGCCATGGTGTTCAGGAAGCGCTCGCGGCTGATGACGCCGATCTCGCCGGTCGCACGCTGCACGAGCAGGTTGTGACGGCTGCCGCGGCTGAAGATGTGGGTGGCGACCTCGGAGCAAGGGGTGTCCGCGGGCACGAGCAGGCAGAGCTCGATCAGCGGCTCGATCGTCGGTTCTGTCGTCATATCGAAATGTCCCTCCCGTTCACCTTTCGGCTCGCGCAGGGCTGAGGTGAGCATTCCGGGCGGGGACATCGCGGCCCTCGCAAGCGCGGCGATAGGCTCGCGGCATGCTCATCGCCATCGCCGCCACCGTGGTGGGCCTCGCGGCGCTCGCGTGGAGCGCCGATCACTTCGTCGCCGGAGCATCGGCGGTCGCGCGCTACGCGGGCATGGCGCCTCTGCTCGTTGGCATGCTCGTCATCGGCTTCGGCACCTCGGCCCCCGAGCTCGTCGTCTCGGCCTTCGCGGCGGCCGGCGGCAATCCCGAGCTCGCGATCGGCAATGCGTTCGGCTCGAACGTGGCCAACATCGGACTCATCCTGGGCATCACGGCGATGGTGCTGCCGATCATGGTGCACCGTGGAGTGCTCCGCCGCGAGCTGCCTGTCCTCATCGTCGTCACGCTGATCGCATGGCTGTTGCTCGCGGACGGCACCCTGTCCAGGCTCGACGCTGCGGTGCTCGGCGGCGTGCTCCTTGCGCAGATCACCTGGGCGATCGTCGTCGGCCGACGCAACCCGTCCGACGAGCTCGCCCGCGAGGTCGAGGAGTCGGCCACGATGACGAGGTCGCGCGCGTGGCTGTCGCTCCTGGCCGGACTCGTGCTGCTCGTGCTGTCCTCCCGGGTGCTCGTGTGGGGCGCCGTCGACATCGCCGAGCGACTCGGCTGGTCGGATCTCGTCATCGGTCTCACGGTCGTCGCGATCGGGACGTCGGCTCCCGAGCTCGCCTCCGCGCTCGCGGCTGTCCGACGCGGCGAGAACGACCTCGCGCTCGGCAACGTCATCGGATCCAACCTTTTCAACACCCTCGGCGTGCTCGCCGTCGCAGGCCTGGTCGCGCCCGCGACCGTGGACCCTGCGATCCTCACGCGCGACCTGCCGTTCGTCCTGTCCCTCACGATCCTGCTCGTCGTCTTCGCGCTGTGGCCGTGGCACCGCGGCAGCATCTCCCGCTCCGAGGGCGGCGTCCTGTTCGTTCTGTGGCTGTCGTACACAGGGTTCCTGCTCGTGACCGCGTGAGCGGGCGAGTGGGGTACCCCACGAAGGCCTGTCTCCCGCGAAGCACCAGGGCTAACCTGTCCGCGTGGAACCAGCCCTCGTCCTCACCGGACTGAAGAAGACCTTCGGCGCGACCGTGGCAGTAGCCGGGATCGATCTCGAGATCCCCCAGGGCTCGTTCTACGGGATGGTCGGCCCGAACGGCGCGGGCAAGACGACGACCCTGTCCATGGCGACGGGCCTGCTCACCCCGGACGAGGGCATCGTCCATGTGCATGGGATCGATCTGTGGCGCCGGCCCGACGACGCGAAGCCGTTGCTCGGAGTCCTCCCTGACGGCCTGCACACCTTCGACAGGCTCACCGGCGCCGAGCTGATCTCCTACGCGGGTCTCCTGCGAGGGCTTCCGGCCGAGGAGGCGCGGCGCCGCCGCGACGACCTCCTCGCGGCGCTCGATCTCGAATCCGCCGGCCGCACCCTCGTGACGGACTACTCGGCCGGCATGAAGAAGAAGGTCGCGCTCGCGTGCGCGCTCGTCCACGCGCCCCGGGTGCTCGTGCTCGACGAGCCGTTCGAGGCCGTCGACCCCGTGAGCGCCGGCGCGATCCGGCGCATCCTGCTCACCTTCGTCGACGACGGGGGCACCGTCATCATGTCCTCGCATGTCATGGCGCTCGTCGAGCGGCTGTGCGATCGCGTGGCGATCGTCGGCTCGGGTCGCGTGCTCGCGGAGGGCACGCTCGAGGACGTGCGCGCGGGCCGCGACCTCGAGGACCGCTTCGTGGAGCTCGTCGGCGATGTCGAGGACCAGAGGGACCTGTCGTGGTTGCGGCGATCCTGAGCCTGCGCTGGCGCACGACGCTCCACTCCCTGCGGCGCGACTGGTGGCGCATGCTCGTGGTCGTCGCCGGTGGCGTGTGGTCGATCTCGCTCGTGCCGAGCCTGGTCTGGGCCGAGCACATCCTGTGGTTCCAGCCCGTCGATCTTCGCGCGGACGCGCTGATCGTCGCCGGCTCGGTGCTGATGCTCGGCTGGGTCACGGTGCCGCTCCTGGTCACCGGCCTCGACGACACGCTCGACCCCTCGCGTTTCGCCTCGCTCGGCGTCCCGGTGCGCAGGATCATGCCGGGGCTCGCGATCGCCGCGTTCCTCACCGTGCCCGCGCTGTTCACCCTGCTGGCGATGCTGCTGCTCGTCTTCTCGTGGAGGGACGACGGGGCGACCCTGGCCGTCGCGCTCGTCGGAGCGGCGCTCACCGCCGCCGTGATGGTGCTGTCGGGGAGGGTCGCCGTCGCGTGGGCGGGCCGTGCCCTCGCCGGTCGCCGGTCGCGCATCGCCGCTGCGGCGGCCTCCGTGGCTGGCATCGCGGTCGTGGCGGTCGCGGGGCGCGCGCTGCTGAGCAAGGGCCTCGAGAGCGTGCTCGAGGACGACGTGCCGACGATCATCGCGGCGCTGGGCACGACGCCGATCGCCGCGGGCCTCGCGGCTCCCGAGTTCGCGAGCCGCGGGGACTGGCTGCCCGTGGCCTGGCGCCTGGGCCTCGTGGCGGCGTGGTGCGTGCTGCTCGCGCTGGTGTGGAGGGACAGCGTCGCCCGCGTGCTCGTGACGCCACCCGCCAGATCCGCGGGGGTCTCGCGCCGGGACGACCGCATTCTCGCGCACGCCGACGTCGCGGCGGCCCTGCGGGGGCGGATCGAGGCCGCGACCGACGCTCCTGGTGGGGCGGTCGCGCGCCTCCTGATCCGTGCGCTGCCGAGCCCCCAGGTGCGGGCGGTGAGGAGCAGGATGCTCCGCTCGTGGTCGAGCGACCCGCGCTACCTCGCGGCGGCCGTCGGCGCGCTCGTGGGGCCCGTGCTGCTGTTCGGGATCCTGCTGCCCGCGCTCGGGGCCCCCGGCTGGGTCGCGTTCCTCATGCCCGCGACGGTCGCGACCTCGATCGCGTGGGGTCGCCACAACGATGTCGCCTACGACTCGACGGCGCTGTGGCTCGACGTCGTCTCCGGCAGGATCGGTCGAGCGATCATGCGGGGGAGGGTCGAGGGCCTGCTCGCGTGGGCCGCTCCCGTCGTCGTGATCACGTCGCTCGCGGCGGCTCAGGTGGCCGACCGCTGGGACCTCGCCCTGGCGCTCTGCGCGGCCTCGCTCGGGGTGCTCGGCACGACCATGGGGGTGTCCGCCGTGCTGTCGGTGTGGATGCCGTACCGGGCCCCGCAGCCGGGCTCGAACCCGTTCGGCGCGGAGGTGGGGTCCGTCGGCGCGGGTCTTGCGGCACAGGTGGTGTCCTCGCTCGCCTCGCTCGTGACCGCACCCCTCGTGATGGTGCCGTTCGCGCTCGCGTACCTCGTCCATCCGGGCTGGGCGTGGGTCGCGACGGTCTTCGGCCTCGGCCTCGGCATCGCCGGCATCGCGCTCGGCACGCGGTTCTCGGGCGATCTGTACGACGCGCGCTCCGGGCGGCTGCTCGGCGCCGTCGTATGAATGCAGGCACGTGAGCGCTGTCGCCCGCGCGACGCCTTGTGGGCATCGTTGTCGGCGCGCGAGCGCTGGGGATACGGGGGCGTGGAGCGCGACGGCGACTACCATGGAACGCATGAGCGAGCCGAACATCCCCGTCGAGCAGCCGCAGGGCGGCACCGCGACGATCGAGCGCACCGACACGCAGGAGCTCATCGAGCCCGGCGACGCCGAGCGCTTCGCGCACTACGTGCGCAAGGAGAAGATCCTCGAGTCCGCCATGAGCGGCGAGCCGGTGATCGCGCTGTGCGGCAAGGTGTGGGTGCCCGGCCGTGACCCCAACCGCTTCCCGGTGTGCCCGGCGTGCAAGGAGATCATCGAGGGTCGCTTCGGACCCGAGGACGGCGACGACTCCTGACGCGCGCCTCATGTCCGTTTTCGGGTGATCCCCGTAGGCTGGGCACGTGGAATTCCAGGAGGATCTCTCGCCTGAGGGAAACGTGGCGACCAGGCCGGACGATGCTTGGGTGACGATCGTCTGGAACGATCCGGTCAATCTCATGTCGTACGTGACCTACGTCTTCCAGACCTACTTCGGCTTCACGCGCGCCGTCGCGGAGCAGCGGATGCGCGAGGTCCACGAGCGCGGGCGCTCGGTCGTCAGCTCGGGCAGCCGCGAGCGGATGGAGGTCGACGTGCAGGCGATGCACTCGTACGGACTCTGGGCGACGCTGCAGCGGAGCGGCGAGTGAGGGGCTTCGAGCACGACGGCGACCGCGTCGTCGCGCTCATGGACGAGGAGGAGCGGACCGTCATCGCGCGGATCGTGGCCGACGTCGGCCTGCTCCTCGGCGAGGTCCGCTTCGGTGCGGAGGACGAGGACGACGAGGCACCCGAGGCCGATGCGGAGCGCGAGCTCTTCGAGGGACTCAGGGGCCTCGACGGATCCGCCTCGGCTCCGACCGACCCCGCGGTGCTGAGGCTGCTGCCGAATGCCGCGCCCGACTCTCCCGAGATCTCCGACGAGTTCCGACGCCTCACCGAGGGAGACCTGCGCTCTCTCAAGATCGAGCGCCTTCGCACCATGTGGGAGCAGCTCTCCGAGGACGAGCCCGAGTGGTCGCTGACACTCGAGGAGGCGGGCCCCACCGCCGCGGCCCTCACCGACGTGCGTCTCGTGCTCGCGACGCGCCTCGGGCTCGACTCCGACGCGGATGTGGACCTGCTCCACGCGGAGATCGACGCCGGCGTGCGCGCCCTCGACGAGGACGAGGAGGCCCCCGTCGATCACGAGAGGGTCTGGCTCGGCATGCTCTATCAGGCGCTCAGCTGGCTTCAGGAGACGCTCGTGGCGTGCCTCGCTGACGGGGAGGAAGGCGATGTCTGACGCGCCCATCGGGGTGTTCGACTCGGGCGTCGGCGGGCTCACCGTGGCGCGCGCGATCATGGACATGCTTCCCCATGAGTCGATCCACTACGTCGGAGACACCGAGTTCGGGCCCTACGGTCCGCTGCCGATCCACGAGGTGCGTCAGCACGCGCTCGACATCATGGACACGCTTGTCGAGGACGGCGTGAAGATGCTCGTGATCGCCTGCAACACCGCGTCCGCGGCGGTTCTGCGCGACGCCCGCGAGAGGTTCTCGCGCGAGCGCGGCGTCCCCGTCGTCGAGGTGATCATCCCCGCAGCCAGGCGCGCCGCCGCCCTGACCAAGGAGGGGCGCGTCGGCGTCGTCGGCACCGTGGCGACCGTGACGTCGGGGGCCTACTCCGACGCGCTCGCCGCGGCCCCCTCGATCAAGGTGACGAGCCAGGCCTGCCCCCGGTTCGTCGAGCTCGTGGAGGCTGGCATCACGTCCGGTCCCGAGGTCATCGAGGTGGCGGAGGAGTACCTCGCGCCCCTCAAGGAGGCGCAGGTCGACACCGTGATCCTCGGCTGCACGCACTATCCGATGCTCGCTGGCGCTATCGGCTACGTCATGGGACCCGAGGTGACGCTCGTCGACTCCGCGCGCGAGACGGCGCTCGACGTCTATCGGGGCCTGGTGCAGGCCGGGCTCGAGCGCTCGCCCGACGCGGTGCCCGAGCATCGCTTCTTCGCGACGGGGGAGCGTGACAGGTTTGAGGCTCTCGCGCAGCGCTTCCTGGGGCCGCTGGTCGGTGCGGTGGAGCCGCTGACGGGCTCGGTGGAGCCGCGGCCGTGAGGCTCGTGATCGTCGGCGCGTCGGGCTCGGTTCCGGGCCCGGCCTCGGCGGCGTCCTGCTACCTCGTCGAGGCCGAGGATGAGAACGGCCGCACGTGGCACGTGGTCCTCGACCTGGGATCCGGGGCGGCCGGCTCTCTGCAGCGCTACCTGGATCCGCGCGAGCTCGATGCGATCGCTATCTCGCACGCCCATGCGGACCACTGCGCGGACCTCGCGGTGATGGACGTCTACCTCCGCTACGCGAGCCCCGACGAGCCCGTCTCCGTACCCGTGCACGGCCCGTTCGGCCTTGCGGGCCGCATCGCCGAGATGCGCGGCGTCGCCGAGCACTCCGAGGTGCTGCCGACGATCGCGTGGCAGCCCGGGGTCCCGGTGCGGATCGGGCCGATGACGATCACGTGCGCCGCCGTCGAGCATCCCATCCCGGCCTACGCGATCCGCGTCGAGGGTCCGTCCGAGCGGGGAGGCGACGCCGTCCTCGCCTACTCGGGTGACACGGACGCGTGCGAGGGTCTCGAGGCGATCGCCGAGGGGGCTGACCTGCTGCTGTGCGAGGCGTCGTTCCTGGAGCGCGAGGATCGACCGCTCGGCATGCACCTCACAGGGGCGCGCGCGGGCCAGGTCGCCGAACGGTCGGGCGTCGGTCGGCTGCTGCTGACGCACATTCCGCCGTGGACCGAGCCGTACGAGACCGTCGCGGAGGCGGCCGCGGAGTACTCCGGGCCGCTCGGCGCTGCGCACGCCGGCATGCGGGTGTATCTGTAGCTCGTGGCGGGTGGCGGCGGCATTCCGCGCCGCCGCGCGCGGCGGGTAGTCTCGGGGGTCATGACCTCACGCGCCGATGGCCGCCGCCCAGACCAGCTCCGACCCGTCTCGCTCGAGCGAGGCTTCCAGACGAACGCCGAGGGCTCCTGCATGGTGACCTTCGGGGGCACCCGGGTGCTCTGCTCCGCATCGTTCACCGTCGGTGTTCCGCGCTGGAAGAAGGGCTCGGGCGAGGGGTGGGTGACCGCCGAGTACGCGATGCTTCCGCGCGCGACCAACACCCGCAACGACCGCGAGAGTGTCCGCGGCAAGATCGGCGGCCGGACCATGGAGATCTCGCGCCTGATCGGTCGCTCGCTCCGTGCGGTCGTCGACGTCAAGGAGCTCGGTGAGAACACCATCGTCCTCGACTGCGACGTGATCGACGCCGACGGCGGCACGCGCACCGCGGCGATCACCGGCGCGTACGTCGCTTTGGCCGACGCGATCGCCTGGGGGCGCGCCAACCGGGCGATCGCCCTCGACGCGAAGCCGCTCACCGGCTCGGTGTCCGCGATCTCCGTCGGGATCATCGACGGCACGCCGATGCTCGACCTTCCCTACGTCGAGGACGTCCGCGCCGAGACCGACATGAACGTCGTCATGACCGGTGACGGAGGCTTCGTCGAGGTCCAGGGCACCGCCGAGGGCAAGCCGTTCAGCAAGGCCGAGCTCGACGAGCTGCTGGCTCTCGCGACCGCTGGCAACGCCGAGCTCGCGCGGATCCAGCGCGACGCGCTCGCTGCGGAGGACTGAGCGGATGGCCGAGGACGTCCGCCCGATCGTCGCCTTCGCGACGCACAACGCCCACAAGATCGACGAGGTCTACGACATCCTGCGCGAGCGCGTGCCTGGCCTCGAGCGCGGACATCTGCTCAGCGCGGCCGACGCCGACGCGCCCGCCCCTGTCGAGTGCGGGATCTCGTATCAGGAGAACGCGCTGATCAAGGCGCGCGCGCTCGCCGAGCGCACGGGGCTGCCCGCGATCGCGGACGACTCGGGCCTGAGCGTCGATGTCATGGGCGGAGCGCCCGGGATCTTCTCCGCGCTCTGGAGCGGCCGTCACGGCGACGACCGCGCGAACCTCGAGCTTCTGCTCGCGCAGATGGAGGACATCCCCGACGCGAACCGCCAGGCGGCATTCGTCTGCGCCGCGGTCATGGTCCAGCCCGACGGCCGCGAGATCGTCGAGATGGGCATCATGGGCGGCCGGCTCACGCGCGAGCCCGCGGGCGCGGCAGGGTTCGGCTACGACCCGATCTTCGTCGCGTCGGGCCAGTGCGTCACCAACGCTGAGCTCGAGCCCGACGTCAAGAACGCGATCTCACACCGCGGCGGCGCCTTCCGCGCCCTCGCGCCGCACGTCGCGGCACTCTTGCCGCGCAGATAGGGCGGTGCGGCACTCTTGCCGCGCAGATAGGGCGGTGCGGCACTCTTGCCGCGCAGATAGGGCGGTGCGGCACTCTTGCCGCGCGGGCAGGGCGGTGCGGCAGGACCGCCGCGCCGGCTCAGCGCAGCACGCCGCAGTGGGCGAGCGCCTGCCGCAGCAGCACGTCCTGGCCGCCCATCATGTCCTGCGTGATCTCCTCCGAGGCGGCCTCCTCCGGGGTCAGCCACGCGATGTCGAGCGCGTTCTGGCTCGGCTCGCAGTCGCCGTCCACTGGCACGATGAAGGCGAGCGCGACCGCGTGCTGACGCGAGTCGTGGAAGGCCGTGACGCCCGGGGTCGGGAAGTACTCGGCGACCGCGAACGGCGTGGGGCTGATCGGCAGGCGGGGCAGCGCGACCGGGCCGAGGTCCTTCTCGAGGTTGCGCAGCAGCGCGTCGCGGACGGTCTCGTGGTACATCACGCGGCCCGCGACGATCGCGCGGGAGATCACTCCGTCGTCGGCCCGCAGGAGCAGTCCCACGTGCGTGAGCTCGCCCGTGGGACTGTTTCGCACGGGTACTGCGTTGACGTAGAGCAAAGGGAGCTCGCCTCGGACGTGGTTCAGTTCTCTGTCGCTGAGCCAGCCCGACGGCTCGGGGGGCAGTTCGGCCATGTCCGTCATGAGTCAGTTGTACCCCGGCGCGAGTCTCCCTTCACATATGCGCGCCGGGCGTGACAACCTGAATATTGGGAAATGAAGTCCGAACCAAGTGCGTTATTATACCCCCTAGGGTATATAGAACGCCGAGAGAGGAAACATGGCTACCGTCAACCTGACCACTGACACCTTCGACGAGACCGTCTCCAAGGACGGCATCGTCCTCGTCGACTTCTGGGCCGACTGGTGCGGTCCGTGCAAGCGCTTCGCGCCGATCTTCGAGAAGTCCTCCGAGGAGCACGGCGACGTCGTGCACGCCAAGGTGGACACCGAGGCCCACCAGGAGCTGAGCATCAAGTACGGGATCACCGCGATCCCGACGCTGATGGCCTTCCGCGACGGCATCATGGTCTTCAACCAGGCCGGTGCGCTTCCCGGCCCCGCGCTCGAGCAGCTCGTGGGCGCGGTCGAGGGGCTCGACATGGAAGAGGTCCGTCAGAAGATCGCCGAGCACGAGTCGAACGCCTGACACGAGGCTCGTTCGCACTGACTCCACGCGGGGTCGATCCTTCGGGATCGGCCCCGCGTCGTCGTCTCCGAGCCCTGCCGTCTGTGAAGGCACGGCCATCGCTCTCGCCTGCCGGGCCCGCATCGTCCCGGCCACAGTGCGCGAGGGGGGACTTGAACCCCCACGTCCGAGGACACTGGAACCTAAATCCAGCGCGTCTGCCAATTCCGCCACTCGCGCGCCTCGACAGTGTACGGGCAGTACGGGTACTGGGAATGGCTTTCCGCGTCATCCTCGCTGCCGATGGGGCTCTCATGAGGCGAGCGGCCGAGGGACGGTCGCGAAGGGAGTCAGGATGCTGACGACGTCGGGCTACGACGCGCGCTGGACCACGCTTCTCGACGATGCGATCGCGGGGGTGGGCGTGGGGGTCCACGTCCAGCCCGTCGTGGATCTCACGAACGGAGACGTGGTCGCGTACGAGACGCTCGCGCGCTTCAGCCACGAGGACGCCGGCGGTGTCAGCCCCGATGTGTGGTTCCGTCGCGCGCGCTCGCACGGCCTCGCCGCGCCCCTCCAGGCCACCGTGCTGCGCACCGCGCTCGGCCTGCTCCCGACCCTGCCCGAGGGGGCGCTCCTCGGCCTGAACGTCGAGCCCGACACGATCGCCCACCCAGAGGTGCGAGCGGCGCTCCTCGACCACGCGGACCTGTCGAGCGTGGTGGTCGAGCTCACCGAGCGCGGCTCATGGTCGTGGGAGGAGATCGGGACGACCATCGAGGAGATCAAGGCGCGCGGCGCACGCACCGCCATCGACGACGCGGGGGCCGGCTATGCGGTGATCCACCAGATCGCCAAGCTGCAGCCCCACGCGCTCAAGCTCGACCGCGTGATCGTCGACGGCGTCTCTCAGGATGTGGGTCGGCAGGCGCTCGTGTCGATGATCGTCGGGATGGCGACCCGCGCGGGCGCGAACGTGGTGGCCGAGGGCGTCGAGCACCTGGTCGACGCGCAGCGCCTCATCGCGGCGGGCGTCACCTATGCGCAGGGGTACTTGTTTGCGGCGCCCGGCGAGCCGTGGCCGCAGCCGGACACGGAGAGTCTGCGCGTCCTGGCTGCGGCGGCGGAGCAGTAGCCCGCTCGGCTGTCAGTCGATCTTGAGGTCGCGGCGCAGCTTCGCGACGTGGCCAGTGGCCTTGACGTTGTACTGCGCGAGCTCGACGGCGCCCTCGGGGTCCACGACCACGGTGGAGCGGATGCTGCCGACGACCTTGCGGCCGTAGTTGTTCTTCTCGCCCCAGGCCGCGTACGCCTCCTGGACGGACTTGTCCTCGTCGGACACGAGCGTGAAGGTGAGGCCCTCCTTCTCGCGGAACTCCGCAAGCTTGCCCGGCGAGTCCTTCGAGATGCCGACCACGGTGTAGCCCGCGGCGTTCAGAGCGTCGAGGGAGTCGCGGAAGTCGCAGGCCTCCGTGGTGCAGCCGGGGGTCATCGCGGCGGGGTAGAAGTACAGGATGACGTGCTCGCCGCGGTGGTCGGACAGCGTGAACGTGCCCGTGTCGGTCGCCGCGGTGAAGTCGGGTGCGGCCTGGCCCTTGGTCAGTCGGTTGTCGCTCATGATGTGCGCAACGCTACCCGGGCGTGGGGTGTTCCCTCGCGGGGAGCCCTATCGCAAAGCGCGAGAGCGGCGTGCCATCGCGTGTCGTCCCCAGCCGGCGCGAATCGTCAACGAGTGCCGCTACTGTGACGCCAGGGAACTGGGGGACACGATGACCGAGCCGACGCCCGAGGTGCGCTGCCCGATATGCGGCGCCGTGTGCGCACCTGCGATCACTCCGCGGTGTCGGCGCTGCTATGCCGATCTGACCGATTCGGCGTTCGCGGAGATCGTCGAGGCGGACGCGCGGATCGCGGGTTTCCGCGCCGAGTACGATGCGCTCGCAAGGCGGTGGCAGGACGCCCTCGGGAGGCGCGAGGCCGCGTACGCGGCCCTCAACCGGACGCGGGCTGACTCTGCGCCGGCTCCCGTGGCCGCTCGCGAGGAGTCTGAGCCCGTTCCCACGGCGGGATCTCGGCCGGGCCCCACTGTCGTCGGCGCGCCTCCGTCGGCAGGAGCGCCGACGCCCGAGCCGCGACGCCGAAGCGCGCTGCGGGAGTCGCTCACGGCGCCGATGCTGCTGGGCCTGGGCGGCGCCGCGCTGCTGGTCGCCTCTGCCGTCGTCTTCGTCGCCGTCACGTGGGAGACGTTCTTCCCGCCCGCGCAGGCGCTCCTGCTCGTCGCGCTCTCCGCAGCGACGGGCTGGCTCGGCGTGTGGCTCACCCGCCGCGGGCTCGGGGTCTCCGCCGGGGCCGTCGGCGTGGTGTCGATGGCCTTCGCCGGCACCTCGGTCGTCGCCCTCGCGCGCGCTCTCACGGTGCTCGGCCCGTTCACGATGTCCGCGGCTGCGCTCGCGGCGGCCGCCGCCGGCACGGTGCTGGCCAGGCGCAGCCTCGCCTGGGTCGGGGTCGCCTCGACGGCGGCGCTCGGGTTCGCCGGCGTGGGAGCCGCGGTCGCGGGCGGCGCTGACGCCGGCACGGCCGGGTGGACGCTGTGGGGCACCGGGTCGATCGTGGCGATCTCGGCGCTGTCTCGACGGTGGCTCGGCGCCGTGCTGAGCACCGCGCTGAGATACACCGCGGCGGGCATGGTGGTCCTGGTGTCGCTGGGGGCGATCGCCTGGGGATGGGGAGCAGACGACGTGCTCTGGGCCTGGCTTCCGGTCGCCTCGGGTGTCGGCCTGGCGGCGATCGCGCCGCCGGTCGCGCTCACGGCCACTGTCGCGGTCGCGTCCGCGGCAGCCGCGGCGACCGCAAGCGTGCTGCCCGAGCCCGGCCTTGCGATGCTCCCCGTCGCGGCTGTCGTCGCGGTCGCTCTTGCGGTCGGGCGCCGGTGGTCGCAGCAGCGCCACCGCGTGGTCCGCGGGCTATGGCCCGCAGGACTCGGCGCGCTGCTCGCGGCGCTGGCGGCGCTCGCGGGGGTGCCCGCCCTCGTGGCCGACCCCGACGCGGGAGAAGGGTCCGCATGGCTGCTGGTCGGGCTCGCGGCGACCGCGCTCACCTCACTCGTGGTGCGCCTGTGGACTCATCGGGACGATGCGTCGGTCGCGCTCGCGGATCGCGTCCTGCTCACCGGCGCGGCACTGTTCGTCATGGTCCTGCCGAGCGCTGTCACACTCCTGTGGCCGCGGCCCGAGCCCGCCGCGCTCGCGGTGACCGCGCTCGTCGTCGCGCATCTCGCCGCGGCGTCTTCGCTCGCCTGGCCGTCCGGTCCAGCGCGCCTCACGATCCTCAGCGTCGCCGTCGTGATCGGCGGGATCAGCGCGGTCGGCGGTGCGTTCGCGTGGTCCGACCCCACGTCCCACGTCGCGTGGGCGGCGGTCGCCGGATTCGCGCCTGTCGTGCTCGCGGCGTTGCTCGCGCGTCGTTTCCCCCGCTCCCTAGGGGGGCTCGCGGTGCTGCTTCCGACGCTCGTCGCCGGTGGTTCGGTGCTGAGGCTCGCCGAGGGATCGCTGTGGGCGGCCGCAGCCATGGTGGCGGCCGCAGCGGCAGCCTCGTGGATCCTCGCGCGCGTGCCGGTCGCCATTCGCCTCTGGGCGTCGCCTGGGCTTCTGCCCGCTGCCGTGGTCGTCGTGATGGCAGGACTCGCGACGATCGCCCAGGCCTCCGACACCTTCTTGGGCGACGAGCTCATGCCACGCCTCGGGGGCCACGGGGCGTTCGCCGCGACTCTGCTTGCGGCGGCCGTCGCCGCCGGTGCGGTCCGAGTCCGGGTACAGCCCGGCGAGAGCGGGCTTCCTGAGGGATCCGCGACATGGGTCGAGGCGATCGGGGTGCTCGCGCTGCTGGGCGCGTCGGTGCAGGCGACCCTCACCGTCAGCGTCGGCGGGGGAGGGGCGCTCGGCTCCTCGCTCGTGGGCATCGCCGCGGCCGTCGCGGTCGCCTCCTCGTCCCGGTGGTGGGAGTCGCGCGGGGCGACGCTCACGGCATTCGCGGGCGCGACGGCGTGGACGGCGTGGCTCGCCCTCGTGGCACTGTTCGAGGTCGCCGTACGCGCGATGCCCCTCTGGCCTGGCACCGCCGTCGCGGCAGTGGCCATCGCGGTCCTCGCTCTCGGCGCGCGCTGGCGGGCAACGATCACCATGCCGGCGATCGTCGCGATCGCGACGCTGGTGCCGCCCGCGATCGTCGCAGCCCGGGTGGACGGGGCTCTCGCCTTCTCGCTTACGGCGGCGGCCTCGGTCGCGGCCGCGTGCTGGCTGCTTGCTCCCCTCTCTCCGCGGGTCCGAGGGTGGGCCTCGCTAGGGCTTCTCGTCGCGGTGCTCCCCGCCTTGCCCGCGTTCGCGATCGCCGCATGGCGGTGGTTCGTCAGGCTCGGTGAGGCGTGGGAGGTCGGCGAGGCGGCATCGTCCTCGTTCGCGCCGCTGCTTCTCGTGCTCGCGGTGGCCGCGGCTGCGCTGTCCACCCGGCGCGGCCGCGCGAGCATCGTGTCGCTCGCCGTGGCGGTGGCCATCGCATCGCTCGCAGCTCCCCCGGTGGGGTGGGCGTGGGTGGTCGGAGCCGTCGCGGCGCTCGTTGCTGCCTCGCTTGGAGGGTCGGCGCTCGGCCGCGGGCTCGTCACGCGACCCGCGCATCAGCTCGCGCTCGCGTCGTCGGCGGTCGTCTGGGCAGGACCGCACGCGTGGATGCAGGCGGGGGCGCTCGCCGTGACGGCCATCGTCCTCGGACTGCTAGCGGCGCGCGGGGAAGCGCCGCGGTTCGTCTACGGGCACGCGGCCGTCGTGTCGCTCGCAGCTGCGGGCTGGGCCGCATGCGTCGGTGCGGACGCGTCGACTCTCGCCCCCGCGCTCGCGCTCGGACTGTACGGGGCGGGTCTCTCGGCTCTGCTGCGGCTCGAGCTGATCGCCCGCCGCGATGCTGCGTCAGGGCTCGCCGCCGCGTCGCTCCTCGCCGGTGTCTTCGTGCGAGTCCAGCACGACATGGTCGGGGTTGCGCTCGCCGCGCTCGTGACCTCCGCGGCGTGGCTCGTCCTGCGGCGCGACCTGGGTCGGTGGGCTCGGTGGGCGGCCGCTGCGTATGCGAGCGTCGGCGTCGCACTGCTGATCCACGTCGCGGGAGTCGCCATCCTCGAGGCGTACACGGTGCTTCCCGCGGTGTGGGCGCTGGCTGAGGGCGTCGCGTGGATGCGGCGTGACGCGGAGGTTCCGAGTGTGACCGCGATCGGGGGAGGGCTCGCCCTCGTGCTCGCGCCGAGTATCGTCGCGCTTGCGCTCCAGCCCGGCGCGCTCATCCGCACGCTCGTGCTCACCCTCGCGATCGCAGGACTCGCGTTCGCGACGGTGATGCTGAGGTGGCTCGCGCCCGCCGTCGCGGCGGCGTCGACGGCGATCGCGGTGGCGCTTGCGCAGCTGTTCGTGGACGAGCAGCTCCTGCCGCGGTGGGTGTCTTTCGCCGTGGTGGGAGCCGTGCTGATCGCGCTCGCTGCTACGTATGAGAGGCTCAAGGAGCTCCGCTGAGCGTCCGAGGGCGTGCTTGCGTGCTCGATTTCGCGCATCGTCCAGGGTCTGCTAATGTTGTCTCTCGGCGCAAGCGCCTCTAGCTCAATTGGCAGAGCAGCTGACTCTTAATCAGCGGGTTCGGGGTTCGAGTCCCCGGGGGCGTACCAAGCGCGAAGGCCCGGTCCATCTGGACCGGGCCTTCGTCGTCTCCGCAGTGCTTCCTGCGGACTGCGGGGAGTGCTCAGTCCCGCTCGATCCAGCGGTCGATCGACCACGTGAGCGCGAGGGCGATCGGCACCGCGAAGCCGTCAGCGACATCGAGCGTGTACCTGTCGCGGACCGCCATCCACTTCTGGGTGATCTGTACCATCACGTGCCCGTGCTCGTCCTTGAGGGAGTAGTCCTTCTCGATGAGGTTGCCCTCCATAAGCAGGCTCTTGCCGCCCTCGAGCGTGACCTCGATCTTGTCCTTGACGAACGAGAATGGCTTCGCGTGCAGATATGCGAGCGGGTGGCCGTCGGCGTCGGAGATCTCGATGCGCTTGGGGAAGGCCAGCATCTCCCCACGCGCGGTCGCGACGATCGTGCCGGAAGCATCGAGGATGTCCGCCTTGGGACGTATCCCGATCTTGCCGTCGACGACGTAGACCTCCGCCTCCGTCTCCGGCTCGAGCACCGTGAAGTCGCGGCCCGCGCCGAACCTGCTCTTCATGATCAGGCGCGTGTAGCCGGCCGGTGCGGTGGGAACGTCCATCGTCGGGATCCTTCCGTGATCGTCGTTCCCGACGCTACCGGGTGCGATGCCCGGATGTCAGCGCTGTGGCCGTGTCAGCCAAGCGCTCCATCCGAGGAGAACACGAGACCGAGCGCGATCTCGCCTTCCGTGATCGCAGTCTTGGTCAGGGGGCCGCCCGCATCGAGAGACAGGAAGGAGTCGATCTCGATCCCGTAGACGTCCTCGAGCCCGATCTGGCAGAACGCCCGCTCGGGGCACTCGGCGGGGCCTCCGAGCACGATCGGTCCGCAGATCTCGGCGAGCTCCGACAGCGTCGAGACGCCATAGGCGTCGACGAAGCCCTGGGTGGTCGCGAAGGCGTTCTGGTCCTGGGCCGCCGAGGCCTCGCCGAAGGTCAGCCCGACCTCCTCGGCCAGAGGCTCGAGCGCGGCCACGGTCGCGTCGATGTCGGACTGCGCGACGGTCTCCGCATCGGCTCCGTTGATCTGCAGGTTGAGGTACTCCGTGACGGTCGCGGCGTACTCGGGGACGATGTCGACCTCGCCCGACTGCAGGGCCGGCATGTAGGTCTCGCGGTTGCCGATCGTGCGGACCTCGACGTCGTAGCCCGCGTCGGTGAGCACGTCGCCGTAGATCTCGGCCACGGTGATGTTCTCCGAGAAGTTGGCGGCGCCGATCACGAGGCTGCCCTCGCCGCTCGATGGCGCCGTGAGCCCGTTGTCGTCGACGAACTGCTGGGCGACGTCGGTGGAGGTCTGGCGCTCGACGTCGACGGCCTTGTTGAGCTGGATCAGGGACTCGGTGTCGAGCGCCTCCGACACGACGGCGAGCGCGGCCAGCACCTCGTCGCTCGCGGAGTCCGCGTTGACCGCGGGGATGATGTTGTCGGACAGCTGCAGGCCCATGTCGTCGTCGAGGACCACGAGCGTGTCTCCAGCGACGGCGGTGCACGCCGCGGGCTCCATGGCCTCGGACGATGCAGTGGTCGAGGATCCGGAGGAGGACGAGCCTGATGCCTCCGACTCCTCGTAGGTGGTACAGCCTGCGAGGGCGATCGTCGAGATCGCGGCGGCCGCGAGAATGCCGGAACGGGTGCGCATGGGAGCTCCTCGTCGTCGGGGGTGCTGTCGGGTCAGGAACCCCGAATGACTCGGGATTGTTCCCAGTCAACCGTCACGCGGTGGCCCGCGCACGTTCTCGCAGGGGACGGGGAGTGAGCCGCGTCTGCACGCGGCCGAGGATCCAGTCCACGGCGAGGCACACCACCGCGACGATCAGGCCCCCCGCGAGCACCTGTCCGTAGCGCTGCGTCGCGAGTCCCGTGTTGATGATGACGCCCAGTCCGCCACCCGCGACGAGGGCCGCGAGCGGGACGGTCGCGACCGTCTGCACGGCCGCGGTGCGCAGCCCTGCCGCGATGAGCGGCATCGCGAGCGGCAGCTCCACGCGGGTGGCCACCTGGAACCGCGTGAGCCCCTGGCCGAGCGCCGCCTCGCGCAGGTCGGCGTCGACCGACGCCATGCCGGTGAACGTGTTGGTGAGGATGGGCGGGAACGCGAAGATCGCGGCGGCGAGCACGACGGCGCGGTTGCCGAAGCCGATCGCCGATGCTGCGAACAGAGTGAGGAGGGCGAGCGTGGGCATCGCGCGGGTGACGTTCGAGACGACGACGGTCGCGCCGCCTCCCCGTCGCAGGTGACCGAGCCACAGGCCCACGGGGAAGGCGACCGCGGAGGCGAGGAGCACAGCCCCGAGCGACATCCCGAGGTGCTCGATCGTGAGTGCGAGGATCGAGTCCTGCGGCAGCACCCACTCGCCCGGCGCGACCTCGCGCAGGACGCCGTACTGCCCGAGCCAGCTCGTGGGGTCGGTGAGGTAGTCCCACGCGTCGGAGATCACGCTCATGCGGCGGCCCTCCCGCGGTTCCACGGCATCGCGAGGCGCCCGACGAGCACGAGTGCCAGGTCGAGCACGAGCGCGAGCGCGAGGCACAGCAGCGACGCGGTCATGATCTGCGCGCGATAGTCGGACTGGAAGCCGCGGAACATCAGCTGCCCGAGGCCTCCGTACCCGACGACGACCCCGACCGTCACCATCGCCACGGTGCTCACGGTCGCGATCCGCAGGCCCGCGAGGATCGCGGGCAGCGCGATGGGCAGCTCCACCGCGAACAGCAGGCGGGTGGGGGAGTAGCCGAGCCCGCGCGCGGCGTCGACGACGTCCGCGTCGACGCTCTGCAGCCCGACCAGCGTGTTGCGCACGAGCACGAGCAGCGCGTACATGACGAGGCCGATGAGCACCGTCGTGCGGCCGATGCCCGTGAAGGGTGCGAGCAGAGCGAACAGCGCGAATGACGGGATCGTGTAGAGGACGCCGCTCACGCCCATGATCGGCGCGGCCAGGCGCGGGTACCGGCGGGCGATCACTGCCATCGGAAGCGCGACGAGCGCCGCGATCGCGATCGCCTGGAGCGTCAGCGTCGTGTGGATCGACAGCTGGTGCGCGACCTCGTCCCAGTTCCGCTCGAGGTACTCCCACGAGAACCACGGGTTGGGGACGTCGTCCATCGTGCCAGGGTACACAGGGTGACGTGATCGGCTACGGTGGCCGGATGGAACGCACCGGCATCGTCTTCAGCGACGTGCGCAAGCAGTATGGCGACGGCGCCGTCGCGGTCGGATCGCTCGATCTCGAGGTGCGTGCGGGCGAGATCCTGGCGCTCGTGGGGCCCTCGGGCTGCGGCAAGTCGACGACGCTGCGCATGGTGAACCGGCTCGTGGAGCCGACCTCGGGATCGATCACCGTGGACGGCAGGAACGTCATGGACGCGGACCCCGTCGAGCTGCGCAGGAGCATCGGCTACGTGATCCAGCACGTGGGCCTGTTCCCACATCGGACCGTCGCCCAGAACGTCGGCACCGTCCCGGGGCTGCTCGGCTGGTCGAAGGCCGATACGCAGGCAAGGGTGGACGAGCTGCTCGCGCTCGTAGGGCTGCCTCGCGAGGAGTACGGTGCGCGCTACCCGCACGAGCTGTCGGGAGGCGAGCGTCAGCGCGTCGGTGTGGCCCGCGCGCTCGCGGTCCGGCCTCCGGTGCTGCTCATGGACGAGCCGTTCGGCGCGGTGGACCCGCAGGGCAGGCGCAGGCTCCAGCGCGAGTTCGCGGCGATCCAGGCCGAGCTCGGCACCACCGTGATGATGGTGACGCACGACATCCGCGAGGCCGTGCTCCTCGCCGACCGCATCGCGGTGCTGAGCCGCGGAGGTGTGCTCGAGCAGCTCGGCACTCCGGATGAGGTGACGACGACGCCCGCGAACGCCTTCGTGGAGGACTTCCTCGCCGACTTCGACGTCGAGCCGCGTCAGGCCGGCGACTGATCCTTCGGAGCGGCGGCCTGTGAGGGCATGTCGGGCTCCTCGGCCGGCTCGTCCGGCGTCTCGGCGCTCGCGCCGTTGCCGCGCGAGCCCATGCGCTCGCGGTACTCGGTGGTCCACGTCTTCCAGCGCTCGCGCCGCGAGCCGCGCCCGGCCTCCTGCTCGGCCTCGCGCTCGAGCCGCTTGCTCGTCTGCAGCAGGCCCTTGTGCTTGCGGCGGCGGCGACCGTTGGAGACGATCCGGTACAGCGCGGCGATGAGCACGATGAAAACCACGACGACGAGCGCCGGGATGAAGATCGCGAGGAAGGACAGGCCGACCGCGATCGCGTCCTCGGCGAAGGACGCGAGCGGTGCTCCCGTGCCGCCTGTCGACGCGTTGATCGTGGGCCTGGACGCGGTCTTGGAGACATGGACGATGCCGGCGATGACCGCGCCGACGATGCCAGCGATGAGCGGGTTCTCGGTCCAGAAGACGTGGCCGTCGAACTCTGCGGCGGCCGCGCTGGCGGCGAAGATCACGCCGCCGACGAGCGGGCGCACCGCGGTCTGGATCAGGTCGTTGACGGTGTCGACGCCGGGGATCTTGTCGAGCACGATCTCGGCGGCGAGCAGGATGAGCCCGATGATGATCGCCGGCCAGGACTGGAGCCACATCAGCTGGTCGGGGAGCTCCATCACATCCGTGAAGCGCGCGAAGATGCCCACCATGACGAGGGGGATGAAGGCGTTGAGGCCCGCCGCGGCCGAGAGGCCGGCTCCGGTGAGTGCGGCGAACATGTGAACCTCCTGGATAGGTCGCCCCCGCGGGCGTGCACGGCACCACGATATCGTCCGGTCGGCGCGCGAGGCAGCGCCGGACACACGAGAGGCCCCCGGCCTGAGCCGGGGGCCTCTCGTGATTCCTGGGGTGGCTGACGGGACTTGAACCCGCGGCCCTCGCGACCACAACGCGATGCTCTACCTGCTGAGCTACAGCCACCATCGGCCCCTGCGAACAAGGGCCAGCGAAAAGTGTACCGTGCCTGCGCGGGTGCTGAGGACCGTCCGCCTCAACCGGTGGCTTCTGAGGCCTCCGGCGTCGGCGCCGCGGCGCCCTCCGTGGACGGGTGCACGACCCGCTCCGAGGCGGCGCGCGACTCGTCCGAGTCGGGGCCCGGGAGCGGGACCAGGATGGTCTCCCGGTAGTAGCGCAGCTCCGCGATCGAGTCCTGGATGTCGCCGAGCGCGCGGTGGTTGCCGGTCTTGTCCGGGGCGTGGAAGAACACCCGCGGGTACCAGCGCCGCACGAGCTCCTTGAGGGAGCTGACGTCCACGACGCGGTAGTGCAGGCGCTCCATCAGCTGCGGCATGTCGCGCTCGAGGAATGCCTTGTCCATGCCGACGGTGTTGCCCGCGAGCGGGGGACGGGCTCCCGCCGGGATGTGGGCGTTGATGTAGGCGAGGACCTGCTGCTGCGCGTCCTGCATCGTGGTGCCGTGCTCGAGCTCGGGGAGCAGTCCGGACGTCTCGTGCATCTTCGTCACGAAGTCGTTCATCTGCTCGAGCGCGGCGGCCGGTGGGCGGATCACGACGGAGACGCCTTCGCCGAGCACGTTGAGCTCGGCGTCGGTCACCAGGCACGCGACCTCGACGAGCGCGTCGTTCTCGAGGTCCAGCCCGGTCATCTCGCAGTCGATCCAGACGAGGTGATCAGAAGCCATGCGTTCACTCTAGAGGGTGGGAAGGACATCTCCGGTTGACGCGACGTTGGTTACA
Source organism: Demequina sp. NBRC 110054 (assembly GCF_002090115.1). Taxonomy (NCBI): domain Bacteria; kingdom Bacillati; phylum Actinomycetota; class Actinomycetes; order Micrococcales; family Demequinaceae; genus Demequina; species Demequina sp. NBRC 110054. Next base: position 1,792,927 of record NZ_BBRK01000004.1, read on the forward strand.
TGGTTAGTTAGTTGAGTAACTAACCAATGTGGAGGGTCAATGGACGACGGAAGGCCGCTGTTCCTTCAGATCGCCGAGGCGCTCGAGTCGGCGATCCTCGACGGCTCGATGCCGGAGGGCTCCCAGGTGCCCTCGATCAACGAGCTGGCGACCTTCCACCGGATCAACCCGGCGACCGCGCTGAAGGGCGTGAACCGCCTGGTCGACGCGGAGATCCTGCACAAGAGAAGGGGAGTGGGCATGTTCGTCACCGAGGGGGCCAGGGCACGACTGCTCGCGGCGCGACGCGGCGACTTCGTGACCTTGCACGTGGCGCCGCTGGCCGCCCGTGCGAAGGCGCTCGGGATCGACGCGGCGGAGCTTGCCGACATGCTCAAGGAGGAGATGGAGCGATGACGCACACACTCGAGGCGACGGGCCTCACCAAGCGATTCGGGGACGTCACGGCGCTCGGCGATGTGAGCTTCCGGCTCGACGAGCCCGGGATCCACGGCCTGCTGGGCAGGAACGGCGCGGGCAAGACGACCCTGATGAACCTGCTCACGGGACAGGACTTCCCGACCGAGGGCCGCGTCCGGCTGCACGGGCACGACCCCGCCGTCGGTGCCCAGGGCTTCGGCCGCGTCGCGTTCATCAAGGAGTCGCAGGCCTATCCCGAGGGGTTCAAGGGTCGCCACGTCCTCAAGGCCGCGGCCGCGGTGTACTCCCGATGGGACGACGACTACGCGTCGCGCCTTGTCGAGGAGTTCCAGGCCCCGCTCGATCGCTACATGAAGAAGCTCTCGCGAGGACAGCGATCCGCGGTCGGTGCGATCGTCGCGCTCGCGTCGCGCGCCGACGTCACCCTGCTCGACGAGCCCTATGCGGGCCTCGACGCGGTCGCGCGGCAGATGCTCTACGACCGCCTGATCGAGGACTTCGCCGCGCACCCGCGGGTGATCCTCATGTCGACGCACCTCATCGACGAGGCGGCCGATCTCTTCGAGCGCGTGCTCGTGCTCGACAAGGGGGCGCTCCTCATCGACGATGACGCCGATTCCCTCCGTGGCACGGCGGTGCGGATCGTCGGCGCCGTCGAATCCGTCGAGCGCGTCGCCGCGGGTCGCGACGTGCTGCACAGGGAGACGCTCGGCGGCACCGCCGCGCTCACCCTGGACGGCGTGGACGAGGCCTTCCGCGCCGACGCCCTTGCCGCGGGCCTCGAGCTCGCGCCCGTGTCCCTTCAGCAGCTCATCGTGCGCCGCACCGGTGCGCCCACCTCTCAGGAGATGTCGCTATGACCACCATCGACGCCACCGGCGCGCCGCTCGCCGACCGTTCGATCGCCTCGCTGGGCCACCGCCTCGGCGCCGTCCTGCGGATCCACCTCGCGGGCCCGTTCCTCACCCTGATCCAGCCGTGGATCGTGACCGCGGTGATCTTCGCCGTCAACCTCGCCGTGTACGGGATGATCGCCTACGCGGCAGGCGGGGTCTCGGCGATCGACGACGACGCCTTCAAGCACGGAGGCTCGGTGAGCTGGGTCTTCGTCTTCATGATCGTGGTCGCGGTCCAGGCGATGCACTTCACGTTCCGGTTCGCCCTGGGACTCTCGATCGACCGCCGCGACTACTACCTGGGCACCATCGGGTTCTTCGGACTGCTGTCGCTCGTGTACTCGCTCGGACTGACCCTGCTGGTCGTGCTCGAGAGGCTCACCGGAGGCTGGTGGCTCAATGCCGCGTTCTTCGCGCCGATCCCGCTCGACTCCGCGCCGCTGACGACGGTCGCGTACGTGTTCGTGGTCGGGTTCCTGCTCGCCTTCGGTGCGGGCGCGTTCTCTGCATCAGTGTGGGTCCGCTGGGGTGCGCGAGGGCTCTACTGGTACTTCGGCATCCTCGCCTTCGGCGTCGTCGCGTTCCTGTGGAGCGTCACCGCCGCCGAGGCGTGGCCCGACGTGTGGTCCTTCCTCGCGGACACGTCCCTCGCGGGGCTCGCGACCTGGGCGCTGCCGGTCGTGGCGCTGTGCGTCGCGGGCGGGTGGGCCCTGCTGCGAAGGGCGCCGCTCCGGTCCTAGGCCCAGGCGTCGCCGTCGGCGGCATCGGGGCGATCCCGGGTCGTCGGCGAGACGCCGCAGACCCGGGCCGTCGACCCTCCGGCCTCAGCCCTCGAGGTCGGAGGGCACGCGACGCGCGGCGAACGTGCCGCGCAGGAACTGCCGCGGCCAGTAGCCGATCTCGACACCCAGCTCGTGCGCTGCGCGCAGCGGGAAGTGCGGGTCGCGGAGGAACTCGCGTCCCGCGAACACGGCGGACGCCTTCCCCTCGGAGATGATGCTGTCCGCCTGCTTCGCGTCCACGATCTCGCCGACGGCGCCCGTGATGATCCCCGCGCGGTCGTAGACCGCGGCGGCGTGAGGCACCTGGTAGCCGGGGCCGGTGGGGATCTGTGCCCCGGGGACGAGCCCGCCGGTCGAGACGTCGATCATGTCGACGCCCGCCTCGCGCAGCCACGTCGCGACGGTCACGGTGTCCTCGAGGGTCCAGCCCTCCGGCTCCATCCAGTCGGTCGCGGACATGCGGACCAGGACCGGGACGTCGGGACCCGCGATCGCGCGCACCTCCTTGGCGATGTCGAGCAGGAGGCGCGAGCGGTTCACGATCGAGCCGCCGTACTCGTCCTCGCGGTCGTTCGACAGCGGCGAGAGGAACTGGTGGATCAGGTAGCCGTGCGCCGCGTGGATCTCCAGCACGTCGAAGCCCGCGGCGAGCGCCCGTGCGGCCGACTGGCCGAACGCGTAGACGATGTCGTTGATCTCGTCGGAGGACAGCCCGTTGGGCTCGCGGTAGCCCGGGTAGGCGATCGGCGACGGCGCGACGGTGGTCCACCCGCCGTCCTCCTTCGGGACGCTGCCGTTGCCGTCCCACGGGCGCATCGTCGACGCCTTGCGACCCGCGTGCGCGAGCTGGATGCCGGCCTTCGCGCCCTGGGAGTGGATGAAGTCCACGATCCGGGTCCACGACGCCTGCTGCTCATCGCACCACAGGCCCGGGCACCACGGCGTGATGCGTCCCTCGGGAACCACTCCGGTCGCCTCGGCCATCACCAGGCCGGCCCCGCCCTGCGCGTACGAGCCGAGCTCGACGAGGTGCCAGTCGGTCGGCACGCCGTCCTGCGCGTCGCACGAGTACTGGCACATCGGGCTGACCCACAGGCGGTTGCGGAACTCGACTGTGCGGATCGTCAGGGGGGAGAACAGCGTGGAGGTCATGCGCACATCCTGTCGTACATCGCTCGATTTGCGAACAGTCGCGCGCCGATGAGGTGGAAGGGGCGGCCCCTCAGTCCTTCGAGTCCGCGAGCGCGAACCAGTAGCGAGGCGTCGCCTCGATCAGGAAATCCGAGGCCGCGTCGCGATCGCGAGGCTCGGGCGACATCAGCCACGCGCGCAGCGCGCCGACCAGTCCGTGGCTCGTGAAGGCGACCTCCATCTCGAGTCTCAGCCGCTCCTCCGGGTCGTTGACGCGGTGCGGGGCGCTCCTCTCGGCGAACTCGAGCAGGGAGCCCTCGATGTGGCGCGCGAGCATCGCCGACATCGCGGTGCCGCGGTTGGCCTTGGTGGGTGCGAGCGCCATGCGGTAGACGTCCTGGTGCTCCTCGACGTGCGCGAGCAGCGCCGACTCGGAGTTGCGCCATTCGGTCAGGAGGTCACCCTCGACGAAGCTGCCGAGGAAGTTCGCGCGGACCGTGTCCAGTCCGGCGGAGAGCACGCGTCCCAGGAGCTCCTCGGGGGACTCCGCGTGGTTGTAGAAGGTGGCGCGCGAGACATGGGCCGCGCGCGCGATCTCACTCACGGAGAGGTCCTCGATGGGACGCTCGGCGGCGAGCTGGAGCACTGCGGTCTCGAGCGCCGCGGCACTGCGGGCGAAGCGAGGGTCGACGGTCATATTTGACACCCTAGCGCTATCTGTCGCGTGTATGGCAGAGGCCCCCCGCCCGATGTGGACAGGAGGCCTCTGCGAACTGGTTCGCCTCAGGCGTGCGCGCCCTCGTTCGACCGCACCTCGGTGAGGATCTCCTCGACCTTCGCCTTGGCGTCGCCGAAGAGCATCGCCGAGTTCTCGCGGAAGAACAGCGGGTTCTGCACTCCGGCGTACCCGGTGGCCATGGAGCGCTTGAAGACGATGCACTGCTTCGCCTTCCACACCTCCAAGACGGGCATGCCGGCGAGCGGCGAGCCCGGGTCCTCGAGCGCCGAGGGGTTCACCACGTCGTTGGCGCCGATGACGAGGACCACGTCCGTCTCGGGGAAGTCGTCGTTGATCTCGTCCATCTCCAGGACGATGTCGTAGGGCACCTTGGCCTCGGCCAGCAGCACGTTCATGTGGCCGGGCAGGCGACCCGCGACCGGGTGGACGCCGAAGCGGACCTCGATGCCGTGCGCGCGCAGGTTCGACACGAGGTCGGCGACCGGGTACTGCGCCTTCGCGACGGCCATGCCGTAGCCGGGCACGATCACGACGGACTTCGCCTCGGTGAGCATCTCCGCGACGTCGGCCGCCTGGACCTCGGTGTGCTCGCCCTGCTCGACATCGGTCGACGAGCTCGCCTCGGTGCCGAAGCCTCCGAGGATCACGGAGATGAACGCGCGGTTCATCGCCTTGCACATGAGGTAGGAGAGGATCGCACCGGACGAGCCGACGAGCGCGCCCGTGACGATGAGCAGGTCGTTGCTCAGCATGAGGCCGGCCGCTGCCGCCGCCCATCCCGAGTACGAGTTGAGCATCGACACGACGACGGGCATGTCGCCGCCGCCGATCGCGGCCACCAGGTGGAAGCCGAGCAGCAGCGCGATCACGGTCATGAGTAGCACAGGGACGATGCTTCCTGTCGCCATGTAGACGAACATCAGGACCAGGCTGACGACGATCGCGCCGAGGTTCAGCCAGTTGCGTCCGGGCAGCGTCAGGGGGCTGGACTTCATCTTCGCGGACAGCTTGAGGTACGCGACGATCGAGCCGGTGAGAGTCACCGCACCGATGAAGATGCCGAGGAACACCTCGATCTGGTGGACCGCGTCGGCGTGGGTCTCGGTGAGGTGGGAGTTGAAGCCCACGAGCACCGCGGCCGCTCCCACGAAGCTGTGCAGCATCGCGATGAGCTCGGGCATCTGGGTCATCTCGACCGTACGCGCCCGCCAGGTGCCGATCGCCGCGCCGATCGCGAAGACCATGGCGATGAGGAGCGCCGCCTGGAGGGGGCGGTCCGAGGTGTCGAGCGAGAGGATGATCGTCGCGGCGAGGGCGAGCCCCATGCCGACCATGCCGAGCATGTTGCCGCGACGGGCCGTCTCCTGCTTGGACAGGCCCGCGAGAGACAGGACGAAGAGGACGGCGGCGACGAGGTACGTGGCCTGGGCGAGCGAGGTGAGCGTCATCACGCGTCCTTCCTGAACATGCCGAGCATTCGGTAGGTCACGAGGAAGCCACCGAAGATGTTGATGCTCGCGACGGCTGCGGCGATGAACGACAGCGTGGCCACGAGGGGGTCGGCCGAGCCGATCTGGAGCAGCGCGCCTACCAGGATGATCCCGGAGATCGCGTTGGTCTGCGCCATCAGCGGGGTGTGCAGCGAGTGCTTGACGTTGCTGATGACATAGAAGCCGACGATCACCGCGAGCGCGAACACCGTGAGGTGCTGGACCGTCGCGGAGTCGGCGAACGAGAGGAGCAGGAGCGACGCGACGGCGCCGAGGCCGTAGCGCATGTTGCGTCGCTTGGCCTTCGCCTCGGCCTCGGCCGCGGCGACGCGCGCCTGCTCGGCCAGTTCCTCCTCGGTGGGGCCGGCGGGGACCGCGGGCGTGGGCGCCGCGGCGGACACGGACACGGCGGGCGGCGGCCACATGACCTCGCCCTGGTGCGCGACGGTCATGCCGCGCTGGACGACGTCGTCGAGATCCAGGACCATCGCGCCGTCCTTGGCCGGCGTGAGCAGGGCCATGAGGTGCACGATGTTGGTGCCGAACAGCGTGGACGTGTGGCGGGGCATGCGGCTCGTGAGGTCGCTGTAGCCGACCACCACTACGCCGTTGTCCGTCGTGATCGTCTTGCCAGGCACGGTGAGCTCGCAGTTGCCTCCGCCCGAGGCGGCGAGGTCCACGACCACGGAGCCGGGCTTCATCGACGCGACCATCTCGGCGGTGATGGTCGTCGGCGCCGAGCCGCGCACGAGCGCGGTCGTGATCACGACGTCGGCGTTCGCCGCCTCCTTCGCGTAGACGTCCATCGCGGCGGCCTGCTGCTCCTCGGTGAGGGGCTTCGCGTAGCCGTCCGCGCTGATCTCCTGCTGCGCCTCGGGCGCGACGACGAACTCGCCGCCCATCGAGCCGATCTGCTCGGCGACCTCGGGTCGCACGTCGAAGGCGCGCACCTGGGCGCCGAGCGAGCTGGCGGCACCGATCGCCGCGAGTCCGGCTACTCCCGCGCCGATGACGAACACGGTCGCGGGGCGTGTCTTGCCCGCCGCCGTGACCTGGCCGGTGAACATGCCGCCGTAGGCCTCGGCCGCCTCGATCACGGCGCGGTAGCCGGCGACGTTGGACATCGTCGAGAGCACGTCGATCGACTGCGCGCGAGAGATGCGCGGCACCGCGTCGAGCGCGAGCGCGGTCACGCCCTTCTTCGCGAGCGCGGCGAGAAGCTTCTCATTGGACTGCGGCGCCATCGTCGCGACGAGCGTCGCGCCCTCACGGAGCTGCTTGATCTGCGTGGCCGTCGGCGCGTTCACGCACGTGACGATGTCCGCCGCCCATGCGTCGGCCGCGGCGACGAGCGTCGCCCCTGCCTCCACGTACTGCTCGTCAGGGAAGGACGCGCCCTTGCCTGCGCCCTCCTGCACGAGCACCTCGTAGCCGAGCTTGATCAGCTGCGCGACCGAGGCGGGACTGGCCGCGACCAGCCTCTCGCCGCGGCGGGTCTCTGCCGGGACCCCTATCTTCATCGTCGATCCTTGTCCGCCGCCGCGTGACCGACCGCCGATGGCGCGGCGAGGGTCCGGGGCGACCAGTGCGTCGGCCGACCGCCCGCGTGGAGCGGGGGCCGGATGAGTTCCGTCGGTCGCACTCTAGCCAACCATGCACCGGGGGTACGTGGTACCTAGTACCCGGCTCTGGCAGAACCTGCCGCGCACGGTGTCCTCGGCCGGCGCCGGATCGCCGCTCAGGTCCACCGCGGTGCCCGTTTCCGTCCGTCCCTGTGGAGTCCAGTGAGTTCTCGAACCGGTTTTCCTCACGCGCGAGGAACCCCGGTCGATGAGGAGGTTGCTCCCGCGTGGCCGGAGCGGTTGCGTGGGGCACCGGAGCCTCCGGCGCCGGTCCCGAGCGAGCAGCCGTCCTGACAGAACCGTGTGCCATGCCCTGTGGCCGCTGAGGGAGCCGAGCGATGATCGAGCCACGTCGACTGCGTGCGCCTGCGGGCGTCCTGCTCGCCGCCACGATGCTCGGCATGACCGCGCTCCTCGCGGAGGCCGCGGGGTCTGGCGATCTGCTCCTGGACGAGACCTTCGCGGACGGCGTGGTGCACAACCCGCACGCGATCGGGCTCGGGATCGCGTGCCTCACGGCGGCGACCACGGCCCCTTCCTCGGGCGACTCGAACCTCGGCGTGTGCGCCTCGAGCGTGGGTGCGCCGGCGAGCGCGGAAGGCGACGGGTACCTGCAGCTCACGGACGCGCAGGGCAGCCAGGTCGGCTCCGTCGTCTACGACCATGCCTTGCCGTCGTCGGCGGGCCTCGAGGTGGAGTTCGATCAGTATCAGTACGGAGGCAACGGGGCCGACGGCATCGGCTTCTTCCTGTCGGACGGCTCGTATCTGCTCGAGCAGACCGGCGCGACCGGTGGCGCGCTGGGATACGCCCAGCAGACATGGGGCGGCGTCGACGGGGTGGTCGGCGGCTATCTCGGCGTCGGGCTCGACGCCTTCGGCAACTTCGCGGTCGACGGCGACTGGGAGGGCCGGGGCAACGGCTGCGCGACCCCGTCGCCGTACGGCTTCGTGCCCAACGCGGTCACGCTGCGCGGCCCGGGCTCGGGCCAGGACGGCTACTGCGTGCTGACCTCGACCGCGGCGGACGGCGATGGAGACGGGACCTTCACGTCGACCTTGCCGGGAAACCTGCGCGGCAGCACCCTCGCCGACGCGGTGCGCAACGTGCGCGTCTCGGTCACGCCGGAAGTCCACCCCACGGTGACCGTCGAGATCGACTTCGACGGCGGTCGCGACTCGTACGTCACCGTGCTGTCGCACACGATGGCCGACGAGGCCCCCGAGACCTACAAGTTCGGATTCTCGTCCTCGACGGGCGGCTACAACGACGTGCACCTCGTCAGGAATGTCGTGATCGCGACGGTCGATTCTCTGGGGGAGCTCGACCTCGTCGCACAGATCGACAACTCGACCGCGCAGCCGGACGCCTATGGGGAGGGCGAGGTCGTCCCGCTGAAGTTCCTCGTCACGAACACCGGCGTCGACGAGATGACCGACGTCGCCGTGACGGCCCCCGGGGTCGACGGCCTCGTATGCGACGCCACGACGCTCGGCGCCGCGGGCACCCCGACGGCCTCCACCCGGTGCACCGGCACGGTGACGATCACCGATGACGATGTGAAGAGTCCCCGGCTCGTCGTCCACGCGACAGCGACGGGCGTCAACTCGCTGAGCGAGACGCTCACCGACACCGACGATGTCACGATCGACCTGGTGCAGGTGCCCGCCATGGCGGTCGACGGCACCGCGACCCTCGCGACGGACGTCGACGGGGACGGCGTCGCGGAGCCTGGCGACGCCGTGACCTACTCATACCTGGTGACCAACACCGGCGACGTCACCCTCACGGAGGTGGCGCTCGCGGGCTCGCTCGGCGGCGCGGTCGCCTGCACCCCGACGGTCCTCGCGCCTGGGGAGTCGGTGACGTGCACCGCCGCAGACCCGTACACCGTGACGGAGGACGATGCGGCGGCAGGGGCCTTCGACGACGTGGTCACGGGCTCGGCGACCGCGCCCGTCGGCGTCGCCGCGCTCGCGGACGTCGTGGCGACGACGTGGACGACCGCCGAGGGATACGCGGCGCTCGCGGTCGACGTCAGCGCCGCGATCGTGGACGACGACGGAGACGGCAAGGCGAACCCCGGCGAGGAGGTCGAGTTCACCTACACCGTGGGCAACCTCGGCGATGTGTCGCTGAGCGACCTGTCGGTCGGCTCGGGCCTGGGGCTGTCGCTCGCGTGCGCTGCGACGAACCTCCCCGCGCCCCCCGGTCCCGGCGACGTCGTGGTCTGCACCGCGATCCATCCGGTCACCGTGGACGACGCCGTCGCGGGCGCCGTCGACGAGTCCGCGACCGCGGACGCCTCTGCGCCCGGCATGGTCGCCGACCCGGCGCAGGCGACGGATGCCACGTCGGTGGAGTCCGTCTCGGTCCCGGGGATCGTGATCGCGGTCGCGGCGGATCTCGACGATGCGAGCGGCGACGGCATGGCGAATCCCGGCGAGGAGATCACGTACAGGTCCACCGTGACGAACACCGGCGACGTGACGCTCGCGAGCGTCGTCGTTGCCAGTGCGCACGGGCTCGCGGTGACGTGCGAGGCGACCACGTTGGAACCGGGTGGCGTCACGGCGTGCACGAGCGAGGCGTACACGGTGGCGGTGTCGGACGCCGTCGCCGGCAGCGTCGACGAGACCGCGACGGCAGACGGCGCTGCGCCGGCGGGGATCCCGGACCCCGCGCAGGCGTCGGATAGCGCGGCTACCGCCGTGGTCTCCGTGCCCGCCATGTCCGTCGTGGGCTCGGCGGTGCTGACCGACGACGCCGACGGCGACGCGATGGTGTCGCCCGGCGACTCCCTGGCGTACTCGTACCTGGTGACCAACACCGGGGACGTCACGCTCTCCGACGTCGCCATCGCCGGCTCGCTCGGTGGCGATGTGACGTGCGAGCCGTCGGTGCTCGCACCGGGCGAGTCGGTGACCTGCGTCGCGGCCGGTCCCTACGTGGTCACCGAGGACGATGCGGCGGCGGGAGAGGTGAACGACGCGGTCACCGGCTCCGCGACCACCCCTGACGGGATCCCCCCGCTCGCGGATGTGGCTGCGGCGACCGCTACCGAGGCCGACGGCACCGCCGCGCTCGCGATCGCCGTCGCGGCGCAGCTCGAGGACGTGAACGGCGACGGCAAGGCCAACGCCGGCGAGACGATCGCGTACGCGTACACCGTGACGAACAGCGGGGCGGTGACCGTCTCGGGCATCGTCGCCGCGGGTGAGCTCGGAGGAGCGCTCGCGTGTCCCTCGGCGTCGCTGGTCCCAGGCGCCGCGCAGGTCTGCACCGCCGAGGATGCGTACTCGGTGACCCTTGAGGATGCTGCCCACGGCATCGTCCAGGAGACGGCGACCGCCGACGCGACCGCCCCCGGTGCGGTGGAGGACCCCGCACGGGCGACCGGCGGCGCCGCCACGGTCGCGGTGCTGCTCGCGGACCTCGACATCGTCGGAGCGGCGGTGCTCGCTCTTGACGTCAACGGCGACGGCCGTCCCGGTCCGCGGGACCTCCTGACGTACGTGTACTCGGTCTCGAACCCGGGTGAGGCGGCGCTCACGGAGATCGCGCTCGAGGGTTCGCGTGGAGGCGAGGTGGCCTGCCTGTCCCACGCGCTCGCGCCGGGCGAGTCGACGGTCTGCGTCGCCGTCGAGCGGTACGCGGTGACCCAGGACGATGCCGTCGCCGGGCAGATCATCGACGAGATCAGCGGTCTCGCGGAGGTGCCCGCGGGGGTGGCCGCAATCGGACCCGTTCCCGTGGCCACGGTGGTCGACGTCCACGCGAAGGTCTCGATCGCGGTCGTGTCGCGTCCCCGTCTCCTCGACCTCAACGGAGACGGCGTGGCCAACCTAGGAGAGCAGGTCACGTTCTCCTACGTCGTCACGAACACGAGCGACGTCACGCTGTTCGGGGTCGGCGTCGATGGTTCCCTCGGCGGCGAGGTCTCATGCGGCTCTACGACTCTCTTCCCTGGTGAGTCGACCGTGTGCGTCGCGGCCGTGCCGTACACCGTGAGCTCCGCCGACATCCTGGCGGGCAGGATCGAGCACGCGGTCGTGGGAAGCGGGGCGGCCCCTGGCGCCCTCGGCGAGGCCCTCGCGGAGGCCGTCGAGCTCCAGGCGACGCTTGCAGAGATCGAGGCCGACGACGAGCCCGAGCCCCCGGACGGAGATGGCTCGACCACCGGCGACACGACGACCGCCGACGACGCGACCTCGCTCGCGGTCACGGGGGCGGGGGCCGCTTGGCTTGCGTGGATGGCCGCGGCGACCGCGGCGATGGGCGTCGGATTGGTCCTCTTCGTGCGCGAGCGCGTCCGCCGACGCATCGTCTGAGCTCGCGCTGCCCGCCACGCGGGTCAGAGGCCTGGCAGAGGGTGCCCCCGGCAGGATTCGAACCTGCGACCTGCGGATTAGAAGTCCGATGCTCTATCCAGCTGAGCTACGAGGGCCTGGCGCTGATCGCGCATGTACAAGGGTAGCCGTGCCGAGCACAGCGCAGATTCGTTCACGTAAGCCAAAACATCGGGACCATCGTCCCGTCCCATTGCGAGGTGCCCGGCCGACTGGGGGAGCGACCACGGACGGTCGCCACGCGGAAAAAGGGGCCGCGGGCCGCCGGGTCGAGAGGAGCCTCACGCCCATGCTCAGCTTCCGGGGACAGATGATCCTTGGCGCCGCGGTCACGGCCGCGATCGCCGCCGCGTGCGCCATCTCCGCGCTCGTCGCGCTCGGCTCGGTCGACTCCGCCCCTGCATGGGCGCCGCCGACGATCGTGGCGCTCGGCTCGGCCGCGGTGCTCATGTCGATCGGCTGGGTCGCGTGGCTCGGCGTGCAGCTTGGCGCGCCGTGGGAGGAGCTCGCGGGGCTGCTCGGCGCTGCGGCGGACGGCGACCTCAGTGGACGCGCCGCGGCATCCGCCCGGGGCCCCCTCGCACCTCTCGCGCGTGACTACGACCGCATGGCCGACAGTGTCGGCGCGAGCCTCGACACGATCGGCGACGACGTGCTCGCCCTGTCGGCGGCGATGGAGGAGCTCTCCGCCGCGACCAGGGAGATCTCCACCGGCGTGGCCGAGTCGTCGTCCGAGGCGACCTCGGTCGCCGCAGCGGCAGAACAGGTGTCGACGAGCTCGCAGACCGTCGCGACAGCGACCGAGGAGATGACCGCGTCGATCCGAGAGATCGCGTCGAGCACGAATGCAGGCGCGGCCGTTGCGGCGCAGGCGGTCGAGGCCGTGGAGACGGCGAGCAGCACCGTCGCGCAGCTCGGGGATTCGTCAGCACAGATCGGCGACGTCGTGAAGCTCATCACGCAGATCGCGGAGCAGACGAACCTGCTCGCCCTCAACGCCACGATCGAGGCCGCTCGCGCTGGCGAGGCGGGCAAGGGCTTCGCCGTGGTCGCTTCCGAGGTGAAGGACCTCGCGCAGGCCACCGCGAGGGCGACAGGGGAGATCGGCGACCGCATCGAGGCGATCCAGTCCGGCGTGGGAGCCGCGGCCTCGGCCATCGGCCGCATCACCGGCGTGATCGAGGAGGTCAGCGAGAGCCAGGGCGCGGTCGCCACCGCGCTCGAGGAGCAGACCTCCGTCACCGAGGAGATGAGCCGCTCCATCACGGAGGCCGCCGCCGGCGCGGAGGCCATCGCGGAGTCGATCCACCGCATCGCCCAGGCGTCGGCGTTGTCGAGCGAGGCGGTGTCCGACACGACCGCGGCGCAGGGTGACGCGGCGCGGATGACCGATCACCTCACGGCGCTGCTCGCGCGATTCACGAGCGCGGAGTCGAACGCGGCGGAGACGTCGACCGAGCGTCAGATCACGCGGGCGATCGGCGCGCACGGCCTGTGGAAGAAGCGAGTCCGTGAGGCGATCTCGGCGGGCCGCCACAGCGAGGACCTGACGAAGGTCGGTCGCGACGACGCGTGCGCCTTCGGCCGCTGGCTCGCGACCGATGGCAGCCGCGACTCGAACGGGTTCCACGAGACGAGCCGGGCGCAGCACGCGACCTTCCACCGGGAGGCGGCGGCCGTGCTCCGCATGCTGGACTCGGGACGCCGCGCCGAGGCGGCCGCCGCGCTCGAGCCCGGGGGTGCGCTCGCCGAGGCGTCCCGACTGCTCACCGCGACGATGCTGCAGTGGCGGCGTCAGGTGGCCTGACGCGGGTGCGACCGAACCGGGTGCGCGGGTAGCGACTCCCCAATTGTGAACACTCACATTTCGGGACCTTGGAGCCATTGAAGGATCTTTCCCACAGTGGGACTTTATTCAATCGTGACCTTCCTCGGGTTGAGAACATCAGAATTGTGAGCGCTAATATGCAGTAAGCGGCGTCATAGGGGACGCCGTGAGGCAATGCGCTCTACCCGGCAAAGGAGCCGGACAGAACGAGGAGGTTCTGACTATGAGGAAGCGTTTTCTGTCAACACTTGCACTGGCGGGGGTCGCCGCATTCGCGCTGACCGCCTGCTCAAGCGATGGAGGGGAGACCGAGTCGTCGGAGATGGCTGCCGGCGACACCGCTGGCGACGTCGTCACCGTCGGATTCGCACAGACCGGATCGGAGAGCGGCTGGCGTTCGGCGAACACCGAGTCCATGAAGGCGGCGTTCTCCGAGGAGAACGGGTTCGAGCTCGTGTTCAACGCCGCCGACAACGACACGGCGGCGCAGATCCAGGCGGTGCGTTCGTTCATCAACCAGGGCGTCGACGCGATCGTGATCGCGCCGATCGTCGAGGACGGCTGGGACGATGTGCTCCAGGAGGCCGCGGACGCGAACATCCCGGTGATCCTCGAGGACCGCACGGTCTCGGCGTCGGATGACCTGTATGCCGCGTGGGTCGGTCTGGACTTCGAGCTCGAGGGCGTCAAGGCGGGCGAGTGGGCCGCCGCGGAGTACGGCGACACCGAGACCAAGATGGTGGTGCTCGAGGGCACGACCGGATCGGCCCCGGCCAACGACCGCGCCACGGGCTTCGACTCGGCGATCGAGGGCACGATGATCGAGAAGATCGACTCGCAGACCGGCGACTTCACCCGAGACGGCGGCAAGACCGTGATGGAGGGCTTCCTCCAGAAGTACGGGGTCGACGGCATCGACCTGGTCTACGCGCACAACGACGACATGGCGCTCGGCGCGATCGAGGCCATCGAGGCTGCGGGCGCGGTCCCCGGCGAGGACATCAAGATCATCTCGATCGACGCGGTCCACGACGGCATGCAGGCGCTCGTGGACGGCAAGATCAACTACATCGTCGAGTGCAACCCGCTGCTCGGCGACCTCGCGGCCGGTCTCGTCACGGACGTGCTCGCCGGCAACGACGTCGAGAAGACCGTCTACGTCGAGGACCAGGCGTTCGACCAGGCGGCGGCCGAGGCCGCGCTGCCCGATCGCGCGTACTGATCCAGCACACAGTCAGGATCCACGGAGCCCTGTCGGGGGTCGGCGCAGGCCGGCCCCCGACCGGGCAGCCCCCTCGACCAGAAAGCTGCACACGACATGACAGCGGACAACGTCGTCCCCCCCATCGTCGAGATGACGGGGATCACCATCCGATTCCCCGGCGTCCTCGCGCTCGACCGCGTCGACTTCGCGCTGCGCCCCGGTGAGGTGCACTCGCTCATGGGCGAGAACGGCGCGGGCAAGTCGACCCTCATCAAGGCACTCACCGGCGTGTATGCGATCGACGCGGGATCGATCGTCGTCGCGGGGGAGCGCCAGACCTTCTCGTCCGCGGCCGACGCGCAGGCCGCCGGCATCTCCACGGTGTACCAGGAGGTCAATCTCTGCACGAACCTCACCGTCGGCGAGAACGTGATGCTCGGCCACGAGCTCCGCCGCGGCAGCGCGATCGACTGGAAGGCCACGCACCGCGCCGCGACCGCGCACCTCGAGGGGCTCGGGCTCGCGGTCGACCCGCGCACGATGCTCTCGAGCCACTCGATCGCGATCCAGCAGCTGGTCGCCATCAGCCGTGCGATGGTCCTCGACGCGAAGGTGCTGATCCTCGACGAGCCGACCTCGAGCCTCGACCGCGGAGAGGTCGACCAGCTCTTCGGCGTGATCCGCGACCTGCGTGACAAGGGCGTGGCGATCCTCTTCGTTTCCCACTTCCTCGACCAGGTCTACGAGATCTCAGACCGCATCACGGTACTGCGCAACGGCGCGCTCGTGGGCGAGTACCCGGTGGCCGAGCTGCCCAGGGATCTCCTCGTCACCAAGATGATCGGGCGCGAGCTCGACGACCTCGCCGCGATCGCGACCTCGTCGCATCGCGTGATCGATCGCTCGGGCACCCCGGTGGTCCGCGCCGAGGCGCTCGGCAAGCGAGGTGTGCTCGAACCCGCCGACCTCGAGGTCTACGAGGGTGAGGTCGTCGGCATCGCGGGGCTCCTCGGCTCGGGGCGCACCGAGCTCGTGAGGCTGCTCTACGGTGCCGACCGCCCGGACTCGGGCGCGATCCAGGTCCACGGCGAGCACGCGAAGGTGCACCAGCCGCGGCACGCGATCGAGAAGCGCATCTCGTTCTCGTCCGAGAACAGGCGCGAGGAGGGAGTCGTCGCCGACCTCACGGTCGCCGAGAACATCGTCCTGGGGATGCAGGCAAGGCTCGGATGGCTGCGCAAGGTGCCGAAGAAGGACCAGGACGCGGTCGTCCAGGAGTACATCGAGGCGCTCGGGGTGCGCCCCGCGAACCCGAACGCGCTCGTCGGCAACCTCTCGGGGGGCAACCAGCAGAAGGTGCTCCTCGCCCGCTGGCTCGCCACGGCGCCCGAGCTGCTCGTCCTCGACGAGCCCACGCGCGGCATCGACGTGGGCGCGAAGGCTGACATCCAGCGGAAGGTCGCCGAGCTCTCGGCTCAGGGACTCTCCGTCATCTTCATCTCCTCGGAGCTCGAGGAGGTGCTTCGATTGGCGCAAAGGGTGGTGGTCCTGCGGGATCGACGGAAGATCGGAGAGCTCGACTCGTCTGCGACCGATCTCGACGGGCTGATCGACTACATCGCCAACGCTGGCGAAGGGAGCGCGGCATGAACGCGATCATGAAGAGCAGGCTCGTGTGGCCCGCATCGGCGCTGATCCTGCTGATCCTGGTCAACACGATCGCCCGGCCTCAGTTCATCAAGGTCACGGTCCGCGACGGGGAGCTCTACGGCGCGCTGATCGACATCCTGCGCAACTCCGCGCCGCTCATGCTCGTGGCGCTCGGAATGACGATTGTCATCGCCACGCGAGGCATCGACCTCTCGGTCGGGGCCATCATGGCGGTGTCCGGCGCGGTGGCCCTCACCATCATCGATGGATCGGGCGACCCGGGGAACCTGGCGACCGTGCTGATAGCGGTCGTGGTGGCGCTGCTTGTCTCGCTCGTCCTCGGCGCCTGGAACGGACTGCTCGTCTCGGTGCTCGGCATCCAACCGATCATCGCGACGCTCGTGCTCATGCTCGCCGGCAGGGGAGTCGCGCTGCTCATCACGGGGGGCTTCATCACCACCGTGAACTCGGAGCCGTTCTCCTTCATCGCGACGGGCTACCTGGTCGCGCTGCCCTTCGCGTTCCTGATCTCCGTGGCCGCGATCGCGGTCGTCGCGCTGATCGAGCGCCGCACCGCGCTCGGGGTGCTCACGGAGTCCGTGGGCATCAACCCCGAGGCCAGCCGGCTCGCGGGCGTGCGGTCCCGCGGGATCATCTGGAGTGCCTACGCGGTCAGCGGCGTCCTCGCGGGGCTCGCGGGCATCGTCTACGCCTCGAACATCCGCGCGGCCGACGCGAACGCCGCGGGTCTCTTCATCGAGCTGTACGCGATCCTCGCGGTGGTCCTCGGCGGCACGTCTCTCAACGGCGGCAAGTTCTCCCTCGCGGGCACCGTGATCGGCGTGCTGATCATCCAGACGCTCGAGTCGACGATCCTCTTCCTCGGAGTCCCGTCGGCGCAGAGCCCGGTGTTCTTCGCGATCGTGGTCGTGGTCGTCGTCGTGGCGCAGTCGTCGCGGCTCAGGAGCGACCTCGCCAGGCTGTTCAGACGTTCCGGGGCCGCAGCGGTCCCGGACCAGGACCGTGAGAAGGCGGAGGTGGCGTCATGACCGCGACCATCGAACGCCCTGCGCTGACCCAGGAGAAGCCGTCGATGCTCAAGACCTTCCTCAGCCGCAACGGCAGCATGATGCCGACCTTCGCGGCGATCCTCATCCTGATCCTGCTGTTCGTGGGCGCCGAGGCGTTCCTGCGGGGCGACTTCATCACCCCGCGCAACATCTCGGCGCTCCTCCTCGACAACGCGTACCTGCTGGTGCTCGCTGTCGGCATGACGTTCGTCATCCTCACCGGAGGGATCGACCTGTCCGTCGGCTCGGTGATGGCTTTCACCGGCATCCTCGGCGCGAGGATGCTCGCCGAAGGTTCGCCCGTGATGGTCGCGGTGCCCGCGATGCTGCTCGGCGGCGCCGCGATCGGCCTGCTGATCGGCATCCTCGTCCAGTACTTCGGGGTGCAGCCGTTCATCGCGTCGCTCGCGGGGCTGTTCCTCGGCCGCGGCCTCGCGTACATCGTGAGCCTGTCGTCGATCAAGGTCGAGGAGCCCGCGATCCTGTGGCTCCAGTCGACCAGGATGAGCGTCGCCGGCTGGTACATCACCCCGACGGGGATCATCGCGCTCACGACGGTCGCGATCGCGGCGTTCGTGCTGCACCTCACGCGCTTCGGCCGCACGATCTACGCGGTCGGAGGCAACGAGCAGTCCGCGCGCCTCATGGGCCTCAAGGTCGGGCGGGTGAAGATCGCGGCCTACACGATCTCGGGGCTGTGCGCCGGGCTCGCGGGCCTGATCCTCACCGCCTACTCGGGCGCGGGCTACCCCCGCAACGGCATCGGCACGGAGCTGGACGCCATTGCGGCGGTCGTCATCGGCGGCACGCTACTCACCGGCGGCAGGGGCTACGTGCTCGGGTCGATGGTCGGCGTGTTCGTGTACGGCACCATCAAGACGATCATCTCCTTCATGGGCGCCGAGCAGTCCTGGATGCAGATCATCGTCGGCGCGCTGCTGCTGCTGTTCATCGTCATCCAGCGCGCGATCGTCGCCCGCTCGGACGGCCGACGATAGGGCGTCGGTTGCACGGAGTTCCTGGTCCGCACCCCGATAATGGGGATGTGGACCAGGAACGTCCCCTTCTCGAGCTCCGAGGCGCGACGGTGCGCTTCGGAGCCGACGTCGTGCTCGACGAGGTTGACCTGACGCTGCGTCCCGGCGAGGTCCACTCGCTCATGGGGGAGAACGGCGCGGGGAAGTCGACGCTCATCAAGGCGATCACGGGCGTCATCCCGATGGATGCAGGGCAGCTGCGCGTCGAGGGTCGGCCGGTGCGGTTCTCGAGCCCCGCCGAGGCGCAGCGCGCGGGCATCAGCACCGTGTACCAGGAGATCGACCTCCTGCCGAACCTCTCGATCGCGGAGAACATCGGGCTCGGGCGCGAGCGCCGCCGCGCGGGCATGCTCGACAGACGCGAGCTGGCCCGGCGTGCCAGGGAGGTGCTGGGCGACCTCGGCCTCGACATCGATCCCGGGCTGATCCTCGGCGCGCAGCCCGTGTCGGTCCAGCAGCTCGTCGCGATCGCGCGTGCGATCTCGGCCGACGTCAAGGTGCTCGTGCTCGACGAGCCGACCTCGAGCCTCGACCTCGACGAGGTCGGGGAGCTGTTCAGGGTGATCCGCGAGCTCAAGTCCCGGGGCGTCGCGATCCTGTTCGTGTCGCACTTCCTCGATCAGGTCTACGAGATCTGCGACCGGATCACGGTGCTTCGCGACGGCATCCACGTCGGCGAGTACCGCACCGATCAGCTGCTTCGCGTCGACCTCGTCCAGAAGATGCTGGGGCAGGAGGGTGCGTCGCTGCGTGAGCGCGATCCCGCGCCGGCGGCGAAGCCGCCCGGGGACACGGTGCTGAGCGCTCGCGGTCTCACGGTCGGTCGCGGCGTCGAGGCGGCCGATGTCGAGCTCGGCGCGGGCGAGGTGCTGGGCGTGGCAGGGCTCAGGGGGTCGGGCAGGACGCTCCTGGCGCGAGCGCTGACGGGAGTCACGCGGATCGACGCAGGAGTGATCCGCATCGAGCAGACCGAGGAGACCCTCGACTCGCCTCGTCGCGCGATGCAGCTCGGGGTGGTCTACGCATCCGAGGACCGCCGCCGCGACGGGATCGTCGCCGAGATGTCGGTGCTCGACAACATCACGCTCGGGCTCCAGGCCGAGCGGGGCAGCTTCCGGCGGATCTCCCCCGAGCGTCGCCGCGAGCTCGCCGCGAGCTGGATCGACGCCCTGGGGATCAGGCCGCCCGACCTCGACCGTCCCGCCGGCACCCTCTCGGGAGGCAACCAGCAGAAGGTGCTGCTCGCGCGCCTGCTCGCGCTCGCGCCGAGAGTCCTCGTGCTCGACGAGCCGACGCGCGGCATCGACGTCGGCTCCAAGGTCGAGGTCCAGCACCTCGTGCGCAGCATGGCCGACAACGGGGTGTCCGTGATGTTCATCTCCGCAGAGCTCGAGGAGGTGCTCAACGTGGGCGACCGCGTTGCCGTCATCCGTGACGGTCGCATCGTCGAGACGGTCGACGCCGGGGCGACGACGATCGACGGGCTGCTCGCGCTCGTCGCGCGGCCGGACGACGAGACGGAGGCGTGACCCTTGGCTGAGGACCAGTCCGCGCGCGCCGCGACGATCTTCGATGTCGCGCGCCTCGCCGGAGTCTCGCACCAGACCGTGTCGCGCGTCCTCAACGACCTGCCGAACGTGCGCCCCGCGACGCAGCAGCGCGTGCGCGAGGCGATCGCGCAGCTGAACTACAGTCCGTCGCCCGCGGCCCGCGCGCTCGTCACCCGACGCACGCGCACGATCGGCCTCATCACCCCTGACAACGTCGACTATGGCCCGTCCTCGATCGCGATGCACGTCAACAAGGCCGCGCGCGAGGCGAGGTACAGCGTCGACGCGGTGAGCACGCAGGGATCGAGCGAGGCTGCGGTCCGCGCGAGCATCGAGGGCCTGCTGAGGCAGCGGGTCGACGCCGTCGTCGTGATCGTCGCGGAGCGTGCGGCCCTCGAGGTCGTGCGCGCGCTCGACATGTCGGTGCCGCTCGTCGCCTCGGCGGCGAGCCCCCGGCCCAGCACGCGGACGGTGTCGATCGACCAGTACCGGGGAGCCCGCGCCGCGGTCGCCCACCTCGCGGAGCTCGGGCACACGCGGATCCGGCATATCGCGGGACCCGTCGACGCGCCCGACGCTGCCGAGCGCGGGCGCGGTTGGCGCGACGAGCTCGCGGCGCGGCAGCTCGAGACCGTCGAGCCCGAGCACGGTGACTGGAGTGCGGCGAGCGGCTTCGCGCTGGGTCAGCAGCTCGACATCGTGCCTGGCACGGCAGTGTTCGTCGGCAACGATCAGATGTCGATCGGCCTCATGTCCGCACTGCGCCAGCGCGGCCTGTCCGTGCCGCGCGACGTCAGCATCGTCGGTTTCGACGACGTGCCCGAGGCGGGGTTCCTGTTCCCCCCGCTCACCACCGTGAGGCAGGACTTCGCCGCGCTCGGGCGCGCGATCGTCCAGAAGGTGCTCTTCGCGCTCGAGGACGATGCGGAGGAGACGACGGACACGCCCCTTCCCGCGCAGCTCATCGTCAGGGAGTCGACCGGGCCTGTCGACGGCGCGTGAGGTCGCCTCCGCCGGGTGCTGCGGCGAGGGGGTGTGCGCGCGGCATCGACGTTCCGGACAGGTAGCCTTGTGGCATGGAGCTTAGGCGGGGATACCAGGCATGAGCATCCGGCCGATCAAGACCTGGTCGTACCCGGGTGCGCTGCTCGACGCCCTTGTCGACACGCGCAGGGTCGTGGCCGCCACTGAGCTCCCGCTTCCCACCGGGCACGAGGGCGAGTCCGACCAGCTCATGGAGCAGATGCTCGATCAGCTCGATCACCACCTGATCCCGCGCGTGCGCGAGGAGGCCTCTCCCGCCATCGTCGTGGTCGCCGGCTCCACCGGTGCTGGAAAGTCGACCGTCGTCAACGCGCTGATGGGCGAGGAGCTCACGCCCTCGGGAGTGCTGCGGCCGACCACGAAGCGCCCCTACCTGTTCCACCACCCGCTCGACACGCAGCTGCTGAGCGAGGTGGAGCAGCGCGCGAACGTGTACGCGACCGAGGAGATGCCGCGCGGCCTCGCTCTCGTCGACAGCCCCGACCTCGACTCGGTGTCGGGTGAGAACCGGGAGGTCGCGCACGAGCTGCTCGAGACCGCGGACCTGTGGCTGTTCGTCACGACCGCGGCGCGCTACGGCGACGCGGTGCCGTGGGAGGCGCTGCGCACCGGAGCCGAGCGAGGCGCTTCGATCGCGATCGTCCTCAACCGCGTGACCGTCGACGTCGCCGCCCAGGTGCGTCGCGACCTCGTGGAGCGCCTCCAGCAGGAGGGGCTCGAGGGGCTGCCGCTGTTCGTCATCCCCGAGGACCCGGAGGGTCGCGGCAAGGTGCCGCGCGACGTCGTCGGCTCGCTCGCGCGCTGGCTCGAGTCCGTCGCGGCCGCCTCCGCCGAGGCGATCGTCGAGCGCACCCTCCACGGCGCCGCCGAGTCCCTCAAGGAGTGGCTCGAGCGTCTCGCCGAGATCATGGACGACCAGGCCGCCGCGGCGAAGGAGGTCCGCTCCGAGGTGCGACGCTGCGCCGCCCAGGCCGACGCCAAGGGTGGCGACACCTGGTACCTGGGGATCCCCACATCGTCCCTGTCCTCCCGCTGGGAGCAGGCGGCGAGCGAGGGCGGTGACCTGTTCCGGCTGCGCCGCTCGGCGTGGTCCAAGCGCAGGGTCGCGCGCGAGCGTCGCGACGCGGTGCTGACGCCGATGCGGCGCGAGATCACGGAGGCAGTCGAGGCCTTCCTGGTGCTCGCCGCCTCGGATGCGTCCGACGCGATGGTGGCCGCCCTCACCGACGTGGGCGAGGGGCCCGGTCCGTGGCTTGCCGCACAGCGTGACCCGCGCGACGCGCGCGCGACCCGCGAGCGTCACGCCGCGGATGCCACCCGCGCCTGGCTCGACCGCGTGGACGAGCTCGCTTCCTCGCTACCGGGAGCGCAGCGCGCGGGCGACCTCATCGGCACCCAGGGCCTGTCGACCGCGCTCGCGTCCGCCGCGCTCGGCGTCGAGGGCGCGCGCACTTTCCTCACGGTCGCGTGCTCCGGCTCGATCAACGAGCAGTCCGAGGAGGCCCGCGCCGAGCTCACCGCGGCGCGCAAGTTCGTCATCAACAAGGAGGCTCTCGACATGATGAAGCCGACCGACGTGACGGCGCTCCTGCCCGAGGCCTCCTCGAAGGTGCGGCTGCGCCGGGCGGAGCTGCGAGGCCTGCTATGAGCCCCACGTTCAAGGACGTGCCGGTGCGCACCGAGACCCGCGCGCTCAAGGAGCGCGTCGACCGGCTGCGCGCCTCGATGGAGTGGGCGGCCGACGCCATCCCACGCGATGTCCGCGACGAGGTGCGCGAGACGATCGGGCGCTGCGACGAGCGGCTCGACCTCGGGGTCGACTGGACGATCGTGGCCCTCGCTGGGGGCACGGGGTCCGGCAAGTCGACGCTGTTCAACGCGCTCGTCGGCTCCGACTTCGCGGTGCCCGGGGTGACCAGGCCGACCACCTCCCACGCGTCCGCGGCCGTGTTCTCCCACGGTGCGCACCCCCTCCTCGACTGGCTCGGCGTGCGCGAGGAGCATCGCTACCACGTGCCGCAGCCGCCCGAGGAGCTGCATGGACTCGTCCTGCTCGACCTACCCGACCACGACTCGATCAATGGCTCGAACAGGGATGTCGTGGACCTCGTGGTGCCCCTGGCCGACCTGATCATCTGGGTAGTCGATCCGCAGAAGTATGCGGACCACGCGATCCACTCGGCGTACATCCAGACCGCGTCCGTGCACGGGCAGCCCTCGCTCATGGTGCTCAACCAGACCGATCGGCTCGCCGAGGGCGACGACTGGAAGATCATCGAGGACCTCCAGCGACTGCTCGGGGACGAGGGCCTGCCCGACGTGCCCGTGATGCCGCTGAGCGCGCGCACCGGTCGCGGCGTCGAGCACCTCAAGGCCGAGCTCGCCGGAGCCGTCGAGTCGGGCTCGATCGCGGCCGAGGCCGTGCGCGCTGACCTGGTCGCCGCGGGCAAGGCGCTCGCGCGGGCGCTCGCCCAGGACGCCGAGCCCGCGCTGCCGGACAAGCGCGAGGTGACTGACGCGCTCGCGCGCCTGTCGGGCGTGGACGCCCGCGCTCACGCCGCCGGGGCCGTCGCCTCCGGCAGGGCCAAGCATGTGCCCGAGCTCGTGCCGCTGGGACTCGCCTCTGTGGAGCGGGAGCGGCTCGACTGGATCGACGCGGCCTCCAATGGCCTCCCGCTCACGTGGCGCCACGTCATCGCCGACACGGTCGCGAGCGGCGAGGAGCTCGCGGAGGCGCTCAACCGCGAGCTTGCGGAGGCCGAGTGGCCCGAGGTCGAGGGGCCGTCGGGATTCGGCGGGTGGATGTCTCGCCCGGTGCGCGGCGCGTCCGCGTCGAAGGCCGCGATGGCAGTCGGGCACGACGCGGTCGCGCGCGTGGTGCGCGACTCGCTCGTCGAGCCGACGATCAGGATCCACCAGGCGTATCGCAACCTCGACGAGCTGACGCGGCTCGAGTAGGTCTGTCGCGCGCGCTAGTTGGACACTTGCTCAATTGAGGACGTGTGTCTGTCATCCTCGCTCTGACAACTGTTCATCTTTCGCTTAGTTCCTCGTCATCTGGCTTCCCTAACTTCCTTGCTGTCTGCGTCGATGCGGCGGCTCGCGGCCACGACGCATGCCGTCGCGTGAGCCTGGCGCGGGCTTGGCACGGAGCCGGTCTCGGCTCCGCAGGAAGGAAACACGATGGCACTCAGCAAGGCCGGCGCGCGCGTCGGCGGCGCGGCGGCGATCGCCGCCGTCGCTCTCACCCTCGGTGCGAGCGCGATGGTGCGAGCCGAGGCGGGGGGCATCCTGCTCCCCTCCGGCGAGCAGCTCACAGGCGACCTCATCGGTGCGCCGACCCCGGTGCTCCTCGAGAGCAACTGGTCCAACGCGTCGGGCAAGGTCGCGGTGATCACGGGGGCCGACCCCGCGATCGAGAGCCGCACGATCGCGACCGAGGCGGACGACCTCGTCGACCAGATCATCTGGATGTACCCGCTCGTGGACGCCGAGGGCACCTACGTGCTCGCCAACGGGGACGGCGACGTGGTCTCCCGCATCGACGGCTCGCGCTACCTTGAGACCCTGGACGTCACCGGCGACGAGGCTGCCGCATCGGGCCTGTCCACGTGGGTGCCGAGCACCACAGGCGACGTCACGACCATGCAGAACGTCGAGCAGCTCGACGGCGAGACCCAGGTGTTCGACCTCTACGACTGGGACACGTCGGAGAACGCCGACATCCAGTCCTACTCGTCGACCGGCGCCGCCGTGCAGCAGTGGGTCATGCACGACCTCGTCGCGTCCACTGGCTTGGTCGGAGAGCTGGTCGCGCCCGGCGCTGCGCCCGACGTGCCCACGACCGCGACCGGCACCTACAGCTGGGGGCTCACCACCGAGCTCACCGACATCGAGTGGGACATGCCTGAGCAGTCCGTGTGGGACGCCGATGGCACCGTCGAGTTCACGGGCACCGCGGCCGGTGCCTTCGGCGAGACGGTGACCCTCGCGGCCTCCTACACCGTGGGCACCGTCGGCGACGCTGAGCCCGAGACGCTCAGCAGCTACGCGGGCGTGCTGCTGTCGCAGCTCAAGAAGCTCGCGCCGAGCACCGTCGAGCGCACCGTCTCGGGGACCACGACGACCGTGACGGCCGACGTCGAATGGGACTGGGACGCCATCTCGCAGGACGACCTCGATGAGGTCGGAACCATCACCGTCAACGGCGCGGAGGACCTCGGCTTCGCTGCCACGCTCGAGATCACCCTCGGCGAGCCCGCCTCGGTGAACGTGCTGCGCACCGCCGACTGGCGCGCGTGGCAGTTCTACTACAACACCGTCAGCTACTCGGGACTCACCGATGGCGACACCTCGACCAGCGTCTTCGGTGACTGGCGATCCGGCGGCGCATCCAACCGCGTCGAGGAGAACTGGGTCGCCTTCTACTTCGATGAGCCGCAGCAGATCGACGCAGCCGCGCTCTACGAGGCCTCAGGCGTCAACAACATCGGGTCCGTGACGTTCCAGTATCGCGACATGCACGGCGGCTGGGTCGACACGTCGGCGGGCGCCGTCGCCAACGGCGATTCCACGGCTGCGATCGAGGTCGACTTCGACTCGGTCCTCGCCACCGGCTTCCGCGCCGTGTTCACGCACAAGGGCACCTCCACGTGGATGCAGCTCGCCGAGATCGAGGCGTGGGGTCCGTCGGCCGCCTGAGCGGCTGACGAGACGCCACAGAGATGTGAGAAGAGAGATGACGAAGACCACCATGCCCGCGCGCGCGTGGGCCGCCTCGACCGCGGCCGCGGTCATCGCTGGCACAGCGATCGCGATGCCAGCGGTCGCGGCCAGCGCCGAGACGGCCATCGACGCGTCGGCCGTCGACACCTCCTCGGTCGCCACTGCGACCGAGGGCTCCGTCGAGGACACCGGCTCGCGCTTCACCGTCGCGGTCCTCCCTGACACGCAGTTCTACTCCCGCTACTCGGAGGAGCAGTTCTACCCGACCTACGGCACGAACCCCTTCGAGGCGCAGGCGCAGTTCATCGTCGACAACGACGAGACCCTCAACACGGCCTTCACGCTCCACCTGGGCGACGTGGTCGACCAGCAGGGCGAGTCGGACCAGTGGGAGGCGGCCGACAAGGCGATCTCGATCCTCGAGGACGGCGGTGCGGAGTACTCGATCCTTCCGGGCAACCATGACGTGTCCGACATGGGCGTGCGCAGCTCCGAGAGCAACGCCGCGAACTACCTCAGCAACTTCCCTGCGAGCCGGCTCGCCGAGCAGGACTCGTATGTCGGCTCGTACCAGAACGGCTATTCGAGCGCCTACACGTTCGAGGCCGAGGGCCAGGAGTTCCTGGTGCTCGCCATCGGGTGGAACGCCTCGGCAGACACGTTCGACTGGGCGCAGGGCATCCTCGATGCGAACCCGACGCTGCCGACCATCCTCACGAGCCACGCGATCATCGACATCGACGAGGAGACGAACGAGGCCACCGACTTCTGGTTCGGCGAGGAGATGTGGGACTCGCTCATCACGTCCAACGATCAGATCTTCGTCACGCTCAACGGCCACTTCCACGGCCAGACGTACCGCACGATCACGAACGACTACGGCAACGAGGTCACCGAGATCCTGCTCGACTCGCAGATGGCCGCCGACGGCGGCAACGGCATCATGGCGATGATGGAGTTCGACCTGGACGAGGGCACGATCGACTACACGACGATCTCGCCCTGGGTGACCCAGAAGCTCGAGGACCGCATCACGTCATCCGACACGCCCGTGATCTCGGGCGACGGAGCGCAGTTCACGTTGGACGTGGACTTCGAGGAGCGGTTCGCGTCGTTCAACCCGGACTTCACCGCCGGCGACGGCGAGTGGACGGATCTGTCCGCTCTGGCCGAGGAGATCGTCTCCGAAGGCTGGGACGGCGGTGACGGCTCGGAGGAGCTCGAGGCCGCAGGGAACGAGGACGACTACATCGAGGTCGAGGGCACGCTCGCCCACTGGCGCTTCGGGGACCAGGAGGACGGCGTCGTCCAGGAGAACCAGGTCATCACGGACCTCACGGGCGACAACGATATGCATCGCCTGCCGCTTGATCAGATCAACGCCTACAGCGAGCTCGACGACATGACGATCGAGTCTGACAACCTCGACTACCTGTCGGCGGACACGGCTGCCGTCTGCTTCGACGACGCCGACAACACGACGGGACAGCTCTCGTACCTCACGACGGACTACGGCACCCCCGTGACGGAGGCGGACCTCTCCGAGGGCTACACGATCGAGTCCTTCGTCTATCTCGCTGAGGACTGGAGTGCCGACACGAACGACTGGTCTGGCTGGCTGACGCGCACGGGACGCCGCTCCGCGCTGCCGGTCCTGTGGGAGCAGTACGACTACGAGATGGGTCCGGCGTTCCTGTCGATCTCCAACCTGCGCGAGTTCCAGTGGGGCACGACGCAGGGGTCTTCCTGGGCCTACACCAACTCGATCTGGTCCGGCGAGATCATGACGGGGAAGTGGCACCACGTCGCGGTCGTCAACGACCCCGACGCCAACTCCCTGGTGATGTACGTCGACGGCGTCGCCGTGCTTCGCAACGCGACCGACCACAACGGCATGACGTACAGCGACGGCTACCCGTGGGCACTGGGCACCAACTGGAACTACGACGAGGCCGACAACGGCTGGAACGGCTGTGTGGGGGAGACCCGCATCGTCGACCACGCGCTCGAGCCGAGCGAGTTCCTCATCCAGCGCGTGGACATCGACGCCGACGGCGAGAACTTCTCGATCGACGACGAGCCCACCGGTGGTCTTCCTGCCGGCACCGAGATCGCCGAGTTCACAGGAACGGGCTACCCGGGCGCCGAGGTGCGAGTCGAGGCCGCGGCAGCGGTCACCGGGGGAGGCGGCGTCGCGACTGCGGCCTCCGCCGGCACGGTGCTCGGGTCGGCCACGGTCGGCTCGGACGGGACCTGGACAATCGTGCTTGACGAGGCGATCAGCGAGTCCGGCGCCCACCTCCTGAGCTTCGTGCAGAGCATGGGCACGCGCGATGGTGACGCGGCCTCCGTCGTGTTCACGATCGGTGCCTCCACGGAGACCGACGCGGGTGACT
Source organism: Demequina sp. NBRC 110054 (assembly GCF_002090115.1). Lineage (NCBI taxonomy): Bacteria > Bacillati > Actinomycetota > Actinomycetes > Micrococcales > Demequinaceae > Demequina > Demequina sp. NBRC 110054. The sequence goes on from NZ_BBRK01000004.1 coordinate 1,820,860, forward strand.
CGGACGGCACGGACGATGCGGCAGGCTCCGGGTCCTCGGACGACACGGGGACGTCGGGCTCTTCCGAGGAAGCGGACGGCACGGCTGGCGCGAGCGACGAGCTCGCGGGGTCCTCTGATGACGACGCGGCCGATGGCGGCGAGACGGACGCCTCCGCGGAGGACGACCTCGCGTCCACAGGTGCCGGCGATTCGCTCTGGGTCATGCTCCTCGGGGCGCTCGGGCTGATCGGTGTCGGAGGAGCGTCTCTCCTGTGGCTGAGGAAGGCGCAGGGAGGGCTCGAGTAGTCGCCCCTGACTGAGCGGCGGCCCCGGGGAGTGTGGACCCCCGGGGCCGCCTCGCGTCCACGGCGGGCCTGGCGTGCGTCGTCCCCAGGCCGGTCGCGGTCCGCGCCTGTCCACCGAGTCCGTGGCTCTCACCCCGTCTGCGGCGCGCCCTGTCCGACCCTGGGATCGCGGCCGCACCGTGCGGCCCGGCGAGGAGGACCAGATGAACGACCTGACCATGACCGCGTCCGGCTGGGTGGCGACTGAGCCCAAGCTGCACATCGGGCCCAGCGGCACCACCCTGTGCACGTTTCGGCTCGCGACCACGCCGCGGCGGTACGACCGCACCGCCAACGCCTGGGTGGATAGCGAGACCCAGTGGTTCACCGTGCGCACCTTCCGGGGCGCGGCGGTCACGGTGAAGCAGTCGGTCAAGAAGGGACAGCCCATCGTCGTGACGGGGCGGCTGCGCACCAACACGTGGGAGGCGAACGACGGCCCGCGCACCGACCTGCAGATCGACGCGACCTCGCTTGGGCATGACCTCACCCTGGGCATCGCGACCTTCAACCGCGCGGTCGGGGACCCGGCGCTTGGTGCGGATGAGCCATCGACCACCGCCGCGGCCTCGGAAGCCGAGGCGGCAGCCGCGCAGTCGATCGACGACGATGCCCCGCCTGCGGAAAGCGACCCGGCCGACTCCGACGCGTGGGAGGTGGAGCCGCAGGACGACGACGAGGAGCTCGCTGTGGCGCGGTGATCGGCCCGTCCCGAGCGGCATCGCAGGTGGGACTCGCTGTCGACGCTCGTGGTCGGCCCCTCGGGACCGGGCATCCCGCGTAGGCTAGGGGCGTCGACAGCGGGCCCCTCGGGGTCCGGAACCCACAAGTCTCGGAGCATCAGTGGCTGAGTTCATCTACACCATGCAGAAGGCGCGCAAGGCGCACGGCGACAAGGTCATCCTCGATGACGTCACCATGGCCTTCTACCCGGGCGCCAAGATTGGCGTCGTCGGACCCAACGGCGCAGGTAAGTCCACCATCCTCAAGATCATGGCCGGCCTCGAGCAGCCCTCGAACGGCGAGGCGCGGCTGAGCCCCGGCTACAGTGTCGGTATCCTTCTCCAGGAGCCGCCGCTGAACGAGGAGAAGGACGTCATCGGCAACGTGCGGGAGGGTATGGGCGAGCTGTACGCCAAGCTCGAGCGCTTCAACGCGATCTCCGAGGAGATGGCGAACCCGGACGCGGACTACGACAAGCTGCTCGCGGAGATGGGCTCGCTCCAGGAGGACCTGGACAACGCCGACGCGTGGGACCTCGACTCGCAGATCGAGCAGGCGATGGACGCGCTTCAGTGCCCCCCGGGTGACGCGGACGTCACGGTCCTCTCCGGTGGTGAGCGCCGCCGCGTCGCGCTGTGCAAGCTGCTGCTCGAGAAGCCCGACCTGCTGCTGCTCGACGAGCCGACCAACCACCTCGACGCCGAGTCCGTGCTGTGGCTCGAGCAGCACCTCGCCCAGTACCCGGGCGCCGTGCTCGCCGTCACTCACGACCGCTACTTCCTCGACCACGTCGCACAGTGGATCTGTGAGGTCGACCGCGGCCGCCTCTACCCGTACGAGGGCAACTACTCGACCTACCTCGAGAAGAAGCAGGAGCGACTGCAGGTCCAGGGCAAGAAGGATGCGAAGCTCGCGAAGCGACTCAAGGACGAGCTCGAGTGGGTCCGCCAGAACGCGAAGGGCCGCCAGACCAAGTCGAAGGCCCGCCTGAACCGCTACGAGGAGATGGCCGCCGAGGCCGAGCGCACCAAGAAGCTCGACTTCGAGGAGATCCAGATCCCGCCGGGCCCCCGACTGGGCAACATCGTGCTCGAGGCCAAGGACCTCGAGAAGGGCTTCGGCGACCGCAAGCTCATCGATGGCCTCTCGTTCACGCTGCCGCGCAATGGCATCGTCGGCGTCATCGGCCCCAACGGCGTCGGAAAGACGACGCTGTTCAAGACCATCGTCGGCCTCGAGCCGCTCGACGCGGGAGACCTCAAGGTCGGCGAGACCGTGAAGATCTCGTACGTCGACCAGTCGCGCGGCGGCATCGACCCCGACAAGACGCTGTGGGAGGTCGTCTCCGACGGTCTCGACTACATCCAGGTCGGCAAGGTCGAGATGCCCTCGCGCGCGTACGTCAGCGCGTTCGGCTTCAAGGGCCCGGACCAGCAGAAGCCCGCGGGCGTGCTGTCGGGTGGTGAGCGCAACCGCCTCAACCTGGCGCTCACGCTCAAGGAGGGCGGCAACGTCCTGCTCCTTGACGAGCCGACCAACGACCTCGACGTCGAGACCCTGGGCTCGCTCGAGAACGCGCTTCTCGAGTTCCCCGGCTGCGCCGTGGTCGTCAGCCACGACCGCTGGTTCCTGGACCGCGTCGCGACCCACATCCTCGCCTACGAGGGCACCGATGAGAACCCGTCGAACTGGTTCTGGTTCGAGGGCAACTTCGAGTCCTACGAGAAGAACAAGGTCGAGCGCCTCGGCGCCGAGGCGGCGCGCCCGCACCGCGTGACCTACCGCAAGCTCACGCGCGACTGACCCGTCGCGCGGTCTCGGCCGCGCAAGGGTGAGTGGCAGTGAATGTGAGGAGCCCCTCGGCAGTGATGCCGGGGGGCTCCTTAGCGTCTGGGCGCACCATTCCCGTCGGGGTGGCTGAGTGCCGCTGTGGAGAGGTCAGCGCCTCTGGCGGGTACGTCAGTGCCGCTCGCCCGCGCCCTCGGCCTCGGCCATGCGCTGGACCAGCTGGACAGGATGGCCGTCGGGGTCGGTCACGAACGCGACCAGGAGCGTCTCGCGGAACGTGTGCCGCGCGCGTCGCGACGTCCCGCCCGAGGCGACCGCATGCGCGAACGCGGCCTCGACATCGTCCGTCCAGAGCGTGATGCATGCACGATCGCCCTCGGTGACGGGGGTCAGCCCGTGGCTCTCCGCCGCCGGACCGGGCAGTGCGAGCCCCAGCACGAACCCGCCGAGCGTCATCTCGACCTTGACCGGCTCGGTGGGGGAGGAGCGGAAGGTCTCGCGGAAACCGAGTGCGGTGTAGAACCTCGAAGCGCGCTCGCAGTCGCCGACGAAGAGGATCACCTGCGGCTCGGAGAACTCCATCCGGCCACTGTAGGTGTCGCGTCACGGGGCCGCGCGTTAGCGTGGGCGGATGGTGGATGCGTCGTTGTCCCTCACGATCGGGGATCTCGCTGTGCGTGTGATGGCGGAGGTCGAGGATGCCTCGGATCCCGGCCTGCTCCCGCTCGTCGCCGCGATCGCGATCGCGCTGCCCATGGCGGGGGTGCTCGCTTTCTTCCTTTGGGTGAAGGTCCGCGATCGGGACGATCCCGCGGGTCCAGTCCTGCGTCCCGGGCACGAGGATGACGGCCCCGAGGGATCCGACGACCGCGGTTCGTCCGACCATCGCGAGGGTCGCGACACGCGTGAATCGCCCCGTGATGCCGACGAGTCCGAGGAGTAGGTCTCGCGTCACTCGATGACGGTTCCCTCTCGCATTGCGGCGCCGGCGCCGTTACTCTAGGGACAAATGGGGCATATGGCGCATATGTGAACGGGAGGGCACCGCATGCCGACCCAGCAGATGTTGTTCATCGGAGGACTGCACCGATCGGGAACCACCCTGGTCGAGCGCATCATCGGCGAGGACCCCGACGTCGCCGCGCTGCGCGACACCGGCGTGCTGATGAACGAGGGGCAGTTCCTTCAGGACGTGTATCCCACCGATGAGGAGCTGGGTGGCGGCACGGAGAAGAGAGGCTCGGTCGTGGGATGGGCCTTCAACCCTCGCTCCCACATGACGGAGCACGATGTGCCGGACCCGCAGCGCACCGCCGACGAGTTGCGCGCCGCATGGACCCCCTACGCGTCGGCTCCCGGCGCCCGCCACCTGGTCGAGAAGTCCCCGGCCAACATCATGCGCATGAGGTATCTGCAGGAGGTCTTTCCTGACTGCCGCCTGATCGCGGTCAGGCGGCACCCCATCGTCTATGCGCTCGCGGTGCGCAAGTGGGCGCCGCGCCACATCAAGATCGGATTCGGCTTCGGCGAGCTGGTCCGGCACTGGCTCGCGGCGATGGACACGTTCGAGGAGGACCTCGAGCACCTGCGCAACGTCCGCGTCATCTCCTTCGAGGAGCTGACTCACGAGCCGGAGAGCGTGAGGGCGGAGCTCGAGGAGCACCTCGAGTTGACCGAGCTCAGCCTGCCGGAGGAGCTGGTCCCGTCTCCGCCCCGGCGCTACGTCGACTACTGGAAGGAGCTGGCGTCAGCCTCGCCATGGCGTCCGGTCCGCCCCCTCAACAGCAGCGCCCGACCGAAGCCGATCGCTCCGGAGACCCTCGAGGCGGTGGTTGCCTCGGCGTTCGGCAAACAGACGGTCAGGCGCACCATCGATCGATACGGGGACGCCATGAAGCGGCACGGCTACGACCCGGAGGTCCTCGACCGCTCCTTCCGTCCGCAGTATCTGAACTAGGCCGGTCCGACACTCGCCTGCCCGGAACGCGACGAGGCCCCGGGCGGATACCCGGGGCCTCGTGCGATTCGACGTCAGTCGAGAGTCTTACGCGGTGATCGAGTCGACCCACTCCTGGTTGTCCGCGATGAACTCGGCGACGATGTCGCCGTACTCGTCCTCGGACTCCGCCGCATTGATGCGGTTCTCAAGGTCGTACAGCAGGTCCGACTCCATAGTGAAGTTCGCGGCCCACTCGTTCACCTCGGGGAACTCGTCCGCGAAGGTCGAGCTCGAGTAGGTGTAGATGGACTCGGCGTCGCCGAGGATGCCCTCGGGGTCCTCAAGGTTCTTGAGGTCGTAGGCGCCGTAGGCCCAGTGCGGCTCCCACAGCGTGACGACGATGTTCTCGCCATCGGACATCGCGGAGTCGAGCTCGGCGAGCATGGCCGGGGTCGAGGAGGTCACGAAGTCCATGTCCTCGAGGCCGTAGGTCGGGATGCCGGCCTCGACGGCGGCGGTGAGGCCCGCGCCCGGCTCGATGCCCACGATGGTGTTGTTGAACTCGTCGGCGGCGTCGGCCAGCTCGGCGAGCGAGTCGATCGGCGCGTCGGCGTTCACGGCGACGGTGAGGGCCGCGCCCTCGAACCAGGCGCCGACCTCGACGATGTCATCACCGAACTCCTCGATGTACGCGGCGTGGGTGGCGGGCAGCCACACGTCGGTCACGAGGTCGTAGTCGCCGTCGGCGAGGGCCTGGAAGGTCGGGGCGGGGTCGGAGTACGCGAGGGTGACGTCGTAGCCCTGCTCCTCGAGGATGGCCTCCCACAGCAGCGACGAGGCAACCGACTCGTCCCAGCCGTTGAAGACTCCGAGGGTGATCTCGCCGCCGCCGGTCGAACCGGAGTCAGCCGAGGTGTCCGCGGCCTCGTCCGAGGACGAGCAGCCCGCGAGGACGAGTCCTGCGGCAGCGGTCAGCGCGATTGGCGCGAAAGAGCGCATCTTCATGAGGTGTGTTCCTTTCCCGACGAGGAGTGTCTCTCCACGCCGTGAGCACCCGCCGCCCATCCGTCGGGGCGGGGTGCGCGCAGCTCCCTCAGAAGCTGCGAGGTCTTGAGGGGTCAGCCGAGCGCGGTCTGCTTGGTGGAGCGCTGCTCGACTGCGATCTGCTCGGTGGTCTTGCCTTCGGTGTCGTCGACCGAGCTGCCGCCGGACAGGCGGCCACGCCACTTGTTGATCAGCTGGAGTCCACGCTTCTGACCGAACGCGCCGGTGAAGCGGTCCAGGATGATCGCGAGGATCACGACGGACACGCCGGCCTCGAAGCCGAGCGCGGTGTCGAGTGCGGACAGCGACTTGCTGACGTCTCCGCCCAGGCCGCCGGCGCCGACCATTCCGGCGATCACGACCATGGATAGCGAGAGCATGATGACCTGGTTGACGCCGGCCATGATGGAGGGCATCGCGAGGGGCAGCTGGATCTGACGCAGGATGCGGCCGGGTGCGGCGCCGAACGCCTGGCCAGCCTCGACGACCTCCTTGTCCACGCCCTTGATGCCGAGCTCGGTGAGTCGCACCGCGGGAGCGATCGCGAACAGCACGGTCGCGAACATCGCGGGGGCCACCCCGATGCCGAAGAATGCGATCGCGGGGATCAGGTAGACGAACGCGGGCATGGTCTGGAGGAAGTCCATGACCGGCTTCACGACCGCCGAGACTGTCTTGTTGCGGGCCGCCCAGATGCCGAGCGGAATGCCCGCCACGAGCGAGAGCGTCGCCGCGACGATGACGAGCGCGAGAGTGTTCATCGCGTTGTCCCACTGGTCGACGCCGATGATGAACACCAGGCCGAGCGCGGTGCCGAGCGCGAACCTCCAGCCGCGGGCGAAGAGCGCCGCGACTGCGAGGACGATGATGACCGCGATCGCGGGGGGCGTGCTGAAGACCCAGTCGACGGTGTCGTACAGCCAGCTCCAGAACGTGCCCAGAGCGTCGAGCAGCCAGGTGAGGTTGTCACCGATCCACTCGATGCCATCCTCGATCCACTGACCGAAGTTGATGCGGAACTCCATCACTGCACCTCCTCAGCGTCGATGGCACCCGAGTCGACGGCGGCCTCCAAGGCCTGGTCGACCACCTCGGTGGGCAGCGGGTCGGGACGGGCTCCGGCCTGCACCGCGCCGTCCGACTCGCCGCCGAGGGCGGAGAGCAGGGTGACGCGGGGGATCACGCCGGTCAGACGGCCCTTGTCGTCGGTGACGGCGAGCGGGAGCTGGGCCTCGACGACGGGGATGAAGAGATCGGCGAGCGCGGTGTCCTTGGATACCGCGCCGTGGTTCTCGCGGATGATGCCCTCGAGGCTCGTGGCGCCCTTGCGGACCAGGTCCAGCGCGTCTCGGTCCGTGACCCATCCGACCAGGCTGCGGTCGCGCTTGGTGACGTACACGGCGCTGAGCTGCTCGTCGCGCATGATCTTGAGCGCGACGTGCGGGCCGGCGGTCGGGTGCACGGAGGCGCGCGGCTTGCGCATGACGGACTCAGCTGTGAGGACGCGGGTGCGGTCCACGTCCGCCACGAACTGCTCGACGTACTCGTTGGCCGGGTCGGTGAGGATGTCCTCGGGGGAGCCGATCTGGACGATGCGGCCGTCGCGCATGACGGCGATGCGGTCGCCCAGGAACATGGCTTCGTTGAGGTCGTGGGTGATGAAGATGATGGTCTTGCCGAGCGAGGCCTGGAGCTCGAGGAGCTGCTCCTGCATCTCGCGGCGGATCAGCGGGTCGAGCGCGGAGAACGCCTCATCCATGAGCAGGACGTCGGTGTCTGCAGCGAGCGCGCGGGCGAGGCCGACGCGCTGCTGCATGCCGCCCGAGAGCTGGCTGGGGAGCTTCTCCTCCCAGCCGGCGAGGCCGACGATCTGCGTGACCTCGCGAGCCTTGGCCTCGCGGGTCGCCTTGTCCATGCCCTGGATCTCGAGGCCGTAGGCCACGTTGTCGAGCACGGTGCGGTGGGGGAGAAGCGCGAAGTGCTGGAACACCATGGAGACGCGCTTGCGGCGGATCTCGCGCAGCTTCTTGGCGGGGATGTCGGTGATGACGTCGCCGCCGATCTCGACGGTGCCGGCGGTCACGTCGTGCAGCCCGTTGAGCATGCGGATGAGGGTCGACTTGCCGGAGCCGGAGAGGCCCATGACGACGAAGATCTCGCCGCGCTGCACCTCGAACGAGGCGTCGATGACTGCTGCGGTGGTTCCAGAGCCGAGCTGGTCGCGGCTGGTGCCGCTCTCGAGCTTGGATACTGCCTGGTCGGCGTGCTTTCCGAAGACCTTGTAGAGGCCCTCAGCACGCAAGGCGATGCTGTCGCTCACGAATGCGTCCTCTGATCGTTCGCGCACGAAGACGCGGACTCGTTCAGATCACGGTCCGGGCTGCGGTGACTGGATCGGGACGCAAGAAGCGCCCGCACGATCCCTTGCGGCACTCGCCGGGAGGCGGCGCCGGACACACGCGGCCGTACGCACGCCGAGAGAAAGCTCGGTGTCCGCGGACCTGGGTTTCGTTGACCTTCGCGAGCACCGACAAGAAGTGGCGCCCAGGCGAAGGGCCTCATCGACCGTAACAACCGTGAAACGCGATCTTCAACCTGGAGTCAGGAACGTAACCGTTCTGTGACCTTCAGTCACTCGTCTATCATCCCTGGTAAAGACTCTGAGGGCCGGCCAATACCCCAGGTAGGTCGCTGTACGGCCAAGTCTCTGCGGGCCGTGGCGAGGGTGAGATGCCCCCTTGTCGAGAGCTCCGACCGGTTCGCGGCGGTCCTCCTGTGGCGGCGCTGTGGCGGCTCGGCGGCGTCGGCGCTACGACGGCTCGGGGGCGTCGAATCGTCCGATCATGCCGTGGTCGACGAGATCCTCGACTGCGGTGAACCGGGTCGTCGGCTCCCCGCGGAAGTCGACGCTGTCGACGTCGCTGTACGCCTCGTACTCCGCGGTGTGCTGTGCCACGGTCTCCTCGTCGTCGAACTTCGCGGCGTTGATCGACGTGAACTTGAAGTGGAGGAGCGCCGCCTGCGCCGACGGGGCCTGCCGATTGAGTCCCCGCGGCACCAGTCGGTGCGCGACCTGCGCGAACGCATCCCACCTTCGCCAGTGCACGAGCGGTGTCTTGTTGAGCGCGGGCCCCGCGAGGATGTCGTCGAAGAACAGCCGCCCGCGGACGCCGCCCTTGATCCAGGTCGCCGTCGAGAGCGGGTCGTAGAGGCGCTCGTACCCGCTCTGGTCATAGAGCGCGCAGGTCTCCAGGGGGTTCTCGCCGGGTGCGACCACGTTGGCGGACGCGGGTCGCTCGCTGTACATGTCCAGCAGGAGCGCGTGGAGCGACCGCCTGCCCGCCCGCTCAAGACGATCACACACCTCCGCGAGGCCCCCGTTCGCGCCGGGAACCATGAGGAGCTCGTCGGCGTCGATGAAGAGCACCCAGCGCCCGACGCAGTGCCGCCACGCCACGTGGTTGATCCAGTCGGTGCCGTACCTGGCCTCGCTGAAGACCCCGTGTGCGACATAGACCGATACGTCCGGCTGCTCCATGAGGTAGTCCTGGAGATCGTCCGACGACTCGTTGTCGACGACGATGAAGTGGTCGACGCCCGCGCGGCGATAGAAGTCGAGCAGGAACGGGAACCGCGGTCGCTCGTCCTTCACGACGAGCAGCGCGACGATCCGTGCATCCGCGAGCCCCGTGCCGATCCTCACCGGCGTGACCTCGCGCGACTTCCAGATGCGCCTGACGTGCGCCGCCGCGGACTCCAATGCGGAGTAGCGCGCGGTCCGCCATCGTGGCGCCACGGTGATCTTGACGTCAGCAGTGTCTGTTGCCCCCATAAGGTACAAACTAGGGCTGGATCGGGCGCCTTGTGTAGCCCCAAGAGTGACAAACCTCACAACTCGCCCTTCACGGACGTCGCGCGGGTCGCTATCGTGGGGACCACGGGCCCGCCAGACGTGCCCGGTGCAACGCCACAGGGGGGACCGAAAGGTAGGCGCGGATGCACGCAATCGCGTACCTGAGCCCGTTCTCTAATACGGAGAACCCGTACATCGCGCGCCAACACGCGCTTCTGGGCCAGTTGGGATACGAGGTCAGACCCCTGTCGATCGGGTCGATCCTTCGGGGACGATGCGCGGGTCTCGGGCGCACGGGCAACGTCGTGATGGTCCACTGGCTGGAGAACCGTCTCTTCCGCAAGGGTCGGAGCGAGCGCGGACTGAGCGCACGCGGCCTCGCCGAGTTCGCGCTGTACTCGATCGCGCTGGGCGTCTCCCGGGCCCGCGTCGTGTACTTCGTTCACGACCACGCGGTTCACGACGTCGCCCCGAGGCTGCGGCGATTCTCCGTCGCGGCGATCCGCTGGCTCCGCTGGCTCTCCGACGCCCGCGTCGTGCACGACCCCACCTTCGCGGAACGCTATGACGCGGCCTATCTGCCGCACCCGCTCTACGACGAGCCCGTGCCCGCGCTCGCGGACACCTGTCACGAGAGCCCTGCCTTCACTGCGATGGGCGCGATCCGCCCCTACAAGGCGCTCCATGAGCTGCTCGAGTCCTGGCCCACGGGCGTGAGGCTCTCGATCGCGGGCAAGGGCGACCCCGCATACGTGGAGCTTCTGCGCGGGATCGTCCGGGACCGGGGACTCGAGGGTTCCGTGTCCATCGACGCACGCTTCCTGTCGGACGAGGAGTTCGCGGAGCAGTTGAGCGCGCACGACGTGCTGGTGCTTCCGCATCTCGAAGGGGCGAACCTCGTGAGCGGCGCGTTCTTCGCCGGCGTCGGGCGCGCGCGACTCGTCCTCGCGCGGGACACCCCGTTCATCGGGTGGGCCCGGCAGCGGATCCCCGGGGTCTTCGGCTTCTCCGCCGGCTCCGCGCTCACGACGCAGGTCGAGGACCTGGTGCGCCGATGGCCGGAGCTGTCCAAGATCGACGGCACCTCCGAGGCCGTGGCCGAGTTCGGCGAGGCGGCATGCCTCGATGCCTACGGACGCTTCCTCGGTGTCCACGGCCGCGCTCCATCGGTCGCGGCTCGACGCGAGCCCTCCGTCGAGGGCTGAGGCCCGTTCCCACCATTCACATTGACCATAGCGAGGCAGAAATGGCAGACCATCTCTCCGGATACCAGGAGCGCGACCGCGAGGTCGTGGACTACGAGATGTATCAGGAGCAGGACTCCGGGCTGTGGTTCCGCGGTCCCGAGCCGACGGAGCTTCGCCAGGGCGAGTACATCGTCTGCCTCGGCGCGGCGCAGACCTTCGGGTGCTTCTGCGATCAGCCGTATCCGGCCCTGCTCGAGGACCGGCTCGGCCTGCCCGTGGTCAACCTCGGATATGGGGGAGCGGGACCGAGGTTCTTCCTCCGCCACCCCGAGCTGCTGCCGCTCATCAACGGCGCCGCGCTCGTGATCGTCCAGGTGATGTCGGCGCGCAGCGAGGACAACTCGCGCTTCGACAGCGGTGGTCTGGAGTACATGACGGATCGCGAGACGGGCGAGCGGATCTCCGCCTCGCAGGCCTATGCGGACCTCCTTGCCCAGCACGACGACGGGTTGCAGCACCTCCCGAGCGGGCTTCGCAAGGTCGTGCGGTCGGTCAAGGGGCACTCGGAGGTGCGCGCGGTGCTCGCAGAGACCCGTGCCAACTGGGTGGAGAGCTACCGCGAGCTCTTGGCGGCGATCACGGCGCCCACGCGCCTGCTGTGGTTCTCGAAGCGCTCGCCCGGGCTCCACCGGTCGCGGCGGGCCCTGTGGTGGTGGCAGCGGTACGACGATGTGAACGCGATGTTCGGCGACTACCCCCAGCTGGTGAACCGGTCGATGGTCGCCGAGATCGAGCCGCTCGCAGAGGGCTTCGTCGAGTGCACCACCCGGCGCGGCTCGCCCCAGCGCCTGGTGAGCAGGTTCACGGGAGAGCCGGTGATGGTCGACTTCGGCAGGGATCGACCGGATCTCGCCGAGGTGCTGCCGGTCAACGAGTACTACCCGTCTCCCGAGATGCAGATCGACGCGGCCGACGCGCTCGAGCCCGAGGTGACGCGGGCGCTCGCGGCCGCTGCGGCGCTCGGCGCGACCCGGAGCGCTCGATGACGGAGGCCCGGTGCACCCGCCCGATCGTGGTGACGGGCTGCCCGCGCTCGGGCACGACGTGGGTCGGCTCGACGGTGGGCGCCAGCCCGGACGTGCTGTACCTGTACGAGCCTTTCAACGACGAGGCACCGCATCCGATCGACGTGCCGGAACGGTACCTCTACGTGGATCCGGAGGCCCCCGCCGACGCGGTCCCTGACGTCGCTGAGCTCGTCGCGATGGGGCGGACGCGGAGGCGGGTGAGGGCCGCGGCGCGGGCCGCGCGGCTGGGCACGGGCTTCCGCGCCGAGCTCCCCGCGCACCTCGCCGCGCGCGAGGTCTCGAAGGCGCCGCGACGATTCGTGAGCGCCAGGAGGACCCTCTTCAAGGATCCCCTCGCGTTCTTCGCCGCCGAGTGGCTCGAGCAGCAGCACGACGCGATGGTCGTGATGATGGTGCGCCATCCCGCGGGCATGATCAGCAGCTACATCAAGCTCGGCTGGTCGTGCGAGGTCGACAGCCTGCTCCGCCAGCCCGGCATCGTCGAGCGGTTCACCGGGAGCCTCGGCGACGAGATCGACCGCTACCGCGACCAGCCAGACGACCGCCTGGGCGGGCTCATCCTGCAGTGGAAGATCTTCGCTCATGCGGCGCTGATCCTGCGCGACGAGCACCCTCAGTGGCGCTACATGTCGCACGAGAACGTGTGTGACGAGCCGGAGGTCCAGTTCGAGGGCCTCTTCGCGCAGCTGGAGCTGCCCTGGACCGAGCGGCTCAGGGCCAAGGTGGTCGCCGACAGCACCGCGAGCCAGGTCGACCCCGCCCAGCATCGGCAGCATGCGCTCCAGCGCGACAGCAGGGCGTTGTCCGGGGCGTGGCGTGAGCGGCTCAGCGACGAGGATCGGGCCCGCATCGAGGCGGAGACGGGGCCGCTCTGGGACTCGTTGCGGTCGCTGGCGTGGTCCGCGCCCGACCGCGTCGCCTCGTGAGGGAGCGCCGCGAGGCGTCAGCAACGAGGCGCGGCGAGGCGTCAGCAACGAGGCGCGGCAAGCGCTCAGCGGCGACGTGCGGGCCTGCGCACGAGCGCGAGCAGCTCCTTCCAGAGCAGCACGAAGTCGGCGCGCCGCGGGATCAGGAAGTCCGTCCAGCGCACCTTCATCACGCGCGCGGCCGCTGCCACGGTGAAGACGCTGAACGCAGTGGTGCCCGCCGACCCCGCCCACGCGGCACCGTAGATGCCGAGGATCGGCACGAGGGTGAGGAACACGGTGAGGTTCATGCCGAGCGCGAGGAACTGCGCGGCGGACCGCAGCCCCGGACGTCCCCACGCGCTCAGCCCGCTCGACGCCATCAGCCCCGGCACCATGATGATCACGCCGGCCAGGAGCATGAGGGTCGGGACCGTGGCGGCCGTGAACTCGTCGCCGAACACGGGTCCGATCCACCACGGCAGCGTGGCTCCGATCGCGACGCATCCGAGCGTGCCGACGATGATCGTCAGTCGCGAGGTCGACGTGACGCGCGCGGGATCGCGGGTGTGGCTGCTGACGCCGAACAGGGTCCCCTGGATCGCGAACGTCACCACGCGGGGAACGTCGGCGATCGTCACCGCGACCACGAACAGGCCGAGGGACTGCGCATCCGACAGGGGCAGCATGAGGAGGTCCGCGAGCCTCGCGATCGCCATGCTGGCGATGCTTCCGTGCCAGGTCGCGACGCCGTAGCGGAACAGGGGAGCGACGATGCGCGGGTCGTCGAAGGGCTGGTCCGCGTCCTTCGGCGGTCGTGTGAGGAGCGTCATGTAGACGAGCCCGGACACCACGGGGAGCACGACGCTCACGAGCACCGCGAGCTCGACCGTGAGCCGGCCCGCGAGCAGCAGCGCGGCGAGGATGACGACGCGCAGCACCGTCAGCGCGATCCGCTCCCAGGCGATCACCGCCCACATCTGTCTGCCGGTCGCGGCGCCACGCAGCACGCCGACCACGAGCGCGGGGACGTTCCACAGGCTCGCGATCATGACGAGGCGGCCGAGCTCGGGGTCTCCCGCCGTGAGGAACGGCAGTGCGAACCAGACCGCGACCACGCTGAGCAGGCCCGCTCCGGCCGTCGCGAGCGCAGTCCAGCCGAGCGCGCGACGCGTGATGCTCGGACGCTTGGCGACGAAGTACGTCAGCGCCTCCGGGAGCCCGAGGGTCGCGATCCCGAGGATCAGCGTGGCCGGTGCGAGCGCGGCAGCCATCTCTCCGCGTCCCTCGGCCCCGAGCCCGTGTGCGAGCACCGGCGCCGTCACCAGGCCACCGAGCGGGACGAGCATGCTCGTCGCCGTCATCATGAGCGCCGCGCGCCGATAGCTCGGCGCTGCGGTCGTCGAAGCCGTCACGGTTCCCCCCACCACGTCGGTCCGTCACACCGGGGCCCTGGGCGCCCCCAGGACGGCTGCAGTGTCCCGATCCTCGAGGCGGCCCTCGAGCGGATCGTCGACTCCCCTATAGTGCACCTATACCGGTTTGTGCACCAGCACCGATTTTCCAGGCATGTTTCGGCCACGCCTCAGGAGGTGCCGTGAAGCGGCTCACCGTCATCATCTGCAACTACAACTACGCGGACTTCGTCGGGCCCGCGATCGAGAGCGCGCTCGCGATCCGGTGGCCCGACCTCGAGGTGATCGTCGTCGACGACGGGTCCACCGACGGGTCGCGCGAGGTCATCCGCTCCTTCGGCGATTCTGTCACCGCGATCTTCCAGCCGAACGGCGGGCAGCACGCCGCGACCAACGTCGGATTCGCCGCATCGTCCGGGGACGTAGTGGTCTTCCTCGACTCGGATGACCTGCTCGAGCCGGGTCTCGCGGAGGAGGTCGCGGCGGTGTGGCGCCCCGGGGTCAGCAAGGTGCAGTTCCCGATGATCCGGATCGACCGCGAGGGTAGGCCGAAGGGCGGGGTGTTCCCGGACTTCGACTCCGCCCCCACGCCGGAGGAGGTGCGTCGGTGGATGCGGGCGACGGCCGCGTACCCGACTCCTCCCGGCACGGGGAACGCGTACGATCGCGGCTTCCTCGAGCGGCTCTTCCCGATAGACGACCGCCTCGGCGACGCGCCCGATTCGCTCACGCTCGCCGCGGCGCCCTTCCTGGGCGACGTGCTGACGGTCACCACGCCGCTCGCGAGATACCGGATCCATGGGGCCAATGACAGCAACCTGCTCGCGCATGACGGCAGGTTCGCGATCGAGTTGGACAAGGCGTACCGCAGGCACCTGTTCGCGCAGGAGATCTCGGGTACCGAGGGAGACGGCATCGGACCCCTGTTCCGCGGCCGCCACCTGCTGCAGCTGCGGGTCGCGCACCGGAGGCTGCGCCCCGACGAGCATCCGATCCCCGGAGACTCTGCGCTGCGCATGGCGCGCGACGCCCTCACCTCGCCCTTCGCGCCCGGACCCGAGACCCTCGTGCAGAGGGTGCTGATCGCGGGGTGGTCATGCGCCGTGCTCGTGGTGCCCCGCTCGCTCGCGCGGCGCCTGGTGAGGGCTCGCTTCGCGCCGAGCGCGGGCACGGCGAGCCCTGATGCGGTCGCCGCGGTCTAGCATCGACCGCCGTGGCACCGCGCCGCCCTGCGAGGCTCAAGGATCAGGAGTAGACGCGGATCCAGTCGACGTACATGTCGACCACGCCACCCGTGGGATCGAGCGCCACCGGCCAGCCCCCGTCGAGCGCGAGGTTGACCATGAAGAAGTAGGGCGCCGAGTCCAGCTCGAGGTCCTCCTGCGAGGTGATCGGCACGCCGTCGATCGTGTAGTCGACGCCGCCGGGCCGTACGCGCACCCCGTAGGTGTGCCACGCGAGCGCCCAGTCGGCATGCCCGTTGAGGTGGAAGCAGTAGGGGTTGTCCTCGGTGCTCCCGGTCCCCTCGGGCCAGTTGTGCAGCACGTGGCAGCTGCCATAGGGGTTGTGTCCGTACAGCTCCACGGCGTCGACCTCACCGACGGTGCCACCTGGGGTGACGGTGCTCTCGGTGTCGAGCATCCAGAACGCGGGCCACGTGCCGCGCCCCGCTGGCGCGAGGATGCGCGCCTCGAAGTACCCGTACTGGGCGGAGACGCCGGAGCCGTCGAATCGTGCGGAGGACAGGAGCCCGCCCGCGTAGGTCCGCTCGTAGCCGGAAGGGTCGGCGCCTTCCAGAGGCTCCACCCGGATCCTGAGCATGCCGTCGACCGTCGCCAGCAGATCCTCGCCCAGGCTCGGGTCGAGGAACACCGCCGCGCCGAACTCGGTGGCTCCGTCGGCGGAGGGCTTGGATGCGGCGTAGGTGGCGCCTGCCCCCGTGCGGGAGATCGACAGCGGCGTGTCGAAGGTCTCCTCGTACTGCAGTGTCATCCCGTCGGGCGCACTGGACTCGTCGCTCCGCCCTTCGCCGACGCTGTTGTACAGCTGGACGTACAGCGGCACCTCCTCGTGAGGGGTGGTGATCCGCACCGCAAGGGGTCCCTCCAGGAGATCGGAGGTGTCGAACGTCAGCTCGGCGCGGCCGTCGTCGCCCGCCACCGCGGTCGCGACCGTCTCGACCAGGCCGGAATCCCCATCCGGCACCCACGCGGACGCGGACACCTCGCGGCCAGCAGGGGCGGAGACCACGACTGTCGCCATCGGGCCGACGATGGCTCCGACCTCCGGGCAGACGAGCGCGAGGGCCGAATCCTGCGTCGCGCCGATCGCGGGGCTTGCGGTCGTGCATGCCTCGGCCGCTGCGGGCTCCACCGTGTAGCCGTCCTCGACGGGCCAGGCCGGGGGAGTGATCCCGGGGCCGTACACGCGCAACTCGCCGATGCGCGCCGTCGCCTCGTCCGCCTCGAACCGCACCCAGGTGGCCGTGCGCGGCGCGAACGCGACCGTGGTGAGCTCTCCGGGCTCGTCGGACACCGCGCTGACGCGTATGGAGCTGCCGTCGCTGAAGATCAGGTCCCCGCCCACGGCCTCACCGCCGTCGCCGCTGCCCGCGAGCTGCACGCTCGCGAGCGCGACCGGGTGATCCCATGCCTGCTCGAGCCACGCCTCGTCACCCGCGCCGGCCCACACCTCGCCCAGATCGCCGGCGGCGATGTCGCCATCGACGACGGCCCCCGCATCGGACCCGCCGGCCGAGCCGGTCACCTCGGGATCGTCGGGCGACCCGACCTCCTCGCCCGAGTCGTCGAGCAGCAGGCCGCGCAGGGCGATCGAGGTCACGCCTTCCTCGCCGTCCTCGAACCGCACGCGCGCCGAGGAGACGGTCCGCGCCGGGATGTCCACCGTCACGTTGCCCTCCAGGTCGGGCGTGACCAGCACCGCGCTGCCATCGTCGAACGTCACGAGCGCGCCTGTGAAGCCGCCGTCGGCGTCGGCAGCGCCGTCGAGCCGGATCCGGCTGACGTCGACGGGGGACTCCCACTCGATCTCGACCCAGGCTCCCGTGGTCTCGTCGTTGCTGCGCCACAGGGGCGGGTCGTCCTCGGCGTCGACGTCGGTGCCCACCTCGGACGATGCGGTCGCGGGCTCGGGTGCGGGGGTGGCGAGCGCTCTCGCCACGAGCCGGTCAGCGTCGAAGCCCTGCATGGTGGAGGAGGCAGTCACGGTCGACGGCACCGGCTCGGAGTCCAGCCAGACCTTCCATGCGACGAAGCCCGCGAGGGCCGCGATGCACACCACCACCGCGACGATCAGGAGGTGAGACCTCATCGGCCGACCCACGCGATCCACCCGGGGGCGCGCGCGCCCGCGGTCGTCGGCTCCCTCATGCACCGACCCTTGACCCGTTGCGCCGTACGATCATCCGCCCCCCAAGCGACAGTCGCGCCGCTCAAGTGCGCGGCCGCGATCGTGCTGCTACGTGGGACCTTACCTCAGAGGCTTTTCTGAAATGTTACGAAGATCCCCTTCGCCGCCGCTGCGTCTTGCGGGGGTTCGAGGCGCGACGCGCCTTCGTCGCCGTCCTGGCGGGCCGGGGAGGACGAGCGGGCTCTTCCTTCGCCGATGGGGTCGGATCGTCGGGGGAACCAGGTTCAGCGGGAGCGACAGGCTTGAGGGACTCCGGGGACTCGGCACCCTCGCCCGATTCGGCCTCCTCCGGCTCCTCATGCTCGTCTGAAGCGCCTGCGGCGTCCGGGGTGTCGTCAGCGTCAGCGTCGTCGTCCGGCTCGGCCCCGTCGCCCGACTCTCCGCCCGCCTCGTCCGCGACCTCGTCGCCAGGAGGCGCCGCATCGTCCATGGGCTCAGGCGCGTCGGCCGCGTCGCCGTCCGTCTCACCTTCGTCGTCCGTGTCAGCCTCGTCCGCGGCAAGGTCGACAGTGGCAGCGTCGTCCGCACCGTCGTCCTCGCCCTCCCTGCGCGAGCGCCATGCGTACAGGGCCACCGCGACCGCGACGCCCGCGCACAGCCCGAGGCCGAGCCCCATGACGAGCACGCCCTTCGCATTCGGCGAGACCGGGGACCCGGGCACGCTCGCGGGGCGGATGACCTCGAGCGCGAGCGGCAGGTTGCCGGCGTCGTCCTCGTTGCCGAGGAGCTCCGGGATCACCTCGTGGGCGCTCTCGGCCGCGGCGTTCGCGACCGACGCGGCCAGCTCTGGGTCGCTCGACCACACGGTGATGTCGATGGTCGAGGTGAGGGAGCGTGCGGTGGCCGTGAGCATGTCCGTGACGTCGGCGGTGCTGAGGTCGTCGTCCTCCGAGACGGAGGCGAGCACGGCGGGCGAGTCGATGATCGCGGCCACCGTGTCCGCGAGCTGCACGCTCATGGACACGCCCTGCTGCGCCTCGGAGATCGAGGCGGGGCCGTTCGCGATGAGCACGACCTCCGCGGAGGCGGAGTAGAGGGGCGGCGTGATCGCGATGTAGGCGACGGCGGCGCCGCCTCCCACCACGATGGCCGCGGCGATCCACATCCAGCCTCGGATCACGGCGACCCGGATGTCGTTGAAGTCCATATCCCCCCTCAAGCGATCGGTCGCCCTCCGCCCGACTACCGATCTCGCACGCACGCTAGCGTACACACCATGACGATCCTCACCCTGAGCACGGCGATCGCCGTGATCTACGGCCTCGTCAGCCGCAGGTACGAGCGCGCGCTCGCGATCGGCGCCATCACTCCGGCAGGCGCAGCGGTGGTGGCCGGGGGCGAGGCGGTCCCGACCTTCTACGCGGTCGCCCTGGGAGGGCTCGGCCTGCTCAGTTGGCAGTGGTTCGCGCGCAGGGGAGCTCCCGCGAACCCGCGGCTCACTCAGATTCCAGGCATCCCGCTGCTCCTCCTGCTGTTCGCGTGGTCGGTGATCGTCGTGGTGGTCTCGCCGATGCTGTTCCCCGGGCTCTACACCGTCACCGAGAACCAGACCCTGGTGGTCGCGGGGGACCTCGCGCCGTCCAACTTCGCGCAGCTCATCTACCTCGCGCTCAGCATCGTCGTCGTCGTGCTGGTCGCCCGGTCGGCGACGACCGGGCCAGGGCTGCTCGCGATCCCGCTCGGCGTCGGGATCGGCCTGACGTTCTGGCGCTATCTGTCGGTGACGTACGGCGTGCCGTTCCCCGAGGGGGTCCTCGACAACTCGCCGGGGTTCAAGTACATCGAGACGGCACCCGGCGGGGGGCTTCGCTTCCGGGGCATCACCACGGAGCCCGCCGCGCTGGCGATGTCCGCAGCCGCGGCGGCCGCCTACTTCCTGTCGTATGCCGCGGCCCTGCGCGGATGGCGGCGCGCGGCCAGCATCGCCATCGCCGCGATCGCGATCCAGCTGGGGCTCGTCTCGACCTCGGCCACCTTCCTCGTGGTCGGCGCCGCGCTCGCGGCGCTCGCGGTGGGGGCGTTCGTCTGGCGGGTGCTGAGCCCCCGTTTCACGGTGTCGCCGCGCGCGCTGCTCATCGCCCTCGGGGCCGTGGGAGTCGGTCTGATCGCGTTGCCGGCGCTCGTGGCGCAGTTCACCTCGCTGGTCGACGAGAAGGTCAGCTCGTCGTCCTTCACGGATCGTTCCTGGGCGGACACCGAGTCGTTCAAGGTGTTCGTGGAGACATGGGGGATTGGCCTCGGGCTCGGCAACGTCCGTGCGTCGTCCCTGGTCTACACCCTTCTCGGCGCGGTGGGGGTGGTTGGTGCGATCCTCTTCGTCGGCGCGGTCCTGTCGATCGCGCTGCCCGCCCTGGGGCTGACCGGCTACGCGCCGGTGATGTGGGCCCTGACCGCGACGTTCATCGGCAAGGCGATCTCGAGCCCCGGGCTGTCCGACTCGTCCGGAGTGCTGTGGCTCGGCCTTGGGATCCTCGCCCACGGGCTCCTGGCCGCAGGGCACGGGACAGGGACGATGCTGCCTCGGCGGGCGGCGGCCTCCGCCTCCGGTGTGCCTGACGAGGCGGCGTCCTCGACCTGACCGGACGGCCCCCTCGACGCCCGATCGGGCGGCACCGTGTGTCGTATTTCTTCCCTTTTGTTCTTTTTCCGGTTATGTTCGACGCGAGGGTTGACCGACGGAGAGGGGTCGGGAGTCGGCGCTGCGCATGATCTCCCGGGTCCGTGGATCGGCTGGGGTGGAGGCCTGGATGACCAGGAGCACACGAACGGTACCGGTGGACGTCTCGGTGTCCGCGCGCCCGGAGCCTGCGCGCGAGCGCACGCGACCTCTCAGGGTCCTGCACCTTCTCAAGCACGCGCGCCGCGGCAACGGCAGCGTGCACGTCGCGGTGGACCTCGCCTGCGCGCAGGCCGACGCGGGGATGGACGTGCGGTTCGCCTCGGGGCCGGGCTCGTACGACGAGCTCCTCGCGGCCCACGGCGTGGACGTGATCGAGCTTGAGGAGCCTTCGGGTGTGCCCGGCCTGATCCGCGGTGCCGGCAGGGTGGGCGCGCTCGTGCGCCGCCTCGACCCCGACATCGTCCACGCCCACATGATGTCCTCGGCCGTGGCCGCCTGGCCCGTGTCGAAGGCCTCGAGCACGACTCTCGTCACGACCATGCACAACTCGTTCGACCGGCACTCATGGATGATGCGCGCGGGCAGCCGCGTGGTCGCGGTGAGCGAGGCGGAGGCGCGGCTCCTGCGGTCCCGGGGGTACCCGGCGAAGAAGCTGCGCGTGGTCCTGAACGGTGCGGTGGGTTCGGCGCGTGAGGTCCTGACCGACATGACCGTGCCGGACCTGCAACTCCCCGCTGTCGCCACCTTGTCCGGGCTTCACCCTCGCAAGGGCATCGACGACGTCATCGCGGCGTTCGAGCTGCTCGCGCAGGACTTCCCCGAGTGGCATCTCAACGTGATCGGGTGGGGACCTGCGCAGGCCGACCTCGAGGCTCAGGTCGCCGAGGCGGGTCTGACCGAGGCTGTCCACTTCCTCGGGCCCACCATGACCCCGTGGCGCCAGCTTGCGCAGGCCCAGATCTTCGTCACCGCGTCGCTCGCGGAGCCGTTCGGGCTCAACGTCGCCGAGGCCCGCGCCGCCGGTTGCGCCGTGGTGGCGACCGACGTCGGCGGCATCCCCGAGGTGCTCGATGGCGGCGAGGCCGGACAGCTGGTCCCGGCACGGGACCCACGGGCCCTCGCGGATGCGCTCCGCCCACTGATGGCGGATCCGGCCGAGCTCCGGCGCTGGCGTGCGCGCGCGCTGGCCGGGTCCGAGCGATTCTCCGTCGCCGAGGCGGAGAGGGGCTACGCGGCCGTCTACCTCGAGGCGATGCCGCGGCGACGGCGCCGCCGCGTCGGCGCCGGCACTCGCGATCGCTCGGCCGAGGCGCGAGAGCGCACGGGCGCCTAGATCCGGATCATGCCCTCCTGCGCGGCAGTGGCGACAAGGGAACCGTCCTCCGAGAACACCCACGCGCCCGCGAGGCCACGCCCGCCCTGCGCGGTCGGCGCGTCCTGGACGTAGAGCAGCCACTCATCGGCGCGTGCCGGGCGGTGCCACCACATCGCGTGGTCGAGGCTCGCGAAGGAGATGTCCGGGGTCGCCCACGAGACGCCGTGGCGGCGCAGGATCGGCTCGAGGATGATCTGGTCCGACGCGAAGGCAAGGAGCGCGCGGTGCGTGAGGTCCGGTACGTCGACCTTCGTCCGCGCACGGACCCACGTGGTCTGGTACGGCCGGGCCTGGGAATCTGGCCTGAGGTAGATGGGCCCCTCGACCTGGCGCGCGTCGAACGGCGCGCGCCCCAGCCAGAAGTCCGCCGTCGGGTGACCCGCGAGCGGCGCGAACACGTCGACTCCGGAGACGAGCTCGTCGGGCCCAGGCACCTCGGGCATCGTCACCTGGTGGTCGACGCCCTCCTGCGCCTCCTGGAAGGAGGCGATCATCGACAGGATCGGCTGCCCTTCCTGAAGGGCATGCGTGCGGCGCGCGGAGAACGAACGGCCGTCGCGCAGGATCTCGACCTCGAAGTCGATCGGCTTCGACGCGTCGCCGGCCCGGAGGAAGTAGCCGTGCATCGAGTGGACGGGACGCTCGTCGTCGACCGTGAGTCCCGCCGCGACGATCGCCTGACCCAGCACCTGCCCGCCGAACACGCGCCCGCCGGGCATCGGAAGGGACTGGCCCGTGAAGCTCGTGTCGCCGTCGCGGTGAAGGTTCAGTGCTGCGAGGCCGGAGGCGACTGCCTGCTCGGCCCACGTGTCGGGGGTGTGCTCCATGAGGTCGAGGGTAGCCCGCGTGATCCCTTCATGGACGCGGACTCAGCGCCCCGGGGTCTCCTCGAAGGTGTTGATCATCGAGTGCGCCGCGCGCTCGAGGTAGTCCATGAGGGTCGCGGAGTGCAGAGGCGAAAGGCCCGCGTCGGCGACCGCGGCGCGCATGTGCGTGAGCCAGCGGTCGCGCGCGTCGGGGTTCACGTGGAAGGGCTGATGGCGCATGCGCAGCCGCGGGTGACCGCGCTGCTCGGAGTACGTGGTCGGCCCGCCCCAGTACTGCTCGAGGAAGGCGGTGAGGCGCCAGACCGCGCCCTCCATGTCGTCCTCCGGGTACATGGGCCGAAGCACGTCGTCGTCCTTCACGCCCTCGTAGAAGCGGCGGACGATGCCTTCGAAGACGGTGTGCCCGCCGACGGCGTCGAAGAAGCTCGG
Source organism: Demequina sp. NBRC 110054 (assembly GCF_002090115.1). Taxonomy (NCBI): domain Bacteria; kingdom Bacillati; phylum Actinomycetota; class Actinomycetes; order Micrococcales; family Demequinaceae; genus Demequina; species Demequina sp. NBRC 110054. The sequence goes on from NZ_BBRK01000004.1 coordinate 1,843,807, forward strand.
GGCCGCCTCGGTCAACGGGTCCGGGGACGATGCGGGGGGTACCGGCTCGCTCACTCGTCGCCGTCCGTGCCGTCGCCCTGGTCGCCGCGCACTACTGATCCGCTGCGCGTCGCCTCGTCCTTGCCGGGCGTCGAGTGGTGCGTGGTCTCGGTGGACGAGGAGCTCGTGGACGATGCTGTCGTCTCCTCCTCGCGCGCTCCGGCGGGGGCCGGCGCCGACAGGCGGTACGCCTGGTGCGGGATCGCCATCTCGATGCCCCTCTCGGTGAACTCGCGGCGGACCTCGCGGCGCACGGCACGCATGACGTCCCACTGCGTCGCGGGCTGCACCTGGATCAGCAGGCGGATCGTCACAGAATCGACGTCGAAGCCCTCGATGCCCGGCACGTCGGGCTCGGACAGGATCGCGTTGTCGACGACCTCGTCGGCCTTGCGCGCGGCCTCGACCGCGCTGAGCATCGCCTCGCGTGCCTCCTCGAGGTCGGTGTCGTAGCCGACACGGATCTCGAGGAGCGCGCGCGACCACAGGCGGGTCATGTTGCCGACCCGCGTGACGTTGCCGTTGGGGACGTACCACATCGTCCCGTCGATCGACCTGAGTCGCACGGACCGCAGGCCGATCTCCTCGACGACTCCCGAGGCCTCACCCACGTCGATGATGTCTCCGACTCCGTACTGGTCCTCGACGAGCATGAACACGCCCGCGATGAGGTCCTTCACGAGCGACTGCGCGCCGAAGCCGAGCGCCACGCCGACGATTCCGGCGGAGGCGAGGAGCGGTGCGATGTTGATGCCGATCTCGCCGAGCACGATCAGCGCGATGGTCGTGACCACGAGCACGGTCAGGGTCGCGTTGAGGACCAGGCGGATGGTGCGGGCCCGCTGCTTCCTGCGCTCGCGCTCGAGGCGCGCGTCGAGCGTGTCCTCCGTGGCGATCGTGATGCGTGCCTTCTTGAGGGCAGAGCGCGCCTTGTGCTCGGTGAGCGGGAGGCCCTCCTCGATCGATCGGGTCACGATCTTGATGACCCAGCGGCCGACCGCCCACATGAGGACGCCGAACAGGATGATCGCGCCGATGAAGGCGAGCTGGCCCCAGCCGTCGCCGAGCGAGCGGTTGAAGTAGTCGGACCAGTTCTCGACCGTGCGGGCCACGTCCGTGTCGGCGAGCGGCGACGCCTCCGGCGAGGGGTCCGTCTCCGTGGGAATGAGCGTCAGCAGCGATCCAGGGTTCATCACGCGCTCTACAGTAACCGGCGCGCCCGACACGGTGTCCACTTTCGGCTTCACCCGTACAAGAACCACGGACGATGGCAGGATGGAACGCGTGAGCGAATCCCCTGACACCACCCACGAGGCCCCGTCCCCTGCGCTGCAGGAGCTCGCGCGTGCGTGCGGAGTGGCGCTCGACTACACCGCGGCCTCCGGCGAGCACAAGACGAGCTCCGCAGCCGCGATCCGCGCCGTCCTCGCCGCCATGGGCGTCGACGGCTCCGACGATGACCGCTGCCTGGCGGCGCTCACGCGGCTCGAGGACCTTCGCTGGGAGCGGATGGTCCCCGCGGTGACGGTGCTGCGCGAGGGCGCGGAGACCGTGATCCCGGTCCACGTCCCCCACGGCGAGCCAGCGACCGCGCAGCTCGTGCTCGAGACGGGCGAGCGCTGGGACCTCGAGCAGGTCGACATCTACATCCCGCCGCGCTCGGTGGGGGAGCGCGAGATCGGCCGCGCCTCGTTCAAGATCCCGGGCAGCCTGCCCCTCGGCTGGCATCGGGTCGAGGGCACCACGACCGGGATCAAGGGCAAGGGCTGGGTCGTCGTGACGCCGCAGCGCGTCGAGATCCGAGACGACGTGCGGGAGGCTCGTCCCTACGGTCTCCACACGCAGCTGTACTCGATCCGGTCGTCGCGCTCATGGGGACTCGGCGACTTCGCCGATCTCGGGGACCTGTGCGCGCTCGCCAAGGTGCGGGCCGGCGCCGACTTCGTGCTGGTCAACCCGCTTCACGCGTGCGAGCCAGTGCCTCCGATCTCGAACTCCCCGTACAGCCCGTCGTCCAGGCGCTACCTCAACCCCACCTACATCCGGGTCGAGGACATCCCCGAGGTCGCGTATCTGCCCAGTCAGCGCCGCGCGGTGCTCGAGTGGGAGTCGGAGAAGCCGCGCCGCGCGAACGCCACGGACGAGCTGCTCGACCGCGACGGCGCGTGGACAGCGAAGAAGGCCGCCTTGGAGCAGGTGTTCGAGGCGTCACGCTCGGTGGGGCGCGACGCGCAGTTCGAGGCCTACTGCCTGCGCGAGGGACGGGCGCTCGAGGACTTCGCGACGTGGTGCGCGATCGCGGAGGAGTACAGCGGTCAGGCGTGGCCCGAGGCGCTGTCCCACCCGCGCGCCCCCGAGGTCGCCCAGTGGCGCGAGGAGCACCCCGACCGCATCATGTTCTACGCGTGGCTCCAGTGGATCGCGCAGGAGCAGCTCGCCGGTGCTCAGGCCCGCGCCCTCGAGTCCGGCATGCGGATCGGGATCATGATGGACCTCGCCGTCGGCGTCCACCCAGAGGGCGCCGACTCATGGGCGCTCCAGACGGTGCTCGCTCGCGGCGTCGGCATCGGTGCGCCACCTGACGCGTTCAACCAGCTCGGGCAGAACTGGGCGCTGCCGCCGTGGAACCCGCGCGCGATGGAGTCCGCCGCGTACCTCCCGTTCCGCGACCTGGTCCGGGCCGCCGTCGCGAATGCCGGCGCGCTCCGCATCGACCACGTGCTCGGGCTGTTCCGCCAGTGGTGGGTGCCGGACGGCCACCGCGCGGACGACGGGGCCTACGTCTATGTCGACCACGAGGCGCTCATCGGCATCGTCGCGCTCGAGGCGCAGCGCGCGGGCGCGATCGTCATCGGCGAGGACCTCGGCACCGTCGAGCCGTGGGTCATGGAGTACCTCAACGAGCGAGGCCTGCTGGGCACCGTCGTGCAGCGCTTCGAGTGGCGCGACGGGCATCCGCTCGCGCCCGAGGACTACCGCTCGGACGTGCTCGTCGCCGTGACGACGCACGACCATCCGCCGACGGCCGCGTACCTCGCGGGCACCGACCTGGACGTTCCCGAGGAGCTCGGCCTGCTGGTGGGCGACGTAGAGGAGATGCGGGCGCAGGGACGTCGCGAGGTCGAGGGCCTCACGAGGTACCTCGACGAGCGGGGCTGGCTGCCGATCGAGCCTGAGGACGAGGACATCCTCGCGGGCATGCACGCGCTCGTGCTCAACTCGCCTGCGCTGCTCAGCGCGATCGCCGTGACCGACCTGGTGGGCGAGATGAAGACGCAGAACCAGCCGGGCACGTTCCTCGAGTACCCGAACTGGTGCGTGCCGCTGACCGACTCCAACGGTGAGCCCGTGCTGCTCGACGACCTGTTCGATCACCCGCGCGTGCGCAGGCTCGTCGCGAAGCTCAAGCACGCGCGCGACTGAGCCTCCGCGCACGCGCTGCCCGATCGGGCCGAGGCCGGGGCGCGCCCCGGGGCGGTGACGGCCAGGCGCGCCTCTCGGAGATCGAAGCTCAGACCGCCTGGGCCGCCGCCGCGCGCCTCATCTCGTCGAGGCACTCGACCACCACCTTGCGCAGCACGGACGGCGCGTCGGCGTGGGCCGTGAGCCATGCCTCGACCTTCGCGTCGATCCCAGGAACGCGGCCGATGGTCGCGATCGGGAACACATACCGGGCCACGCGCGCGCCGACGAATCCCTCATTCGGCACGTAGTAGTCCAGCAGGTCGTCGAGGATCTTCTCCGCGAGAGGCGCGATCAGCGCAGGGTCGGTGACCCTCGCGAGACCGAGCCCGACCTCGTACTGCGTCGCGTTGTTGAGGGTCGGGCCGTTGGGGCGGACGAGCGATTCCCACGCGGCGCGCTTGGCCTCGCGGGTGCCGATCGCGGCCTTGGCCCCGGCGGCGCGACGGCGGCCGGCGGCGGTGTCGTCCGACGCGAGGTGGGCATCGATCCCGGCCGCGTCGACGGCTCCCGCTGCGGCGAGCGACTGGAGCAGCAGCCACGACAGGTCGGTGTCGATCGTGAGCTCGGGCAGGCGCGACTCGCCGTGCACGAGTGCGTCGAGCCGCGCGGCCTGCGCCGGTGTGCGCGCGACCTGCGCGTAGGCCTTCAGCAGCTGCAGCTGGATGTCCGACGCGGGCGTCGCGCCGAGCAGCGACGCCCACAGCCGCTCGGCGGCCTCCTCGCCGACGGCGTCCAGCCGGGTGGGTGGGAGGTAGCGCGTGAGCGCCACGACGAGCGTGCGGACGTGCGACTCGGCGGCGGTGGAGTTCGCCATCACCGGGAGCGCGGTGAGCGCGGCATCGATGTACTTCTCGGCGGGCAGCTGCGCGTCGCGGCACATGTGCCACAGGGCGTCGAGGACCAGCGCCTGCGGCTTGGCCTCGGTGAGGTCTCCGATGTGGGCGACCGCTGTCGCGACGGAGGCCTCGGTGAGGCGGAGCTTCGCGTAGCTGCGGTCGCCGTCGTTGACGAGCAGCAGGTCAGGCAGCGGCTTCCCGGCGGCCTCGGGCACGGCGACCGAGCCCGCCTCGAGCGCGACGTCCGCCTCCCACTCGCGAGAGAACGCCTCGTCGCCGTGCGAGTAGCCCGCGACGGTGAGCCGGTGCGGGTGGGCCACGGGGAAGTCTGCGGCGGGGGTCTCGACGACGGCGAGCGAGGCGATCGTCGCATCGTCCTTCTCGACGAGGTCGGCGCTCAGCGTCGGGACCCCGGGTGTCTCGAGCCAGGCCTGGGCCCATGCGGACAGGTCGTGCCCCGCGGAGGCCTCCACCTCGGCAAGGAACTCTGCGAGGGTCGCGTTGCCGTACGCGTACCTGCTCACGTACGACGCCACGCCGCCGAAGAAGGCCTCCTCGCCCACGTACGCGGCGAGCTGCTTGAGCGCCGAGGCGCCCTTCGCATACGTGATCATGTCGAACGCCGACACGGTCGCCTCGGTGTCGGGAACCTCTGTCACGATCGCGTGGGTCGTCGGGAGCTGGTCCTGCACGTAGGCGACCGACTTGCGGTTCGCGCCGAACGTGACCCACGAGTCCGCGAACTCGGTGACCTTCTCGGTGGCCCACGTGCCGATGAACTCGGCGAAGGACTCGTTGAGCCACAGGTCGTCCCACCAGCGCATCGTCACGAGGTTGCCGAACCACATGTGCGCGAGCTCGTGCAGCACGACGTTCTGGCGCGCCTCGCGCTCGCCGTCGGACGGGCGTCCCCGGAACAGCAGGCGGTCCTCGGAGATCGTGACCGCGCCGACGTTCTCCATCGCGCCGAGGTTGTACTCGGGGACGAAGAGCTGGTCGTACTTCTCGTAGGGGTAGGGGGTGCCGAAGACACGCTCGTACAGCTCGAGCCCCGCCTGGACCGTGCCGAGCAGCTCCTCGGCATCGAGGTGCGCCTCGAGCTGCGCACGCCCATAGACGCGCGCCGAGATCTCGCCCTTGCTCGAGGTCAGCGCGCCCTCGGCGTACGCATACGGGCCGGCCATGACGGCAGCGACGTAGCACGGGAGGGGGTCGGTCTCGCCGAAGGTCCAGCGACTCACCCCGACGCTCCCGCTCGGGGCGACGCCCGTCATCGCGCCCTCGACGGTCGCGGGCGCGGGCGTGGTCGAGTTGGAGACGACGACCCAGTGCGCGGGAGCGTCGACAGTGAACGTGAACCGTCCCTTGATGTCGGGCTGGTCGAAGCACGCGAAGGCGCTGCGGGCGTCGTTCGCGGCGAACTGCGTGTACAGGTACGTCTCGCTCGTCTCGGGGTCCACGAAGCGATGCACCCCCTGTCCGTCCGTGCGGTAGGGCATGAGGGCGTCGACGACGACCCGGGTGCTCCCGGAGAGCGAGTGCAGCCTCAGTCGGCCGTCGGTCGTGACGGAGGCGGGAGCGACCTCCTCACCGTCGATCTCCACGCGCGTGACCTCGTGCGCGACGAGGTCGAGGAAGGTCGTCGTCCCGCGCTCGGCGTCGAAGGTGAGGACGGTGCGCGACCGGAAGACGTCTCCGGGCAGGGTGAAGTCGAGGGCGACGTCGTACGCGACGTCGGACACCACGGCGGCGCGCGCCGCGGCCTCGATCTTGGTGAGGTTCAGTCCAGGCATGAGCAGAAGTCTTCCACGCCGCCAGGCGTGCTGCGCGCGACCTCGGACCCCGTCCGACGCATGACGAGAGGGGGTAGACGTCGCGGGGCCGGGATCGTGACGATCCCGGCCCCGCGCACAGGTGTGGTGCGAGTGGCGTCAGCCCTCGTACGCGGCGTCCGCCGCCTGGTTCTGGAGTGCACGACGCACGCCGTCATCGCCCTCGCGCACCAGACGCTTGAGCGCGTCGTGCGCATCGGCGTTGTCGGCGAGCCACGCGGCCGCCTTGTCCTGGAGGTCGGGAACGCGGCCCGCGAGCTCGACCGGGTACAGGCCCTCGATGAGGTTGGTCGCCATCTCGTTGGTCTTGTCCGCGTAGATGCGGCGGAGCATCGCGAAGTACGGGTCCACGAACGGCTCAAGGAGGGCCGTGTCGTGCGTCCTCGAGAAGCCGCCGGTCGCCGCGAACTGCAGCGCGTTCGGCATGTCCTCGCCCTCGGGGGCGTTCACGAGCGCGTCCCACGTGGCCTGCTTCGACTCGGGAGTCGCGATCGCGGCGCGTGCGGTCGCGGCGCGACGCTGACCCGAGGCGGTCGCGTCCTTCGTGAGCTGCAGCTCGATCGCGACCTCTCCCACGCGACCGCCAGCGGCGAGCGCGATGAGCAGGTCCCACGTGAGGTCGGCGTCGAGGGGCAGGCCCTCGAGCTGGACCTTGCCGTCGATGATCGCCTGCAGTGTGTCGAGCTGCACGCCCGTCGAGGCGAGAGACGCGAACGCGCGGACGAACTGGAGCTGGTTGTCGGAGCCGGGCTCGGCTGCGAGCGCGAGCGACCACAGCGTGCCCGCGGCGCTCGCGGTCGCCGCCTCCGACTCGGACGGCGTCGTGTAGAGCGACAGCGCGGTGTCGAGCTGGCGCAGGAGCGACAGGACGACGGTCGACTGGTCCTCGGTCGCGATGCACCCGAGGACCAGGTCCACGAACTGGCGCGCGGGCATCTCTCCGTCGCGGGTCATGTCCCACGCGGCGGAGAGCACCATCGAGCGAGGCATCGCGTCGGCGAACGCTCCCACGTGCTGCACGGCGGTCGCGAGCGAGACCTCGTCGAGCCGCACCTTCGCGTAGGCGAGGTCGCCGTCGTTGACGAGCACGAGCGCGGGCCGCCTGACGCCGACCATCTCGGGGATCTCGGTGCGGGCGCCGTCGATGTCGACCTCGGCCTGCACCGAGCGCTTGAGCGCGGTCCGTCCGTCGTCCCCGACGACGACGTCGTACCCGGCGATGCCGATCCGGTGCGGACGCTGGGTGGGCCACTCGGCCGGCACCTCCTGGACGATCGAGAACGCGGCGATGTCGCCGTTGCTGTCCTCCTCGATCACGGGGCGCAGCGTCGTGACGCCGGCCTTCTGGAGCCACACGTCGGACCACGCCGCGAGGTCGCGGCCCGAGGCGGCCTCGAGCTCGACGAGCAGGTCCATGAGCACCGCGTTGGAGTGGTGGTGCTTGCGGAAGTACTCCTGGACGCCCGCGAAGAACTCGTCCTGGCCCACGTACGCGACCAGCTGGCGCAGCACCGAGGCGCCCTTCGCGTACGTGATGCCGTCGAAGTTGACCTCGACGTCCTCGAGGTCCTTGATCTCGGCCATGATCGGGTGCGTCGACGGCAGCTGGTCCTGGCGGTACGCCCAGGACTTCTCAAGCGAGTTGAAGGTCACCCACGCGTCGGAGTACTGGGTCGCCTCGGCGGCGCACAGCGTCGACATGAACTCGGCGAACGACTCGTTGAGCCACAGGTCGTTCCACCACTTCATGGTGACGAGGTCGCCGAACCACATGTGCGCGAGCTCGTGCAGCACCGTGATCGTGCGGCGCTCGATGCGCGCCTGCGCGGTCTTGGAGCGGAACACGTAGTCCTCGAGGAACGTGACGCAGCCCGCGTTCTCCATCGCGCCCGCGTTGAACTCGGGCACGAAGATCTGGTCGTACTTCTCGAACGGGTAGTCCATCTGGAACTTCTCCTCGTAGAACGAGAAGCCCTTCTGGGTGTCGTCCAGGATCACGTCGGCGTCCAGGAACTCCGCGAGAGCCTTGCGGCAGTACACGTTCGCGCTGAGGGTGCCCTTGTTCGACTCCACCGAGCCCTGGACCTCGTGGTACGGGCCGGCGACGATCGCGGTGACGTAGCAGGGGATGCGCGTGGTGGGGGAGAACGACCAGCGCGCGACGCCGCGCTCGACGCCCGCGTTCAGGACGGTGCCCTCGACGGGCTTCTTCGTGGACGGCGAGTTCGACAGCACGTGCCAGTGGTCGGGCGCGGTCACCGTGAAGGTGAACGAGGCCTTGAGGTCGGGCTGCTCGAACACCGCGAAGACGCGGCGTGTGTCGGCGACCTCGAACTGCGAGTACAGGTAGACCTCGCCGTCCTCGGGATCGACGAAGCGGTGCAGGCCCTCGCCGGTGTTCATGTAGGCGCAGTCGGCGACGACGGTGAGCTCGTTCTCGGCCGCGAGGTCCGGAAGCGCGATGCGGCTGTCGGCGAAGTGCTCGGCGGGGTCCAGCTGCTGGCCGTTGAGCGTGATGCTCAGCACGGCGGGCGCGATGAGATCGATGAAGGTGGACTCTCCGGGGGTCGCGGCGAAGCGGACGGTCGACGTCGACCGGAACGTGCGCTCGCTCGTCGTCAGATCGAGCTCGACCTCGTAGCTGTCGGAGGTGATGATGGCGGCGCGGGCCTCGGCCTCGGCGCGCGTGAGGTTGGTACCTGGCATAGGCGGATTCTGTCACGCCCGGGTGACGTGCGAGTGATCGCTCGTCCACCTTGCTCGACTACCTCGCGAGGTGGGCCCGCGCGAGGGGCGGGCGTAGGGTGGCGAGAGGGGATGTCGCGGGGGACATCATCGAAGATCTGCCTGGAGGTTCCGTCATGTCCGATGCCGCGGCCTGGCGTGTCGACACGCCGGTCGGACCGGTGCTCGCGCACCGCGAAGGGGACGTGTGGCGCGCGCGGGGCATCCCGTACGCCGCGGCCGAGCGGTTCGAGCGGCCCGGCCCCGTGAGGCCGTGGAGGAAGCCTCTGGACGCCTCGTCCCCGTGCCCGGTGAGCCCTCAGCCCCCCGACGGCGTGACCGTGGCCATCAGCCCCGACTACACGGAGCGGCTCGGCATCGACGAGCGCTGCCAGCGCGTGTCGGTGACGTGGCCGGACGATGCGGGGGACGAGCAGCTGCCCGTCGTCGTGTGGGTCCACGGCGGCAGCTTCCTGTCGGGCGGCGGAGATCTCGACGGCTACGACCCCGCGCTGCTGGTGCGCGAGCAGCGGGTCGTGTTCGTCGCCGTCACGTATCGGCTCGGGATCCTCGGCTGGTTCGGCGACGGCACCGTCGCGCCGCCGAACCTCGGTCTGCTGGACGTCCTCGAGGCGCTCCGCTGGGTGCGTGCATGCGCGAGCAGCTTCGGCGGCGACCCGACCCGCGTCACGGTGATGGGGCAGTCCGCGGGCGGAGACGCGATCGCCGCGCTCATGGCGGTGCCCGAGGCGAGGGGGCTCTTCCGGCGCGCGATCATCCAGTCGGCGCCGCTCGGCATCGACGGCGGACGCGAGGGCCTCCAGCGCACGATGCTCGCGGCCGCGCAAGGGGTGGGCCGCGAGACGGGCCTCGACGAGATCTACTCCGCGCAGGCCGACGTCTACCGGGCCTCCAAGCGACACGGGCTCAAGGGGTTGATGCCCTTCGCTCCGCGGTGGGGCAGTCACCCCCTGCCGCCCGAGTCCGACCGCGCGGCGGAGACGGCCAGATCGAGCGACATCGACCTGCTCGTGGGCCACCTTTCGGCGGAGGGCATCGTGGTCGGGGCCGCGGTCCCGCAGCTCGGCCGCGCCTTCCGGTCACGGGTCGTCGGCGGCGCCGCGCAGCGCGCGATCGCCGGACCGCTGCAGGCGGTCGTGTACGAGCGTCCTGCGCGCCGCTTGGTCGACGCCCACCGCGACGCCGGCGGCAGGGCCGTGCGCTACGTGCTCGGGTGGAATGCCACGGGCTCGCCCATCGCCGACGGCCACGGCATGGACATCCCGGTGCTCCTCGGCGACCCTGAGGCGTGGACGCGGGCGCCTGCGCTCAAGGGGGAGAGTCCCGACAGGATCCGGCGCGTGGGCGCTGCGGTGAGGCAGGTGTGGGGCGACTTCGTGCGCACCGGTGAGGTCGCGCCGGCCTCGGCGGCGGCCGCCTCGGAGTGGCTTCGACTGAGCTGAGAAGCCCGCGAGTGGCACCGCTTCGGTCGGTGGGGTCGAGCCGCGATGCGTGAGCCCCGGGTGTCAGTCGGTGGGGTCGAGTCGGCGGGCGTGCTTCTCGGCGTACATCTCGTGGTCGGCGTGGGTGAGCATGTCGTCGAGGGTGTGCGGGTCGTGCGGGGAGGCGGTGTCGAGGCCGATGCTGGCGGAGACCTGGGCGGGGCCGTCGCTGAGGGTGAAGTCGTCGTCGAACGCGGAGCGGATGCGTGCGGTGAGCGTCGTGGCGGTGGCCTGGGGGTCTCCTTCGACGACGACGATGAACTCGTCGCCTCCGAGTCTGCCGACGAGGTCGCCGCGGTCCTCGCGGACCAGGCCTGCCAGGCGGTGCGCGACGGCGGTGAGGAGCTCGTCGCCGATCGCGTGGCCGCGGGTGTCGTTGATGGGCTTGAAGTCGTCGAGGTCGATGAACCACACCGTGGCGCCGGCGGCGGTGCTGCGGGCGACGCGGTCGAGCAGTGACTCGAGGTGGCGCTCGACGGCGCGGCGGTTCGGAAGCCCGGTGAGGGTGTCGTGGTCGGCGAGGACGCGCAGCTGCGACTCCGCGGCACGATGCGCCCCGGCCAGCTGGCTCACGCGCGCGAGAACCATGGCGATGAGGACGATCGTCGTGACCGCTCCTGCGAGCCAGCTCACGTAGCCGCCCGCGAGATGCCGCACCACCGCGATCAGCGGGGTGAGGATCATCGCGGCCCCGAGCACCACGATGCGCCTCGATGTGAGACGGCTGGGATGTGGGGGAGCGAGGACGAACGCGTCGGGCCCTGCGGGGTGGGCCATCGCCCCCCACGCGAAGGAGAAGGCGAGCGGCCACAGCGCGCCCGTCCACCACGGGCCGACGCCGGTGATGGGATCGGCGAACATCGCGCCGAGGGCGTTGCCTCCGACGGTGACGATCAGCGCCGCCGCCATGTAGCGGAACACCGGACGTGCGTGGCGCGGCAGTCCTCCGTTGACCTCGAGACCGATCAGCACCCCGATGGATCCGCTCAGCATGATGACGACGACAAAGATGTAAGCGTGCTGGGCGACGTCAGCACCAAGCGCGTGCAGTGCGGGGGCGAGCACGGACTGCCACAGCACCGACGCCGCCGCGATCGCGAGTGTGCTCGCGTCGAGCATGCCGCCGCTGTCGTTGCGGGCCGACCTGCCGACTACCGTGAACGCGGCGATCAGCAGGAACACGTAGGCGATCCCGAGCAGAGCCTGCCAGACCGCGTGGGTCGAGGACTCCTCCAGCCCCAGCGCGAAGGTCGTGAGCCACAGCGTCGCGGCGCTGTTGAGCGTCAGGAATCCCACGAGCAGGAGGCCATAGACGAGGCGGACGAAGCCGGTGGTGCGGCTGACCTGGTGGAGCGCGGTTGCGGTGACCAGGAGGCTCAGGGCCAGGACCGTGCTCGACCGCACCACGGCGCTGCCCAGGCAGTAGGTGACGAAGGAACCCGTCGCGAGCACAGCGACGATCGCCGCGATGCGGCTGCGCGTGCCGTTGAGATCCATGTCCTCACCATCGGTCGCGGCGTCGTCGGGTGAGGATTTCGCGCCTCCGCGACCCTGCCCTGTGCGCGACCCCACACGAGCGGGTCTGCGTCGTTTCGCTGCACCCGGTGTCGCGACGCTATCACGGGCCCCGTGCGGCGGTGTCGTCGAGCTTCTGTGCGTGGGGCACGCGCCTCAGTCGGTGGGGTCGAGTCGGCGGGCGTGCTTCTCGGCGTACATCTCGTGGTCGGCGTGGGTGAGCATGTCGTCGAGGGTGTGCGGGTCGTGCGGGGAGGCGGTGTCGAGGCCGATGCTGGCGGAGACCTGGGCGGGGCCGTCGCTGAGGGTGAAGTCGTCGTCGAACGCGGAGCGGATGCGTGCGGTGAGCGTCGTGGCGGTGGCCTGGGGGTCTCCTTCGACGACGACGATGAACTCGTCGCCTCCGAGTCTGCCGACGAGGTCGCCGCGGTCCTCGCGGACCAGGCCTGCCAGGCGGTGCGCGACGGCGGTGAGGAGCTCGTCGCCGATCGCGTGGCCGCGGGTGTCGTTGATGGGCTTGAAGTCGTCGAGGTCGATGAACCACACCGTGGCGCCGGCGGCGGTGCTGCGGGCGACGCGGTCGAGCAGTGACTCGAGGTGGCGCTCGACGGCGCGGCGGTTCGGAAGCCCGGTGAGGGTGTCGTGGTCGGCGAGGACGCGCAGCTGCGACTCCGCGGCACGATGCGCCCCGGCCAGCTGGCTCACGCGCGCGAGAACCATGAGCACCAGTGCCGTCGTCGCGGCCGCCGAGGTCGGCCAACCGACGAAGCCCCCGGAGAGGTCGCGGGCGATCGCGATCGCAGGTGACGCGATCAGCGCGATGCCGAGCACCAGGATCCGTCGCGAGGTGAGGCGGCTCGGATGGGGGCGGCCCACCGCGAAGGCGTCGGGCCCAGCAGGGTGCGTGATCGCCCCCCACGCGGCGGAATAGGCGAGCACCCACATCGCTCCCGCCCACCAGGGGGCGGCATCGGTGACCGGGTCGGCGAGGGTCGCGCCCGCGACGTTGCCCGCCACAGTGAACAGGAGCGCGACCGTCATGTAGCCGTACACCGGCCGCGCAGCCTGCGGCATGCCACCGTTGAGCTTGAGGCCGATCACCGCGCCGACAGATCCGCTCAGCGCGATCACCACGAGGAAGAGATATCCGCGCTGCAGGTAGGTCGCGTCGACGCGCTCCATCGCCGGCGCGATGAGGGACTGCCACAGCGCGGAGGCTGCCGCGACCGCAAGGGTCGAGGCGTCGAGGATCTCGCCGAGATCCTGCTTCGCCGAGCGCCCGATCATGAGGAGGGCCGCGGTCAGGATGAGCAGGTACGAGATTCCGAGCAGCGCCTGCCACGCGCCGCGTATCGAGGACTCCTCCATGCCGAGCACGACCGTCGTCAGCCTGAGCGACACTGCGGCGTTCAATACGATGAAGCCGGCGAGCATGAAGCCGTAGACGCGGCGCGCGTGGCCGTGGACGCGCCCTACACGGCGCATGCCGGTCGCGGTGACCGCGAGGCTCATGGCCACGACGATGCCTGCACGGACGACCTCGCCGCCGAGCATGTACACGGTGAGGGAGACGGCGGACAGGGCGAGCACACCGAGGAGCACCTGCGCCCGCGTCCAGTCCATCGTCATACCCTCACCATCGGCCACGACTCTCCAGAATGAGAAACGTGAGCCGCGAGGTGTCCACCATCACACCGGTGCGCGCGGGTCCATCCCGCCGCTCACCTCGCGTCGGTCGCGTGTCGCCGCTTGTCGACGTACATCGCATGGTCCGCACGGGTGAGCAGCTCGTCCACCGTGTGCAGCTCGCTCGGAGACGCGCTGGCCATCCCGACGCTGGCCGAGACGGCCACGGAGTCGCCGTTGAGCGTGAACGGGTCGGCGAACGCGTCGGCGATGCGTGCGCTCATCGGTGCCGAGACGTGGGAGGGATCACCTTCGGCGAGGATGAGGAACTCGTCGCCTCCGAGCCGTCCGACCATGTCGTCGGTGCCCGCGCGGGCGAGGCCCTCGAGCCTGCGGGCGACGGCGATAAGAAGGTCGTCGCCAGCGGCGTGGCCTCTGGTGTCGTTGACCCCTTTGAAGTCGTCCAGGTCGACGAAGCAGACGACCGCCCCGAGCGAGTCACCGGTGGCGACCCGTGAGGCGAGCCAGGCGAGGCGCCGCTCGACGGCACGGCGATTCGGAAGCGCGGTGAGCACGTCGCGTTCCGCGAGCATCCGCAACTGGTGCTCTGTGTCGCGGTGCGCCGCGGCGAGCTGGTTCACGCGTGCCAGCACCATCACGGTGATCGCGAGGCTCGCGGTCGCGCCCGTCACCCAGTCGACGAACCCGCCGGTCGCGGCGCGGGCCATGGCGATCACGGGCGTGACCAGCATCGCGCCCCCGATGGCCAGGAGCCGTCGCGGGGTGAGCCTGCTCGCGCGGGGTCGTCCGACGGCGAACACGGCGGCGCCCTTGGGGTGGACGAGCGCCGCCCACGCGGCGACATAGGCGACGGGCCAGAGGACGTCGGTCCACCACACCTCCCCGTCGGTGACGGGGTCAGTGACGATCGCGTTGAGCCCGTTGCCTGCGACCGCGATGAGCAGCGCCGCGAGGAAGTAGCCGAGTGCCGGCCATGCTGAGCGGTCGACGGCTCCGCTGAGGCCCACCCCGACCACCACGCCCAGCGAGCCGCTGAGGACGATCGTCGCGGCGAAGGTCCAGTTGATCGCCGCGTCCGAGGCCGCGACGGAGTGCAGCGCAGGCGCGAGGAAGACCATCCAGAGCACTGAGGCCGAGGCGACGGCGACGGTCGCGGCGTCGATCATCCCGCCGATGTCGTGTCTCACTGCGGGCGCCATCGCGAGCGCAGAGGCGGCGAGCACGAAGAGGTAGGAGACTCCGATAGTCGGCGTGCTGAGCGCGTCCACGGCGGACTGCGGTACGCCCACGGTGAGGACGGCGAGGTACGAGGCCTCGTTGGCGACCATGAGCACGAAGCCCGTGAGCAGGAGCATGTAGATGCGGCGCGTGGTCCCGCGCGACCGGAGCACGTGCGGCACCACCGCACCCGTCGCGAGGATGCTTGTGAGGAGCACGATGACGCCTGCGCGCACGGGCGATCCGGTGAGGTAGAGGGCGACGGCGGAGGCGGTGATCGTCAGCGCACAGAGGGCGACGCGCGCCGGTGTCCTCGTGCAGCTCATCGGCTTCTCCTCGGCGGCTGCCCAGCGCGGCTTCTCGCCGGTCTCACGTCGCCTGGACCTGGTGCAGCGCGCGCTTGTTGGCGTACATGTGGCAGTCAGCGCCGCTCAGGAGCGAGTCGGCGGAGCGCCTCTGTCCACGTCGAGCGGTGGCGACCCCGACGCTCGCGGATGCGTTCGCGTGCCCGTCGGTCAGCGCGAACGGGGCGTCGAGCGCGTCGTGCACGCGCGCGACGATCGACGCGGAGGTCGTGGCAGGCTCGCCCTCGGTCACCACCACGAACTCGTCGCCGCCGATCCGGCCGATCAGGTCGCCGGTGCCGGATCGGGCGAGGCGCGTGAGCCTGCCGGCGATCGCGACCAGCAGCTCGTCGCCGATGGCGTGACCTCGCGTGTCGTTGATCTCCTTGAAGCCGTTGAGGTCGATGAAGCACACCACGACGCCGGATGCCTGGCCCTCCGCGGTGCGGGAGGCAAGGTCTCCCAGCCGATGCTCGACGACGCGTCGGTTCGCGAGGCCCGTCAGGGCGTCCTCGTCGGCGAGGGATCGCAGGCGCGCCTCGGCGCCGCGGTGGGCTGCCGCGAGCTGGCTGACGCGGCGCAGCACCATGACGATGATCGCGATGCTCGCCACGGCCTCGCCGGCCCAGTCGACGTAGCCCCCAGCGAGATCCCGGACGACGGCGATGGTCGGCGTAGCCATCATCGCAAGGCCGAGCAGGAGGAGTCGGCGAGGTGTGAGGCGTTTGGATCGTGGGGGCGTCGTCACGAGGATGTGCGATCCCGCCGGGTGCACGAGGGCCGCCCACGCCGCGACGTACGCGGCCGGCCAGACGACTCCGACCCAGCGGGGGTACGCGTGCGTGATGGGGTCCATGGTGGCGGTGCCGACCACGTTGCCAGCGAGTGCGAGGACGAGGGCGAGCAGGAGATAGGCGAGCGCGGGGCGAGCGGTCGGCGGTGCGGAGCGGTTGAGCGTGATGCCCACCACGATCCCGGCGGCGCCGCTGAGGATGACCAGGACCGCGAAGCTGTACGCGCGCGCGCCGGAAGGTGCTCCCGTCGCATGCAGGGAAGGCGCGAGGATCGCCTGCCACAGTGCGGCGGCGCCGGCGACGGCGAGGGTCGCCGCGTCGAGGACCCCTCCGGGGTCGCGGCGCGCCGTGGGTACGAGTGCGACTGCTGCCGCGCACAGGATGAGCAGGTATCCGCTGCCCACGAGGACCTGCATGGGCAGCGCGACCGCGGACTCGGAGACGCCGTGGATGAGGGTCGCGACCCACAGCGACTCGGAGGTGATCAGCAGCACGAGCCCCCCGAGCAGGAGGCCGTAGACCAGGCGGGCGCCGCCCCGCTCGCGCCGCAGGTGGGGAAGGACGAAGGCCGCGGGCAGGAGACCCGCGGCGGGAACCACGATCGCGCTGACCAGGGGAGTGCCCAGGAGGTACAGCGCGCTGAAGCCGACGGTGAGGGTCGCCGCGAGCGCGGCCACGCGCGCGGGGGTGCCGACGATCCTCATGCGAGTCCTATCGGCCGCGACGAGCCCGGATCAAGCAGTGCCGGAACCCTGTTGCCACGTTTCGCGTTCGCCGGATAGGTTCTCTGTGCGGGTCTTTTCGGTCCGTTTCAGGGGAGGGCCTGTGACGCGGGTCCGACGTGCGGCACCACGCCGCGCGTGACGAGAGGAGTCGTCATGGGGTTCATCCAGATCGCGCTCGGCGCCGGTTGGGACGCGCTGAAGTCCTCGTTCGGGGACCAGTTCCTCGACTTCCTGGTACCTCCGGCGGGGATCGGCGACACCGTCGTGCTGTTCCCGGCGGTCACGCAGGGGACCAACGCCGGCCGCGGGCAGAACACGCGCGGCTCCGACAACATCATCACCAACGGCTCGGTCATCGTCGTCCCCGAGGGCTACGGCCTGCTCACGTTCCAGGACGGCGCGGTCACCTCGATCGTCGCGGAGTCCGGTGCCTACCGCTGGGACAGCGAGTCCCAGGACTCCAAGTCGGTGTTCTCCGGCGGCGGCCTCCTCAACTCGACCTTCACGACGTCGTGGGAGCGCTTCAAGTTCGGCGGCCGGCCGATGGGCCAGCAGCTCGCGTTCTACGTGAACCTCAAGGAGATCCCGAACAACAAGTTCGGCACCCAGAGCCCGATCTACTGGGACGACCGCTACCTCAACACCCAGGCGGGCGCGATCACGCGCGGCACCTACGTGCTCGAGGTCTGTGACCCGGTCCTCTTCGTGAAGACCCTGGTACCCGCGTCCTACATCTCGGCTGGCGCCCAGCCCTTCGACATCACCGAGGCCACCAACCCCGTGTCGGAGCAACTGTTCAACGAGGTCGTCGGATCGCTCGCCGGCGCCTTCTCGCGCTACGTCAACGACCCTGACAAGGACCACCGGATCACCCGCATCCAGGGCGACTCGGTCGGCTTCGCGAAGTCGCTGTCGGAGGAGGTCGAGAAGAACTACCAGTGGACCACCGAGCGGGGTCTCGAGATCAGCTCGGCCACGCTCGTCGCGATCGAGTACGACGCCGACACGCAGACCCTGCTGTCCGACGTGCGCAAGGCGGACGCGCTGTCCGGCGGACGCGCCGACACGTTCCTCAAGCAGTCGATGGCGCGCGGCATCGAGAACGCCGGCGAGTCCGGCGGCGGCACGGGCCTCGCGATGATGGGCATGGGGATGGGCGCGATCGGCGGCATGGTGCCCCAGACGCCCGGGGCGCCCGCGGGCATGGCGGCAGCGGCTGCGGCCCAGCAGCCCGAGGCCCCCGCGGCGCCCGCCGCACCGGACCCCTACGCCCAGCTCGCCTCCGCGAAGAAGATGCTCGACGACGGGCTCATCAGCCAGGAGGACTACGACTCGCTGAAGAAGAAGGCCCTCGGCCTCTAGGCGCGCATGGCTGAGGAGATCACCACCCCGGAGGGTCGGGGAGACGGCATCACGAGGTGTCCCAAGTGCGGCGCGTCGGACGTGGTCCAGCTGAAGGACCAGCACCAGTTCATGTGCGAGTTCTGCCGCCACAAGTGGGGCTTCGAGCGCCTCGACGAGGCGATGGGGCTGTCCGAGGGGATCGCCGACCTCGCGGGCGTGAGCTACTCGACGGCCGCCTCGGACATCGTCTCCGACGAGGCACTCGTGACGCTCAAGTGCGATGGCTGCGGCTCCGAGGTCGTGGTCGACACCGACCGCACCCTCCAGGCGCGCTGTCATTGGTGCAAGCACGTCCTGTCGCTCAACAACAAGATCCCCAACGGCGCGGTGCCGGACGGGATCCTGCCGTTCTCGGTCACCCGCGAGCAGGCGATGGGCCACATCCAGAGGTTCGTCGACGAGCGCAAGTCGTTCGCGCTCCCCGCGTTCTCCTCGACCTTCGCCCCCGAGAACATCATGGGCGTCTACCTGCCGTACATGACGGTCGATGGCAACATCTCTGCGCGTCTCGACGGCGTGGGCGAGATCCTCCGGCGCCGCATCTCGAGCAAGAACTCGGCCACCCGCTACCAGTTCGACCGGTACGGGGTCCGGCGTGAGATGGACATCGAGATCGACGACCTGATCGTCGAGTCGAACTTCGAGAAGGCCGACATCCGCTCCGCCACGAGCACGAACAACGTCATCAATGCGATCCTGCCCTTCGACGTGAAGAACATCGTGCGCTTCGACGCCCACTTCCTGGGCGACCAGTACACGTCGCAGCGTCGCGACATGGACATCGCCGAGGCCGAGAGCGTCGCCGCGAGCCACTTCCTCACGGTCGCGCGCGGAGTCGCCACGCCTACGGTGAGCCAGTACGGGCGCGGCGTGCGGTGGGACTCGGAGCAGTGCCGCATCGACGGAGTGCGGTGGACGTCGGTGCTGCTCCCGGTCTGGCTGTACGGCTTCGTCTCGGACCAGAAGGGGTATCCGGTGACCCACTACATCGCGGTCAATGGGCGCACCGGCGCCACGATGGGCTCCGTGCCGATCAACACCCGCAAGGCGGCGCTCGCCGCCTCGAGCGTGGCCGTCGCGATCTCCGTCGTCACGTGGCCCCTTGCCGGCGCGATCCTGGCGGCCTCCTGATGGGCGGCGAGGGCGACGGCGGCTCGCTCTTCATCGCGCTGCTCCTCATCGCGTCCGGACCCGCCGCGGGCTGGTGGACGTGGCGGTCGATCCACAAGCGCTACCGCAACCGCGAGGCGCGCTACCGGCCCGACCGCTCCGTCGCGCACACCGTGTCCAGCCTCACGGGTCACGACGAGCCGCGCGGCCGCTTCACGACCACCGAGAGCTCGACGCGGGACCGCAACGAGTCAGAGCCGGACCGGCGCGCGCGTGACTCGCGCTATTTCCACGGTGCGATCCCGAGCCCGCCGTCCCCGGAGGACGCCGGGGACACGGGCCAGCGCGAGGGGGAGGCCGAACCGCCCCCTCCGCCCGGGACCGAGCCCCCTCCCGCATCGTCCCCGCCCCCTCCCACGAGGTAGGGGCGGGTCGTCCGCAAGCCCGAGGCGCATCGTCCCCGGGCCTGTGCCGCATCGTCCCGTCCTAGACTCGTGTGGTGACCGAAACCCCAGGTGAGACGGCGGAGCCGCGCCGTCGCCTCGTCGACCTGGCGCCGCTGAAGGCGAGCCCCGCGTTCGCGAGGCTGTTCGTCGGCGGCACGATCCAGAACATCGGCGCCCAGATGTCGGTGCTTGCCGTCGGTCTGCAGATCTACGACATCACCGAGTCGACCTTCATGGTCGGCCTCGTGGGCGGTGTCGCGCTCGTGCCGATGATCGTCGCCGGGCTCTGGGGCGGCATGCTCGCCGACGTCTTCGACCGGCGCAGGCTGCTGATCGTCGCCTCGCTCGTCAGCTGGGCCTCGACGCTCGCGCTCCTCGCGCTCGCGCTGTGGGACGTCGCCGAGATCCGGCACGGTGGACGCGCGGACGTGTGGCCGTTCCTCCTCGTGACGACGATCAACTCGGTCGCCGCGACGATCGCCGGCGCCACTCGATCGGCGCTCGTGGGCAGGATCATGCCCGCGCACCTGCTGTCGCGGGCTAGCGCGCTGAACGGCATCGCGATCGGGGTCGCGGTCACCATCGGCCCGGCGCTCGCTGGCGTGCTCGTCGCGAGCGTCGGCTTCGCGTGGACCTTCGCGGTCGATGCAGTGCTCTTCTCTGCGGGCTTCCTCGGCGTGTGGATGCTGCCGTCGCTGCCGCGGCTGGGGGAGAGGGCTGAGGCCGGCTGGGGGATGCTGCGCGAGGGCGCGCACTTCCTGCGCCACGCCCCGAACCTGCGCATGAGCTTCCTCGTGGACATCATCGCGATGACGTTCTTCCGCCCCTACGTGCTGCTTCCCGCGATCGGCGCCACCGTGGTCGGCGGCGGTTCGCTGTCGGTCGGCTTCCTCACCGCGGCGGGTGCGATAGGGACGATGCTCGCGTCGGTGTTCTCGGGGCCCGTCGCCCGGATCCATCGGCACGGCCTCGCGGTGTCGCGCGCGATCACGGTGTTCGGCATCTTCGGCATCGTCTTCGGCCTCGCGACGCTGCTCCTGAGCCTCGGGGAGCACGAGGCCGCGGCGGGCTGGAGCGGCGTGCACTGGGGCGCGCTCGCGGTGCTCGCGTTCGCGATGCTCGGGATGGGAGCGTCGGACGAGGTCAGCGCGATCTTCCGGTCGACGATGATGATCCAGGCGGCGCCGGACGAGATGCGCGGCCGCATGCAGGGCGTCTTCGTGGTGGTCGTCACGGGCGGGCCGCGGCTCGGCGACATGTATGCGGGCATCCTCGCGACCGCGGTCGCGGTGTGGTTCCCCCCGCTGCTCGGCGGCTTCGCGATCGTCGCGCTCGTCGGGGTGCTCACGCGCGTCGGCTCGTCGTTCCGCGAGTACGACGCGCGGAACCCGACGCCGTAGGCCGCTTGCGGAGCGCGTCTAGAGGGCGGCTGCGACCGCCGCGGCGAGCGGGGTCGTGACGTCGGTGAGGTCGATCCACTCGTCCACGTAGTGGAGCACCGTGACCGCGTAGCCATCGAGGGCGAACTCGACGACGGTGCCGTTCTGGGCGACGAACGCCGCGTCGACGCCGTCGATCGTGATGTCGGACGCGTCGCCGTAGTCCGCGTCGGCCTGCGTGCGACGGTCGGCGAAGTCGCCGTCGAGCATCGTGACCTGGACCTGCACGGTCGAGTACGACTCGCCCGAGGCGTACCAGTCGCACACCGCGAGGTCCTCGCCGGACAGGATCGCGTTGAACTCGCCCGCCGCGAACGCCTGACCCGCGATCGACTCGAGCGAGGCCTCATCGAGAAGCTCGCACGCATCGGGGAGGTCGGGCGAGATGGCGCCCTGGTCCGCCGCGGCCTGCTCGGAGGCGGCGTCCTCGACCACGTAGAGCGTCGCGTCCCCTCCGGCCGCAGGCTCCGCCTCGGCCGACTCGCATGCCGACAGCCCAGTCGCCGCGAGCATGGCGCCGGTGGTGAGGATGGCGAGGCGGATGGGCGTGCGGAAGCGCATTCGAATCCTGTCGGGAGGGTGCCGCTGCGCCGCGGCGGAACGGGGTGCTGTCGCCGGCTCGCTTGCCGACGCCGTCATGGTAAGGCAAAAGGCCGGCAAAAGTGAACAGCCACGCGGGATGTCACCTCCGACGACCCTCGGTGCAACGAGCCGTTCACAAGAGTGGGCTACCGTGAGGGCCATGTCGACCGAACCTGGACGCGTCCGCGGCTACCTCGCCACCTCGGCTGACGGGTGCATCGCCGGGCCCGACGACGAGATCGGCTGGCTTCAGGAGCCCCGGAACTCCGGCGTGCCGATGGCCGTCGAGCCGTGGTCCGAGCGTGTCCCTGACGGCACGACCTACGACGAGTTCGCGGCGGGCGTCGGCTGCATGCTGATGGGCCGCAGGACGTTCGACGTCGCGTGCGGGTTCGGCACCTGGCCCTACGGCGACACGCCCGTCCTGGTCGCCACGAACCGCCCGCTTCCCGAGTCCAGCACCGTCACCGCGGTGTCGGGGGACATCGAGGAGCTCATTGACACCGCGCACGAGGTCGCGAAGGGCGGCGACGTCTACGTCGACGGCGGCTCGCTCATCAGGCAGACGCTCGTGGCCGGCCTGCTCGACGAGCTCATCGTCACGATGATCCCCACGGTCCTCGGCGACGGGGTGCGCCTGTTCGAGGCGCCCATGCCGCGCATCGACCTCGCCGTGGCCGACGTGCGTCGCTACGGCGACGGCTACGTGCAGATCCACTACCGCTGCGACTAGGCCCGGGCCAGGCGGGAGGCGCCGATCGCACGGCCTCGCGCGTCGCCGCTAGACATGGCCGTCGAAGTCGGCCTGGCGCGCCGCCTCATACGCCGCGATGGCCGCCGAGTTCGACAGGTTCAGCGAGCGGCGTCCTGGAAGCATCGGGATGCGCACCCATTCGGTGATCCGCGGGTGGTCCAGGACCTCCTCGGGCAGGCCGGTCGGCTCGGGGCCGAACAGCAGGAGGTCGTCCGGGCGGTACTCGACGTCCGTGTAGCGCGTCGTGCCCTTGCCGGTGAAGGCGTAGACGCGCGCGTCTGGGTGCTCGTCGAGCAGCGCGTCGAGGTTCGGGTGGATCGAGACGGTCGCGAGGTCGTGATAGTCGAGGCCAGCGCGCTTGAGCCGCGGCTCGTCCATCTCGAAGCCGAGCGGCTCGATCAGCCGCAGCGGGCACCCGGTCACCGCGGAGAGCCGGATGGCGTTGCCCGTGTTGTTCGGGATCCGAGGCTCGAAGAACACGATCGAGGGCAGCGCGGTCATGCCCGACAGTCTCCCACGGGCGGGTCGCCGCGGCCTCCGCCGCCGCTGGTGCCTGCGCGACGGGGCTCGACGGTACGGAAACGTCCACTGGGGCGCGGAGACGCTCGGAAACCGACAATGAGCGTCCACTCGGAGACCTCCGTCGGATCGTGCGCGCCAGTGGACATTCTCGTACCGCCGCCGGTGCCGCCTGACGGGCGGCGCCGCCCGGACGATGCAGGAGTGGTGCCGACGGGGAGACAGGGACGATGCGGGGGCAGGGACGATGCGGGGGCAGGGACGATGCGGGTGTCCGGACGGTGTGCGCGCCGGGAGGGCACGGCGCAGGTCCCGTTCCGGTCGGGCCTAGGCCTTCGCCGCCATCCGCTTGAGCACCGCCTCCTGGCGCAGCCAGCCCACGAGCGCGCCGTCGTCGTCGAGCACGGGCAGTCCGTCGTTCGTGTCGCCCTCGAGGAGATCGTCGAGCACGTCCTCGACCGGGGTGTCGGGGCCGACGAAGTCGCGCCACTCGATCAGCTGCGAGACGGTGACCTCCTCGGCGTCGTCGTCGCTCGACATCGCGGAGGCGGCCGCGGTGAGCGTGACGACTCCCACGTACTCGCCGTGCTCGGTGACGACCGGGAGCGACTTGCGGGGGATCGCGAGCATCTTGTCCATCGCCTCCGCCGCGGTGAGCCGCGGGGTGACCGTGCGCGGAGCGGTGCGCATGAGCGTCTTCACGGAGATGCCCGCGAGCGTGGTCGCCCCCGGCCTGCGGGTGAGGTCGACGCCGCGCCTGCGCAGCTTGGCGGTGTAGATCGAGTCCTTGGCCACGTGCGAGGTGATCATGGTCGAGACGACGACCGCGAGCAGCAGGGGCAGGATGATCGTGTACTCGCCCGTGAGCTCGAAGAGGATGATGACCGCGGTGATCGGGGCGCGCGAGGCGCCTCCGAACACGGCCGCCATGCCCACGAGGGCGTATGCCCCTGGCGTGATCCCTGCGTCGGGCATGAGCCATGCGGCCGCCTGCCCGAAGGCCGCGCCCAGCATCGCGCCCAGGAACAGCGATGGCGCGAAGACGCCGCCCGAGCCGCCGATGGCGATGGTCAGCGACGTGGCGACGACCTTCGCGAGCAGCAGGACCAGGAGGAAGCCGACGACGTACTCCCCGGTCACGGCGTTCTCGAGCACGGGATACCCGACGCCGTACATCTGCGGGATGAAGAACAGCAGCACGCCGAGCAGCAGGCCGCCCACGCTCGGGCGGAGCCACTCGGGGCCCTTCCAGATCCGGTCGGCCATGTCCTCGAACCAGTACAGGGCCTTCGTGAAGCCCATCGCGACGAGCGCGGCGAGCACGCCAAGGACCACGTAGAGCCCGTACTCGCCGACGTGGGAGACGTGGAACTCGGGCAGCACGAGGAACGCCTCGTCGCCCAGCACGGCGCGGGCGATCACCGAGGCGGTCACCGAGGACAGCACGACCGCGGCGAAGGTGCGTGCCGCGAAGCTCACGAGGAGCAGCTCCATCGCGAAGAACACGCCCGCGATCGGGGCGTTGAAGGTGGCCGCGATACCGCCGGCCGCGCCGCACGCGACGAGCAGCCGCACCTGGGACTCGTTGAGCTTCACGGCACGCGCGAGCGAGGAGCCGAGCGCAGAGCCGATCTGCACGATCGGGCCCTCGCGACCGACCGAGCCTCCCGAGCCGATCGTGATCGCCGAGGCGAGTGCCTTGACGAGCGCGACCTTCACGGGGATGCGTCCTCCGCGCTTCGAGATCGCGTACATGACCTCGGGGACTCCGTGGCCGCGCGCCTCGCGCGCCCATCGGTGGATGATCGGCCCGTAGATCAGGCCTCCGACGGCGGGCGCCAGGATCACGAAGAAACCCCCGAGCCAGGGGACCCAGGGGTTCGGTGCGTGATCGGTGATCGCGGAGTAGTCGGCGTGGCCAGAGAAGATCATCGTGAACGTCTCGATGAGCCAGCGGAAGGCGATCGCGCCGAAGCCGGCGGCGGCGCCGACGACGAGGGCGAGCGCGATGAGCGCGGAGTTCTCGGACCGGCGCAGCCAGGCGAGCGCGCGCTGCGGCAGGGAGGCGGGGGCGGGTGGCACGGATGCTTCCTCACGTGTATTTATGCAACAGTTGCACGGTAGCACGCATAGGGATTAGCGTCGACGCATGGACACGGACCCTCGCGCCCCGTCGCTCGACCCGACCTCTGAGGCGACGATCCTCGCATCGCGGTCGCTGCTCGGCTTCGTGGTGCGCTCGCTCGCGCCGGTGCTCGAGGAGCTCACGCTCGTCCAGTTCCGCGTGCTCGTGGTCATCGACGCCGCCGCCCCCGTACGGATGGCGGACCTCGCCGAGCGCGTCGGGGTGCATCCGTCGACGCTGAGCCGCACTGTCGACCGCCTCGAGTCGGGCGGCTGGGCGCGACGTGCGCCGGTCGAGGGGAACCGGCGAGAGGTGCACGTGGAGCCGACCGACAAGGGGAGCGGGCTGGTCGCAGACGTGACGCGTCGGCGCCGCGCGGACATCGCGGCCGCGCTCGAAGGCCTCGACAGGGACGACCGCGAGGCGGTGAGACGCGGGATGGAGCTCTTCGCCGCCGCGGCCGGCGAGGCCGACCCGGGGGAGCTGCTCGAGCTCGGGCTCTGAGTGTCCGCCCCTGGCCGTACCCTGGCCCTCTAGGTGAAGCGAGGTGGGATGGGTCCAGGCGGCCGCGGCATGGTCCGCAACGAGGACGAGGCACGACGGCTCATCGCCGAGGCGCCCATCGTGCCCGATCTGTGGAAGCGGATCGGCGCGCTGTTCGTGCCGTACCGCGGTCACCTGGCGCTGACCGCCGCGCTCGTCATCGCGGCCTCGGGCGCCGCCGTCGTGCCGCCCCTGCTCGTCCAGCGGATCTTCGACCAGGCGCTGTTCCCCACGAGCGCCGACGGCGTCGTGGGGTCCCCGGACGTCGCCCTGCTGCTCGAGCTCGTCGGCGCGATGATCGCCATCTTCATCGCTGCCGCCGCGCTCGGCGTGTGGCAGACGTACGTGACGTCGACGGTCGGCAACCGCGTCACGGGTGACCTGCGCGTGAGGCTGTTCACCAGGCTTCAGGCGATGGAGCTCGGCTTCTTCACCCGGACGCGCACGGGAGTGATCCAGTCGCGGCTCCAGAACGATGTGGGCGCGGTGGCAGGCGTCCTCACCACCTTCGTGCAGTCCATCGTGGGCAACATCGTCACCGTGGCCGCGAGCCTGATCGCGATGATGCTGCTCGACTGGCGCCTGACCCTGCTCGCGGTGATCCTCATGCCCGCGCTCGTGGTCGTGCAGCGCCGCGTCGGCCTCGTCCGGCAGCGGATCGCCGCGAGGACGCAGGAGAGCCTTTCAGAGATGACCGCGATCACGCAGGAGACTCTCTCCGTGAGCGGCATCCTGCTGTCGAAGACCTACAACCGGCAGCGCTTCGAGACCGCGCGCTACTCGCAGGAGAACGCCAACCAGATCCGGCTGCAGGTCCAGCAGGCGATGTCGGGGCAGTGGTTCTTCGGGCTCGTCAACATCGTGATGTCCTCGGTGCCCGCGATCGTCTACCTCGCGGCGGGGCTGCTGCTGTCCTCGGGCTCGGCCGATGCCGCTGGCGGCACGCTGTCGGCCGGCACCATCGTCGCATTCACGACCCTGCAGGCGAGGCTGCTGTTCCCGCTCATGGCTCTCATGCGCGTCGCTCTTGAGGTGCAGACCTCGAAGGCGGTGTTCGCGCGCATCTTCGAGTACCTCGATCTCGAGCCCGCGATCACCGACGCGCCCGACGCCGTCGACGCCGCGGACGCTCCCGGGCCCATGGGCAGGATCGAGTTCCGGGGCGTCGGTTTCCGCTACCCGGGGTCCAGGGACGATGCGCCGCCGACCCTGGACGACGTGTCCTTCGTGGTCGAGCCGGGCACGACCCATGCCTTCGTGGGGCCGTCGGGGGCGGGCAAGACGACGGTCGTGTATCTCGCCGCGCGGCTCTACGAGGCAAGCGAGGGCGCGGTGCTCTTCGCGGGCGCGGACGTCCGCTCACTCACCCAGGAGTCGGTCGTCTCCCGCATCGGCGTGGTCACGCAGGAGACGTATCTGTTCCACGACACGATCGCCGCCAACCTCCGCTACGCGCGCCCCGACGCGACCGATGCCGAGCTCGAGGAGGCGTGCCGGTCCGCGAACATCCACGACACGATCGTGAGCTTCGCCGACGGCTACGACACGATCGTCGGCGAACGGGGTTATCGACTGTCCGGCGGCGAGAAGCAGCGCATCGCGATCGCGCGCGTCCTGCTCAAGGATCCGCCGGTGCTGCTGCTCGACGAGGCGACGAGCGCTCTCGACACGGTGAGCGAACGAGTCGTGCAGACCGCGCTCGACACGGCGGCGAAGGGGCGCACGACCCTCGTGGTCGCCCATCGGCTGTCGACCGTCGCCGACGCGGACGTGATCCACGTGGTCGAGGGAGGGCGGATCGTCGAGTCCGGCCCCCACGGCGAGCTCGTGCAGCGCGGCGGCCTGTACGCCGAGCTCACGGCCGCGCAGCGCCGCTGAGGCGAGGCGTAGGGCCGGAGTCCAGGCGGGTTCCGGGGCCGGCTCGGGCGTCTTCGTCGCCCGCGCGTCCCGTGTCCGGGCGGCTCGTCGGATCGGCCTAAGGTGGAGGCGACGGCGTCGTCGAGAGGAGCATAGGTGAGCAGCGACTGGTGGAAGTCCGCGGTGGTCTATCAGATCTACCCGCGCAGCTTCCAGGACTCGAACGGCGACGGCATCGGCGACCTCAACGGGATCCGGTCCCGGCTCGGGTATCTCCAGGACCTCGGCGTGGACGTGCTGTGGCTGTCGCCCATCTACGCGTCGCCGCACGCCGACAACGGCTACGACATCTCCGACTACCAGGCGATCGACCCGGCCTTCGGGACCATGCACGACTTCGATGCGCTGCTCGCCGAGGTCCACGAGCGGGGCATGAGGCTCGTGATGGACCTGGTCGTCAACCACACTTCGGACGAGCACCCCTGGTTCCTGGAGTCCCGTGCGTCGGTGCGCAGCCCCAAGCGCGACTGGTACTGGTGGCGGCCGCCGCGCCCCGGCTTCGAGCTCGGGACGCCAGGCGCCGAGCCGACGAACTGGAGGGCGTTCTTCTCCGGTCCCACCTGGGAGCCCGACGAGGAGTCAGGAGAGTACTTCCTGCATCTGTTCCACCCCAAGCAGCCCGACCTCAACTGGGAGAACCCCGAGGTTCGCCAGGCCGTCTACGCGATGATGCGGTGGTGGCTCGACAAGGGCGTCGACGGCTTCCGGATGGACGTCATCAACCTCATCTCCAAGGTGCTCCCGCTCGAGGACGGCGAGGTGGGCGAGGGAGGCCTCGGCAACGGCTTCCCGCTCTATGCGTGCGGTCCGCGCATGCACGAGTTCCTTCAGGAGATGCACCGCGAGGTCTTCGACGGACGCGACGCGGAGCTGCTCACCGTGGGCGAGATGCCCGGCGTCACGCCGGAGGACGCGCTGCTCACGACCGACCCGGACCGCCGCGAGCTCGA
This sequence comes from Demequina sp. NBRC 110054, assembly GCF_002090115.1. Taxonomy (NCBI): domain Bacteria; kingdom Bacillati; phylum Actinomycetota; class Actinomycetes; order Micrococcales; family Demequinaceae; genus Demequina; species Demequina sp. NBRC 110054. The sequence goes on from NZ_BBRK01000004.1 coordinate 1,872,237, forward strand.
CATGGTGTTCCAGTTCGACCACGTCGACGTCGATCACGGCCCGGGCGGCAAGTTCGACCCGCGGCCGCTGGACCTGGTCCGCCTCAAGGCGATCCTCGGCCGCTGGCAGGACGAGCTCGGCGAGCGCGGCTGGAACAGCCTGTACTGGGACAACCACGACCAGCCCCGCGTCGTCTCCCGCTTCGGCGACGACGGGGAGCATCGGGCGCGGTCCGCCAAGGCTCTCGGGGCTGTCCTGCATCTCATGCGCGGCACGCCGTACATCTACCAGGGTGAAGAGCTCGGCATGACGAACGCCGGGCTCGACTCGATCGACGACTACCGCGACGTCGAGTCGCTCAACGCGTACGACGAGCTCCTCGCACAGGGGTGGGAGGCCGGCCGCATCATGGCCGGCCTGCGCGCGATGAGCCGGGACAACGCGCGCACGCCCGTTCAGTGGGACGCGACCGAGCACGCGGGCTTCACGACGGGATCGCCCTGGATCAAGGTGACGGCGAACCACACGTGGCTCAACGCCGAGGCGCAGGTCGAGGACCTCGATTCCGTGTGGCACTTCCACCGCGCGCTCATCCAGCTGCGCCACGCGGATCCCGTGATCGCGCATGGCTCGTTCGAGATGCTGCTGCCGGAGGACCCGCGGGTCTTCGCCTACCGTCGTGAGCTCGACGACGCTGCCGTGATGGTCGTGGCGAACCTGTCCGGGGAGCCGGTCACCGCGGCGATCGACGTCTCCGACTCGGAGTGCCTGCTGCACAACGGCGCCTTCGACGCGCCCCGTCCCGGGGCCGGCACGGAGGTCGAGCTGGAGCCCTGGGAGGCACGCATCTACCGCACCGAGTTCGCGCGGGGATCCGACTAGGGCCCGTTCTCGCGCGGGCGCGCGCCCCTGAGCCGCGCGGTGCGGGTGGCATGACGGCGCGGGCACCCATCGCGCGGACACGCAAAGGCGGGACCGGGCCGAAGCCCGATCCCGCCGTCGCGTGAGAAGTTCTAGGGTCGAGTCACTCGCCGCAGCCGCAGCCGCCGCATGCGCAGCCTCCGGAGGTCTCCTCGGCAGCAGCCGTGTCGGCCGTGACCTCGATCAGATCGATGCTCGTCTTCTCTGCCATAGGGCTCTCCTCTCGTCGGGGATGCGGGTCCTTCTGGGCCCGTCCCGCCACGATACGCCCGCAGGCGCCGCGTGGGAACTGAATGTGGTGAACTCTGCGCGGACGCCGAGCCGCTACCAGATGCTGACTCGCTCCTCGGGGTCGAGCCACATGTCGTCGCCCGCACCGACCTCGAACGCCTCGTACCAGGCGTCCATGTTGCGCACGATGCCGTTGACGCGGAACTCGCTGGGCGAGTGCGGGTCGGTGTTGAGGCGCGTGATGAGGGCCTCGTCGCGCACCTTCATGCGCTCGGTGAGCGCATATCCGACGAAGAATCGCTGCAGCGCCGTGAGGCCGTTCAGCTCGGCGGCCTCCTCGATCGGATGCCCGAGGGCGATCTCGTAGGCCTTGAGGGCGATCTCGACACCCGCGAGGTCGCCGATGTTCTCGCCGATCGTGAGCGCGCCGTTGACGTGGTGATCGTCGGACAGCTGGGCGGGGGAGTAGGCGTCGTACTGCGAGATGAGCATGCCGGTGCGCTTCGAGAACGCCTCACGGTCGGCCTCGGTCCACCAGTCGTCGAGCTTGCCGGTGCCGTCGTACTTGGAGCCCTGGTCGTCGAAGCCGTGCCCGATCTCGTGGCCGATCACGGAGCCGATGCCGCCGTAGTTGACCGCGTCGTCCGCGCTCGGGTGGAAGAACGGGGGCTGCAGGATCGCGGCGGGGAAGACGATCTCGTTCGCGACCGGGAGGTAGTACGCGTTGACGGTCTGCGGGGTCATGAGCCACTCGGTGCGGTCGACCGGCTTGCCGATCTTGGACCACTCCCAGTCCTCCTCGAAGGACGAGGCCGCGCGCACGTTGCCCACGAGGTCGTCGGCCGACAGCTCGAGGCCCGTGTAGTCGCGCCACTTGTCGGGGTATCCGATCTTGGGCGTGAACTGGTCGAGCTTCTCGAGCGCACGCTTCTTGGTGTCCTCGGTCATCCACGTCAGGGACGTGATCGAGGCTCGATACGCCTCGATGAGGTTCGCGACGAGGGCGTCCATGTGCCGCTTGTGGTCGGGCGGGAAGTGCGCCTCGACGTACTCCTGGCCGACGAGCTCGCCGATGACGGCCTCGACCAGCCCGACGCCGCGCTTCCAGCGCTCGCGCTGCTGAGGCGCGCCGGACAGCACGGTCCCGTAGAAGTCGAAGTTCGCCTTCGACAGCTCCTCGGTGAGGTAGGGCGCGCGCGAGTTCACGACCTTCCAGCGCAGAAAGGTCTTCCAGTCCTCGAGGGCGGTGTCGGCCCAGTGCGCGGCCACGCCGGCGAAGAAGTCGGGCTCGCTCACGATGAGCAGCTCGTGGGCCGCCTCGGGCAGGTGGATCGCGTCGGCCCAGCTCGCCCAGTCGAGTCCGGGCGCCTCTGCCGCGAGCGAGGACAGCGTCATCGGGTTGTAGGTGAGCTCGGCCTCGCGCGTCTTCACGACGTCCCAGTGGTGGGACGCGATCGCGGTCTCGATCCGCATGATGTCGGCGCCGGAGAACGCCACCCCGGTGAGCGACGACATGCGGTCCACGTGCGCGGTGTACTTCTCGCGAGTCTCGGCGTGGGCGTCCTCGCGGTAGTAGGCCTCGTCCGGAAGCCCGAGGCCGCTCTGGGACATGTAGACGACGTTGCGATCGGGGTCGGCCTTGTCCGCGAAGACGTAGTAGCCCACGAGCCCGCTGATGCCGCCGCGCTCGAGCGATCCCATCGCGTGGGCGAGCTCGGCGTGGTCGCCCGCGGCGTCGATGAGCGCGAGGTCCTCCTCGAGGGGCGCCACGCCCAGGTCGGCGGCTCGATCCACGTCCATGAAGCTCGCGTACAGCGCGCCGATCTGCGAGTCCGCGGGCGCGTTCTCGATGATCTTGCGCACCTGCTTCTCCGCCTCGTCGCGCAGCGTGTAGAACGAGCCGTCGGCCGAGCGGTCGTCGGGGATGACGTGCTCGGTCTCCCAGATCCCGTTCACGTGGCGGAAGAAGTCGTCCTGCGGGCGGACCTCTCTGGAGAACTCGTCGGTATCGATCCCTGAGCGCTTCGTCATGCCACACACCCTAGGGCGAGGGTCCGACGCGCGGCGGGTGGTTTCGCTGTGGGCGTGGCACACGGACGATGCGGCACATGGGCGGGCCCGCGCGTGCGTCTGCGGGGAAGAGGGACGGACCCAAGGACGATACGGCGCGCGCCAGGGCGCCGCGCGCGCGGGAGAGCGGCCGTCGGGTGGCATGATGGCGGCATGCGCCTCCACATCGCCGCCGACCACGCCGGGTTCGAGCTCAAGCAGCACCTGATCGCCCACTTCACCGACGCCGGGGTCGAGGTCGTCGACCACGGCGCGTTCGAGTACGACGCGCTCGACGATTACCCGCCGTTCTGCATCGACGCGGCCGAGGCCGTGGTGGCGACACCGGGGGATCTCGGCATCGTCATCGGTGGCTCGGGCAACGGCGAGCAGCTCGCGGCCAACCGCGTCAAGGGCATCCGCGCGGCGCTCATCTGGTCCGAGGAGACCGCGAGGCTCGCGCGCCAGCACAACGACGCGCAGATCGGGTCGATCGGCGCGCGCATGCACTCGCTCGAGGAGGCTACGGCGATCGCCGACGCCTTCGTTGCGGAGCCCTTCAGCGGCGACGAGCGCCACCAGCGCCGCATCGACCTGATGCTCGACTACGAGGCCGGTCGCTGACCTCTCGACTCTGAGTCGACGCTGCCGACCCGCGGGTCGGCAGCGGCACTGCTCGGCCGCCGACGTCTCGCGTGCGGCGGACCGGACCCCGCGTCAGTCCGTCTGCGCCGCGAAGAGGTGCTCGGGCGGCGACCACCTCGCGAGGTCCTCGGGCCACATGGGACGGCCCAGGTAGAAGCCCTGCAGGTTGTCGCAGCCCATCGAGACCAGCAGGTCCAGGTCGGCGCCGCTCTCGACGCCCTCGGCGGTGCACGTCATCCCGAGCGCGTGGCCGAGGTCGATGATCGACCTCACGACGGTGCGGGACTCCTCCGAGGTGGTGGCGGTCGCGACGAAGCTCCTGTCGACCTTGAGCTCGGAGAACGGGAGCCTCGCGAGCTCGAGCATCGAGGAGTAGCCGGTGCCGAAGTCGTCGAGTGAGACCTGGAAGCCCTCGAGGCGCAGTCGCGTGAGGCGCTTCAGAGAGGTCACGGGATCGGACATCGCGGCCGTCTCGGTGACCTCGACGATCACCCTCGAGGGGTCGACGCCACACGAGTGCGCGAGCCCCATCAGGCGCTGGTCCAGTCGGCTCTCGCCGACCTCCGACGCGGAGATGTTGATCGAGATCGTCTGATGTGTCGGGAGATCCGACGCCGCGAACCACTGGAGGGCGCTCGTCATGACCGAGTTCGTGAGGTCCGAGGCGAGGCCGTTCGCCTCGGCCACGGGCACGAAGACTCCAGGAGGGATCAGGCGTCCCTCGGGCGTCACGCATCGGGCGAGGGCTTCGTAGCCGACCACCTTCCCGCTCGTGCACGACACCTTGGGTTGGAGCGCGACCGTGATCTGACCTGCGCCGAGTGCCTCGCGCAGGGAGTCCGCGGTGATGACCGGCGCGTCGCCGGTGGTGTTCGGTGCGGGCGCTGGCGGCCTTGGGGTCTCCTGCTCGGCCTGTGCCTCGAGGATCTCGGTCAGCCGCGCTCGCGAGTACGGCTTCCCGAGCGCTCCCGCGATCGCGAGCCCGTGCGCCTTGGCATAGCGGAGCGCCGACTCGAGCACGCGCGTGTCCTGGCCGCTCGAGACGATCACCGCCGCGCCGCTGCCGCGCTTCGCGAGCTCCTCGAGCACCATCAGGCCATCGTCCTGGCCGAGCACCAGGTCGACCATCACGTGAGTGGGAAGCCAGGCGTCGTGCGCTGTGAGGAACGAGTCGACGCTCGACTCGAGCCGCGCCTCGGCGCCGGTCGCCGTCACCATCGCCCGTGCCATGCGGCCGACGAGGTCGTCGTCGTCCACGATCAGAACGCGAAGGCCCTGTGTCGCGTCGGTCATGCGTCGGCGCTCCTTCCCTCAGACACGAGCCGCGAGACCCGCGTCGCGAGCTCGTGGACCGTGTACGGCTTGGTGAGGAGCTCCGCTTCCGGATCGAGCCGACCGTCGGCCGCGAGCACCTGCTCGGTGTATCCCGATACGCACAGTACAGGCAGGCCGGGACGGGCCTCCCTGGCGGCACGCGCAAGATCGGTCCCCGACATCCCACCAGGCATGATGATGTCCGTGAGCAGGAGATCGATCCGCTGGGCGCCGCCGAGCTCGTCGAGCGCGGCCTTGCCGTCCGAAGCCTCGAGCACGCTGTACCCGAGCTCCGCCAAGCGGCGTGCGGTGTAGCCCCGCACGAGCGGGTCGTCCTCGACGAGCAGCACGGTTCCCGTGCCTGTCGCGGGAATCGTCGGAGCCTCGGTCTCCCGCGTCTCCACCGCGAGCTCCGTGACCGGCAGGTAGATCGCGAACACCGAGCCGGCGCCCACCTCGGAAGCCACGTTGAGCGTGCCCCCCGATTGGTTCGCGAATCCCCAGACCATCGCGAGCCCCAGTCCTGAGCCGCTGCCGAGCGGCTTGGTCGTGTAGAAGGGCTCGAAGAGCCGGGGAAGGGCCTCGGGCTCGATTCCCGTGCCCGAGTCGCGCACCGCGAGGCGGACGTAGTCTCCCGGCGGAAGCTCGAGAGCGGAGGTCGCCGCAGGGACGAGATGACGGTGGAGGCTCGCTTCGAGGACCACGGTCCCGCCTGCGGGCATCGCGTCTCGCGCGTTGATGGCGAGGTTGAGGAGGCTGTTGTCGAGCTTGCCGCGGTCGACCATGACGGGAGGAAGGTCCTCCTCGAGGTCGTACGTCACCTCGACTGCCCCTCCGAGCGTCCGCTCGAGCAGCGGCGCGAGCGCGGACACTGCATCGCCGATCGACGTGGGCTCGGGGCTCAGGGTCTGTCGGCGTGCGAAGGCGAGCAGCGCGCCGATGAGGCTCGAGCCGCGGTCGGCGGCCTCGGCGATCATGGAGCGCATCGATTCATCGTCCGGCGTGAGGTCTGCGTAGGAGAGCGCCTCCGCTCCGCCCGAGATCACCGTGAGCAGGTTGTTGAAGTCGTGGGCGATGCCGCCCGTGAGGCTTCCGACGGACTCCATGCGGTTCGCGCGCTCGAGCCTCCTGTTGAGGTCCCGCAGCTCCGTGACGTCCTTGACGTAGACGGTGAAGCCGCTCGCCTGGGCCGAGATCGTCATCTCGAACCACTTGTCGAGGGTCGTGGCGTAGTGCGTGTAGTGGACCGTGCGTCCCGTGGCGTGCACGGCTTCGAACGCCTGCGCCAGCGGCGAGTCCTCGAGGTGCGGATAGGCCTCCCAGATGTGTCGGCCAAGCAGCTCTCCTGGCTCCCGGAGGAACATCTGGTCGGCAGCGGGGTTCAGGTAGGAGAAGCGCAGGTCCTCGGTATACGTGATGACGCCGTCCGTGATCGAGTCGAGCGTCTCCTCGAGCCTGTGCGCAAGCGCTGCGGCCTCGCGCTGACTCTGATGAAGCGCCTGGACATCCGACGCCGTCGCCCACCACTGCATCGGCTCTCCTGCCGACGCAGCGATCGTCGGCTCGATCGGTATCGCGCGCACCGTCTGCGCGCGGTAGATGCCGTCGTGCCTGAGGACCCTCATCTCCACCTGGTAGCGCTGCTTCGTCGCGAGCGCCGGCAGGATGACCTCCAGGGCGTGCTCGCGGTCGTCGGGATGGATCACCTCGAGCCAACTGTCCCGGTCATCGAGGTCCCGGCCAAGGAAGTCGCGGGTGCCCTGGGAGGTGTACGTGATGACGCCCCGCTCGTCCGTCAGCCACACGGGGACGGGCATGGCCTCCGCGAGCGCGATGATCCGCTCCTGCTCGGCGCGCAGCTCCTCGGTCGTGTCCTCGAGCTCCTGGACCGAGGTCGAGAGCTCGCGCTCCGCCGCGGCGAGCCGCTCGCGGCGCCGCACCCCGAGCACCGCGAGGACGGCGACGAGGATGATGCCGCCCACCTGCATCGCACGGTTGAAGGTGAGATCCGCGGTCTCGTAGTGGAAGTCCGCGCGAGGCGGGTCGGTGAGCCCCGCGATCACGATGGCTGCGATGGCGACGCCTGCGACGATCAGGATCAGCCGGGTGCGCTCGGCGAGCATCGCGATGAGGACGAAGAGGGCGTAGCCGGCGGCGACGCCGATCGGCACCTCCACCAGCAGATCGGTGACGAAGACCGCGAGCAGGCCGACGGACACGGTGGCGACATCCACCGCGATCGATCGTCTCGCTTGCGTTCGCTCCCGCATGCGGCTCCCCCTCAGAACCCGGGGGCGTGAGCGGCACGGCCCCGTAGCGATGAGCCTAGCGTCGGGTGCGCGAGTCGTGCATGTGTGAAATGTCACTGGGCGGCGCCTTCTCCGCGCCGCTGAGGCCGCCTGCGACACCACGGTGCTCCAGGGACGATGCCGCCGCGACGCGCGTCGTCGCACGGTGCGGGACGGAGGACGTGTGCCATACTGACGTCGATGCACACCGCGATCATCATTCCGTAGCGCGTCGGCGAATCACTCCCGACGCGCAGCCTCCCGCACCCAGGGGGGCTTTTTTGTTGGGGAGATGAGCCGGCGGCACGAGCCGAGGAGCGACAAGATGACGGATCTCACCGTCGAGGTCTACGACACCACCCTGCGCGATGGCGCTCAGCAGGAGGGCATGAACCTGTCCGTCGCGGACAAGATGACCATCGCCCCGCTGCTGGACCAGCTGGGAGTCGGCGTGATCGAGGGCGGCTGGCCTGGCGCCGTGCCCAAGGACACCGAGTTCTTCCAGCTGGTCGCGAAGGAGCTCAGCTTCACGAATGCCAAGTTCGCCGCCTTCGGGATGACGCGCCGCGCGGGATCGACCGCCGCGGCGGACCCGCAGGTCCGCGCGCTGCTCGACTCCGAGGCGCCTATCGTCACCCTGGTCGCCAAGACGGACATCCGTCACGCCGAGCGGGCGCTCCGGGTGAGCCCCGACGAGAATCTGCGCATGATCGAGGAGACCGTCGCGTTCCTCGTCGACGAGGGCCGTCGCGTGGTCCTGGACGCCGAGCACTTCTTCGACGGCTACCGCTTCGACGCCGACTACTCCCTGAGGTGCCTCCTGGCGGCCGAGGCCGCGGGCGCATCGTCCCTGGTGCTGTGTGACACCAACGGAGGGATGCTTCCCGACGACATCACCCGCATCGTCACCGACATCCGCGCTCGGACCACCGCCGCGCTCGGCATCCACGCCCACAACGACTCCGGCTGCGCGGTAGCGAACTCGCTCGCCGCGGTCGACGCGGGTGCCACGCACGTGCAGGGCTGCGTGAACGGCTATGGCGAGCGCACCGGCAACGCCGACCTCATCGCCGTCGCGGCGAACCTCGAGCTCAAGCGGGGCGCGACCGCGCTCGCGCCCGGCTCACTCGCCGAGTCCACCCGCATCGCCCACGCGATCGCGGAGGTCACCAACATCGCTCCGTTCGCACGGCAGCCGTACGTCGGCGCCTCTGCATTCGCCCATAAGGCGGGGCTGCACGCCTCGGCGATCAAGGTGGACCCCGACCTGTATCAGCACACCGATCCCGCGCACGTGGGCAACGACATGAGGATGCTCGTCTCGGAGATGGCGGGAAGGGCGTCGATCGAGCTCAAGGGCAAGGAGCTCGGCTACGACCTGTCGGGCCAGAGCGACCTGCTCCGGCGCGTCACCGAGCGCGTCAAGCACGCCGAGGCGGCCGGATACACGTACGACGCCGCCGACGCCTCGTTCGACCTGCTGCTCAGGTCCGAGCTCGGCACGCTCGACCGCTACTGGTCCGTCGAGGAGTGGCGCGTGCGGGTGTCCTCCGATCCGGGGGACCCGACCGAGGCGGGGGCCGAGGCCGTGCTCAAGCTCAGGGCAGGCGGCGACCGCCACCTGGTCGTGGGCGAGGGCAACGGCCCGGTCAACGCGCTCGACCACGCCTTGCGCACCGCGCTCGCGAAGGTGTATCCCGAGATCGCGCGGTTCGAGCTCACCGACTTCAAGGTGCGCATCATGGACGCGAGCCACGGCACCGACGCGATCACGCGCGTGCTCGTGACGACGATCGACACCGAGACGGGTCGCTCGTGGGTCACGGTCGGCGTCGGGCCGAACGTCATCGAGGCGTCGTGGGAGGCGCTCACCGACGCGTTCTACTACGGGCTCGCGACGCTCGAGGTCGCGCCGACTCCCTGATGCTGCGGCGCAACCTCGCGGGGCGGCAGAAGGGGTGTTCCGCCCGGGGCGGTGACGGTCCGCTTGTGGCTAGCGCTCGAACGACGTGCGCTCCATCGCCTCGGAGACGCGCTCGGTGAGCTGCTGCGCCGTGTAGGGCTTCGACAGCAGCAGCACGCCCTCGTCGAGGCGGCCGTCATGCAGGACGACGTTCTCGGTGTACCCGGAGGTGAACAGGACGGGAACCTCGGGACGACGCTGGTGCACCTCGTCTGCGAGATCCCTGCCCGTCATCCCGTCGGGCATGATCACGTCGGTGAACAGCAGATCGACCTGGTCGAGAGTCTCCATCAGAGCGAGCGCCTCCGGTCCGGAGGCCGCGGCGTGGACCGTATGGCCGAGCCCGCGGAGCCGCTCGCTCGCGAACGCGCGCACGAGGTCGTCGTCCTCGGCGAGCAGGATCACCCCTGGGCGGATGGGACGGATCGGCGGCAGCTCATGCGGCGCGCGAGTCGCGGCGTCGGTGCGGGACAGCGGGAGATAGAGCTTGAACGTCGTGCCGACGCCCGGCTCGGAGTAGACGGCGATGTGCCCGCCCGTCTGCTTGACGAAGCCCCACACCATCGCGAGGCCGAGGCCCGAGCCCTTGCCCTTCGCCTTGGTCGTGAAGAACGGCTCGAACAGCCGGTCGACGTCCTCGGGGTCGATCCCTTCCCCCGAGTCGGAGACGTCGACGAGCACGTAGCGGCCCGGACGCACGTCCGCGTGGCTCTCCGCGTAGTCGTCGTCGAGGACGGTCTCGGTCGCGCCGATCGCGACCTTGCCGCCGTCGGGCATCGAGTCCCGCGCGTTGAGCACGAGGTTGATCAGCGCGTTCTCGAACTGGCCCACGTCGAGCATGACGGCCGGCAGGTCGAGATCGGGGGAGACAGCGAGATCGACCCGCTCGCCCACGGTCCGCTTGAGCATGGGCGCGAGAGTGTCGAGGCAGTCCGCGAGGTCCACGGCGTGCGGCTCGAGGGGCTGCTTGCGCGCGAAGGCGAGGAGCCGCGAGGTCAGGTCGGCCCCGCGCTTGGCGGACTCGACCACGAGCTCGGCCATCTCGCGGGCCTCGTGGCCCACCTGCGGGTCCTCGGCGACCGCTTCCGCGCCTCCGAGCACCACCGTGAGCACGTTGTTGAAGTCGTGCGCGATCCCGCCGGTGAGGCGGCCGACCGACTCGAGCCGTTGGGCCTGTGCGAGCTGCTCCGACAGCCGGCGTACCTCGGTCACGTCGCGGTGGAACACCGACAGGCCGCGGGGCGTGGGGGTGGCGGTCACCGTGAACCACTTCTTCAGCCCCTTGCTGAAGTAGGTGAAGGTGTGGGGCGTCCCGGTCGCCATCGCGATCTGAAGCCCCTCCATCGCCTGGGGATCGGGTGTGAAGGGGAACACATCCCACAGCTTCTCGCCGACCAGGTCATCGGAGAGGCGCCCGATCTCGGCGCGGGCCGACGAGTTGGAGTACGCGATCCGCCAGTCGTGGTCGACCGCGTAGACCCCGTCGGTGGTGGACTCGAGGATCGTGGCGACCTCGGCCGCGAGGTCCTCCGCGTGCTGCTTGAGCCTCACCGCGGAGTCGACGTTGACGGTCGCACCCCACCACCGCACGACGTTGCCGTCGTCGTCGCGCTCGGCGGTCGCGCTCACGTGGAACCACTCGTAGTGCCCGTCCGTCGCGCGCATCCGAATCTCATTCTCGAACGCCTCGCCGGTCTGAACCGCGGAGGCCCAACCGGCGACGGAATCGTCCACGTCATCGGGATGGATCAGGTCGGGCCAGGCGTCGGGCTGCGCGGGGTCGTTGCCGCGTCCCCAGAAGTCGTGCAGCACGCTGTTCGCGAAGTTGATGCTGCCCTGGGCGTCTGCGCCCCAGACGGCGAAGGGGAGCGATTCCGCGAACGACGCGAAGCGGCGGGCCTCCTCCTCGGCGGCGGACTCGGCCTCGGCCCAGCGGGTGATGTCCTGCATCGAGCCGTGCACCATCATCCTGCCCTGCTCGTCCGTCGAGACGGGGTCTCCCATGATGAGCAGATGCTTGCGGGCGCCGCTCGCGGTCACAGCGTCGAACTCCGAGCGGAAGGGCGAGCGGGTCTGGAACGCGTGGAGGAACGAGCCGAGGAACCGCTCCTGATCGTGGGGGGCGAGGAAGTGGATCGCCTGCCCGACGTCGATCGGCGTGTCGGGCTCGACCTCGATGATCGCCGCGGCGCGCGGGCCCCAGATCACCGCCTGCTGCTCCGGGTCGAAGTACCACGTGCCGATCGGCGCGATCTCCGACGCCGCCGCGATCATCTTGGTGGTCTGCGCGCGCGAGGACTCCGCGACCCTCAGGTCCGCCTCGAGGCGGCGCGCCCGTGCGGTGCGGTTCAGCGCGATCAGCACCGCCATGCAGCTCGCGGCGATCAGGCCGATCGCGGTGATGTGGGAGAATAGCATCGGGCCAAGGTCGTCCTGGGCGCCCGGGACCTTGGCGATCGTGACGACGGCGACGATCGTGCCTGTCGTCAGCGCCGTCCCGATCACGTAGCGCCTGTCCCGGGTGAATCCCGAGGCGAGCACGACGATCGCATAGAGCGAGCTGACGTCGTATCCCCGTGGAAGCAGGACGTTCACGGTGGCGACGGCGACGACTCCGAGAGCCACCAGCAGCCAGGCGGGAAGGTCGCCGCGGCGCGACCCGGTGCGGATCGGCACCTCGGAGGAGACGGTAGTCTCCAGCCGGCGCAGATCCTCCACGCTGGGGCCGTTGGCCCCGCCCTCAGCGGAAGACGCCATGCGGTCATGCTAGCCGCGCTGGCCAGGGTGTCCAGGGGAGTGCCCGAGGATGTGACGGACCGCGCACGCCAGGGCACGAGGCACATGATGCCGGGAGGAGAGCGTCACGCGGCCTCGAACGCACGCGCCGAGGTGAGCGAAGCCGCCGCGACAGGGCAGGATGGACACATGCATGGCGAGTACAAGGTTCCCGGCGGCAAGCTCGTCGTCGCGGACGTCGAGACGACCACCGACACGACCACCGACAGCGACCACCCTCGGCTGAGCAGCGTCGTCATCTCGGGTGACTTCTTCATGGAGCCCGCAGAGACCATCCTCGAGATCAACAGGGCTCTCACCGGGCTGCCGGCCTCGACGCCGGTCGGCCCCCTTGCGGAGGCGGTCGAACGCGCCGCCGCGGGTGCCACCATGATCGGCTTCACCCCCGAGTCGGTCGCGATCGCGGTGCGTCGCGCGCTCGGTCATGCGACGAGCTGGCATGACCACACGTTCGACGTCATCCACGACGAGCCGCGTGCGCCGCACGTGCAGATGGCGCTCGACGAGGTGCTCACGCAGGAGGTCGCCGCAGGTCGCCGCGGCCCCACGCTGCGCGTCTGGGAGTGGGAGAGGCCGACCGTCGTGATCGGCTCCTTCCAGTCGCTGCGCAACGAGGTGGACCCCGAGGGCGCGGAGCGTCACGGCATCACGGTGACCCGCCGCGTGTCCGGCGGCGGCGCGATGTTCATCCAGCCGGGCAACACGATCACCTACTCGCTGTCTGTCCCGTCGTCCCTGGTCGAGGGCCTCAGCTTCGAGCAGTCGTACGCGTTCCTGGACGACTGGGTCCTGGGCGCTCTGCGCGACGTGGGTGTCGAGGCGACGTACGTGCCGCTCAACGACATCGCGTCCCCCGCGGGCAAGATCGCGGGCGCGGCGCAGAAGCGCTACGCCGCGGGGGCCGTCCTTCACCACGTGACGATGGCCTACGACATCGACGCCGACGCGATGCTCGACGTGCTGCGCATCGGCCGCGAGAAGCTCTCGGACAAGGGCACGAAGAGCGCGAACAAGCGCGTGGACCCCGTGCGCAGCCAGACGGGGATGGCGCGGGGCGACGTGATCGACGCGTTCCTCGCACACTTCGCGGGCCGCTTCTCGACCCAGGCCGGCGCGGTCTCACCCGACGAGGTGCGGCAGGCCGAGCGACTCGTCGAGTCGAAGTTCGGCACCGAGGAGTGGATCCACCTGGTCCCGTAGCGGACGACGTGGGACCAGCCCGCCTAGACGGCGACGCCGACCAGGGAGCCGACCCCGAAGGTGATCGCCATCGCGAGCGAACCGCCCAGGACGTTGCGCAGGACCGCCTTGCGGGCCGGCGACTTCGCGATGACCGCGGAGATGTAGCCCGTGATGCCGAGCGCGATCGCGACGAGCACGAACGTCAGGGGGATGCGCCAGCCCGCGGGCGGAAGCGTCGTCGTGAGCAGCGGGGTGAGGCCGCCGACCGTGAAGGCGATGATCGAGGCGAAGCCCGCGGCCCACGGGTTCGTGAGGTCGTCGGGGTCGATCCCCAGGTGCATGCGCGCGTGCACGTTGAGCGGGTCCTTCTCCATCTGCTCCTGGGCCGCGGCGCGCGCGGTGGCCTCGCTCATGCCGGTGTCCATGTGGAGCCGCACGAGCTGCTCGAGCTCCCACTTGGGGCGCGCCTTCTGCCAGATGCGCTCGCGGTCGAGCAGCGCCTCCTCGGCGTCGCGCTGGGCGGAGACCGAGACGAACTCGCCGACGCCCATCGAGAGGGCGCCGGCCACGACGCTCGCGATCGCGGTGAGGATGATGATGGACAGGTCGGTGGTGGCCGCGGCGACGCCGACCAGCAGCGCGGCGATCGAGACGATGCCGTCGTTCGCGCCCAGCACGCCCGCACGCAGCCAGTTGAGGCGCGACGACATGGCCTCCTCGTCGGGGCCCGCGAAGATGTTCGGCCGATGCGTGTCGCTGCTCATGCCGTCAGGCTAGGGCCGCGCGGGGCAGTTCGGCTAGGCAGATGAGGCTTGCCTCACCGCGTGAACCTTCGTGCGCCAGAGCGGGCTCCGGCGCGCGGGGAACGCGCGCTGCGCCGCGTCTCAGACAGCCGGACGCGCGCCCATGATCGCGGTGCCGACGCGCACCATCGTCGCGCCCTCGGCGATCGCCCACTCGAGGTCGCCCGACATCCCCATCGACAGCTCCCACGCGTCGCGAAGGGAGTACTTTCCGCGCTCCGACTCGATCAGCGCCGTGTCGCGGATCTCGCGCAGCCGTCGGTAGCCCGCGCGGACCGCGCCCTCGTCCGAGGAGTTCAGGCCGATCGTCATGAAGCCCGTCACCGTGAGCGAGGGGAGCGCCTGCACGTCGGCGGCGAGCGCGAGCGCGTCGTCCGGGTCGACGCCTGCCTTCGAGTCCTCGCCCGAGACGTTCACCTGGATCATCACTGAGAGCTCCTTCTCCCGCTCGGACGCGAGCCGGGACAGCCGCTCGGCGAGCCTCAGCGAGTCCACGGTCTGGATGCAGCTCGCGAAGTCCACGGCAGTCGCCGCCTTGTTGCGCTGGAGCTGGCCGATCACATGCACCTCGGCGCCCGTCTCCGCGAGCGCGGGGCCCTTCACCGCGAGCTCCTGCATGCGCGACTCGCCCACGAGCGTGCCCCCGGCGGCGACCACGGCGCGCGCCGCATCGGCGTCCCACGTCTTGGTCGCGACCAGCAGCCGTACTCCCGCGCCCGCGCGCCCGCACGACGCCTCGGCGACGTGGATGCGCGCCTTGGCCTCGGCGATCGCGGCGGCGGGGTCCCAGTCGGCCAGCGGGGGGTTGAGCTCCATCAGTTCTCCTTCGCGATGTCCGCCACGACCGCGTCGGTCAGCCGGATGAGATCGGCGGGGGCGAGCGAGATGTCCATCCCGCGTCGGCCTCCCGAGACGTAGATGACGTCGAACAGCTCGGCGGTCTCGTCGAGCGCCGTAGGATGCGCGTGGCGCTGGCCGAGCGGCGAGATACCGCCCACGACGTAGCCCGTGGCGCGCTCGGCGTGCTTCGGGTCGGCCATCTCGGCGCGCTTGGCGCCGAACGCCTTGGCGAGCGCCTTGAGGTCGAGCAGGCCGTCCACGGGGACGATGCCGACGGTCAGGTGGCCGTCGACCTCGGCGCACAGCGTCTTGAAGACCTGCTCGGGCTCGATGCCGAGCGCGGTCGCCGCCTCCATCCCGAAGCTGAGGTCCGTCGAGGGGTCGTGCTCGTACTCGTGCACGCCGTGCGCGACGCCCGCCTCGATCAGGGCGTGGATCGCGGGCGTGCTGCCGCCGGCGGCGTGCTTGCGGGACATGGGTCCATTGTGTCGCGTCTCGAGCGCAGGGTCGTCGCATGAGCCGTGCGCGACGCCGAGCCCGCCGAGTCCGGCTACCGTATGCGGGTGGCTGACGAGACTCTGACCAAGGTCGACATGTGGACCGACGGCGCATGCAAGGGCAACCCCGGACCCGGAGGCTGGGGCGTGCTGATGCGCTCCGCGGGCCGCGAGAAGGAGCTCTTCGGCGGCGAGAAGGTCACGACCAACAACCGCATGGAGCTCATGGCGGTCATCGAGGGCCTCAAGACCCTCAACCGGCGCTGCGACGTCACCCTCCACGTGGACTCCCAGTACGTGAAGAACGGCGCCCAGTCGTGGATGAAGGGCTGGAAGCGCAACGGCTGGAAGACCTCGAACAAGCAGCCCGTGAAGAACGTGGAGCTGTGGAAGGCGCTCGACGAGCAGCTCGGTCGTCACGACATCACCTGGGTGTGGGTCAAGGGCCACGCGGGCGACCCCGGCAACGAGAAGGCCGACGAGCTCGCCAACCGGGGCACCCCGAAGGCGTAGATTTCTGCTCGGACCCAGGGACGATGCTGGGGTGGCCGCGGGAACAGGACGGGGACGATGCTCGGATCGGGTGGGTGCGCGTGAGCGGCCGCTTCGCAGCCGTCGGCGCGCTTGTTCTCACGTCGATCCTGTGGGGCACGACGGGCACCGCAGCGACCTTCGCGCCCGACGCGGGCCCGCTCGCGATCGGCGCCGCGGCGCTCGGCATCGGTGGCGTCCTGCAGGCGGTCATCGCGATCCCGGCCCTGCGCCGGGACGCCGGCACCCTCAAGGCCGAGTGGAGCATCGTCCTGATCGGCGCCGTGGCCGTCGCGATCTACCCGCTCGCGTTCTACTCGTCGATGCACCTCGCGGGCGTGGCCATCGGGACGACGGTGTCGCTCGCGTCGGCGCCGCTCGCCGCCGGCGTCCTGGAGCGCGTGGTCGACGGGACGCGGTTGAGCAGGACGTGGGCCGTCGCCGCGGGGCTCGGCGTCGTCGGCGCGGCCCTGCTGAGCGCGTCCGATCTCTCGGGTCATGCGGGTGCCGACGGCGGGACAGCGTGGGGCGTGCTGCTCGGCCTGGTCGCGGGCGCAACCTATGCGACGTACTCGTGGGCCGCGCGGCGGCTCATGCAGGCTGGCGCGTCTCGCGGCGCGTCGATGGGGGCCGTGTTCGGCCTGGGTGGCGCGCTGCTCATGCCCGTGCTGCTCGCGACGGGCGCACCCCTCGTCGCGACCCCCGAGGCCGTCGCCGTCGCGGCGTACATGGCGCTGGTGCCGATGTTCGCGGGCTACGTGCTGTTCGGTTTCGGGCTCGCGACGGTTGGCGCGTCCACGGCGACGACGATCACGCTGCTTGAGCCAGCCGTCGCCGCGGTGCTCGCCTTCGTCGTGGTGGGGGAGCGGCTCGGGACGCTCGGCTGGGTGGGCCTCGCGCTCATCGGCGTCGTGCTGGTGCTGCTCGCGCTCGCGCCGAGCGCGGCGGACGACGCCACGGGCGAGCCGGAGCTCGAGTCTCGGCTCTAGGCCCGCCCGCAGTGCGTCGCCACGTCCCGGAGATCGGGGTCGTCAGGACTTCTTCCCTCCTGGTGTCACCGCGAGATAGATGCTCACGGAGTGCCCGTCCTCGCTGATCTCCATGTCGTTCACTCCGGGCTCGGACTCGGTCGTGAGCTCGTCGTCGGCGACCTGGTCGAGGATCTCGTCGGCCGTCACGGTCGTCGGCAGCGTCACCGTCAGGCGGTAGGTGCCGACCGCGGGCAGGTCCTCGTACTGACCCCAGTTGTAGCCGTAGACGATCGCGCCCATCGAGTTGAGCTCCGCCGACATCGTCACGTGGTCGAGCAGCGTCGCGACGTTCTCGTGAGAATCGTCGACCAGGGCGATCGTGAGTGTCACGCCTGGCGCCCAGACGCGCATCGCTGTGGCGTTGTCGGTGCCGTCCGTCGTGTCGATCGCGTAGGCGGTGCCATCGGTGCCGAAGCCGAGGAAGCGGTCCGTGCCCTTCTTCTGGCTCGGCAGTGGCGCGTTGAGCGACTGCATCTCGTAGCCGGTCATGACTGCGCCGGACACGGTGCCGTCGGTGAAGTCGAGCAGGCCCGCCTCGACGCGGATCTGCTTGCCGGCCTTGAGCGCCGTGGTGCCGACAAGGTTGTCGCCCCAGTCGAAGGTCACGGTCGCGTCCGAGGCCACCGTGCACGAGGCCATCCACTGCGCGAGCGTCTGCTGCTCCCACAGGGTCGTGGCGCTCCCGCCGTCGGCATCGGCCGCGATGCCGTCATCGCCGGGAGCCTGCGGCGACAGGCCGCAGTCGCCCGGAAGGTCGTATCCAGGCGTCTCGAGCGTGCGGAACGATCCGCCGATGAAGACGGTCGGCACGGAGAGGTTGTTCACGTACTCCTCCCCGCCTCCCTTCGGTCCCTGCGCCTTGTCGCTCTTGGCCTGCGCGGGCGCCGCGATCGCGATTGCGGCGAGCGCGAGTGCCGCGACCGCCAGTGTTCCCCTCTGCATTTCCCCTCTCCTCCCGTGGGGGCGGTGGGGCATCCGGAAGTGTGTGCCACACCGTCCGGGACGCGGCGCCTTTGCCGCGACCCATACCTTCCGTGCTACGCCTCGGGCGCGCGGACGCAAGGGACGAAGGTCCCTCTCGAGTCGGCGTGGGTGGCTGGGCAAGTCGGTGTGGCGGGGCGCCCCGGTATGGCGCGGCTGGGCGCGTCGGGAGACTGCGCGGCGCCTGCGCGCCGCATTCTGAGGAATAGGCGTGCCACGGGCCGCGGTTGGACCCGATGACGACTCACGAAGACAGCAGGGAGACGCATGCTTGAGGACGGGTTGCAGGTACTGATCGCTGTGGGGATCAGCGTCGGCGGGGCTCTCGTCGCGCTGATCGTGGTCGAGGCCCTCATGAGGCTCATCGCGCGCCGCAGCGAGTGGGCGCGTGGCCTCAAGGCCCAGGTGCGCCGCCCGTTCCGGGTGCTCGCGATCGTGCTGGGCCTGTGGATCGGGCTGCGTGCGGCGCTCATCGGCGCCGACTGGTGGCACGGCTTCACACGCATCTTCACGATCGCGGCCGTCGTCATCGTCGCGTGGCTGCTGATCGCGCTCGTGCAGTTCTTCTCCGACATCGCGCTCGGCTACAGCAAGATCGACGTGCCGGACAACGGCCTCGCCCGGCGCCTGCGCACGCAGACGCTCATCGTGAAGCGGCTCGCGATCGCGCTCATCGTCGTGATCGCGGTGGGCGGCATCCTGTTCACCTTCGACGAGGTGCGCGCGGTCGGGGCGAGCGTGCTCGCCTCGGCGGGCATCGCCTCGATCGTCGCGGGCCTCGCGGCGCAGTCGGTGCTCGGCAACATGTTCGCGGGCGTGCAGCTCGTCTTCTCCGATGCGCTGCGCGTCGACGACGTGATCGTCGCCCGCGGCGAGTGGGGCCGGGTCGGCGAGATCACGCTGAGCTACGTGGTTCTCGACCTGTGGGACGACCGGCGCCTGGTGCTGCCGTGCACCTACTTCACGACGACTCCGTACGAGAACTGGACGCGGCAGGGCTCGGAGCTGCTCGGCTCGGTCGAGTTCGACCTCGACTGGCGGGTCTCCCCGCAGAAGATGCGCGAGCACCTTGAGACGGTCCTCACCCAGACGCCGCTGTACGACGGCCGCGCGAACGTGCTCCAGGTGACCGAGGCGACCGGGGGCTACGTGCGGGTCCGCATCCTCGTCACGGCCAAGGACGCCCCGACGCTGTACGACCTGCGCTGCTTCGTGCGCGAGGCGATGGTGCTGTGGATCCAGTCCGTGCTCCCGGACGCCGCGCCCGCCCAGCGCATCCTGCTGTCGGAGCAGAAGGCGAACCCGACGCGCCGGTCGCTCAAGCCCGAGGTCGCGGGCGAGACCGGGCTGTTCCATGGGTCCCCGGAGGCCGAGGAGCGCGCGAGCGCCTTCACCCAGGCGATTCCGCGCGACCAGCTCGAGCAGGAGATCGGCGAGATCTCCCCGGCGCCCGAGGAGCCGCGCCGCGACTGACGCGGACCCCGGCGGCGCTACCCTGCGTGGGTGACCTCCACGCCGCTCCCGTCCACGATCGCGGCACCGGTCGAGCACACTCTCGAGGTCAAGCGATCGGTATTCCTCACCCACCTCGAGCCCGTGCGCTCGATGGAGGAGGCCGACGCGATCATCGCCGCGATCCGCAAGGAGCACTGGGACGCGCGCCACCACTGCACCGCGCTCATCATCGGGCCGAACGCCGACCGCCAGCGCTCGAACGACGACGGCGAGCCCGCCGGCACCGCGGGCGTGCCGATGCTCGAGGTCCTGCGGCATCGTCACGTGACGGACCTGGTCGCGATAGTCACGCGCTGGTTCGGCGGCACTCTTCTGGGTGCGGGCGGCCTGGTGCGCGCGTACGGCTCCGCGGTCTCCGAGACGCTCGACGCGGCGACGGTCGTCGAGCGCGTGCACCTCACCCAGGTCACCGCGGACGTGCCGCACGCCGACGCCGGCCGCGTCCTCGCCTTCCTCCACCAGTGGGCCGATGCGCACGCCGCGGTCCTCGACGACCCCGAGTACGCCGCCGAGGCGCGCTTGTCTGTCCGCGTCGCCCCGGCCGACGTCCCCACCCTCGAGGCCGACCTCGCTGCCCTCACCGCGGGAAGCATCGTCCCCGTGCGGGGAGAGACTCGCGTCGTCGACCGCCCGCGCGGCTGAGACGGCGAGTCGGGGCGCTTGGACCGGGCGCTCCGCTTTCGCGAAGGCGCGCCGAGGGGCAGGCTGGGTGCCATACGGACGATGCTGCGATGAAGGAGCGTCATGGAGGACAGGCTGAGGGTCGCGGTGGTCGGCACGGGCTGGTGGGGCGGCGAGCATGCGCGCATCTTCGCGAGGCGGCGCGACACCGAGCTCGTCGCGATGGTGGGGCGCACGCCGGCCAAGACCGAGCGGGTGGCCGCAGAGTGGAACACTCGCCCGTACACGGATCTGGACACGATGCTCGACGTCGAGCGGCCCGACATCGTGACGCTCGCGCTGCCCAACGAGGCACACTTCGAGCCCACGATGCACCTCATCGGGCGCGGCGTGCCGTTGTTGCTCGAGAAGCCCCTGGTGTTCCGCAGGGAGCAGGCCGACGCGATCATCGCCGCCGCCGAGGAGAAGCACCTCTTCCTCGCCTTCAACCTCAACCATCGCTATGCCGAGCCCGTGCAGAGAGCCAAGGCCGCGATCGACGCGGGTGAGCTCGGGGACATCGTCTTCGCGACGTGGCGCTTCGGAGGCGAGCCGAACTTCGGCGAGGAGCCCTGGGGCAACCTCGTGGAGACGCAGGTGCACGGCCTCGACATGCTCGAGCACCTTGCCGGCCCGATCCGCTCCGTCATGGCGCAGGCGACGGACAGCACGCGCGCGGGCTTCTACACGACGCTCGCCGTCGCGCTCGAGTTCGCGAGCGGGGCGGTCGGCTCGCTCGTCGGGTCGTACGACTCCTCGTACGCGTACCCCGACACCCAGTACATCGAGGTCAACGGCACGGAAGGACGCGCGCTGATCCAGGACACGGTCAAGCGCGTGACGCTGCAGAAGGTCGGTGACGAGGCCAGGCAGGTGTGGGAGCCGGGCTATTTCAACGACGAGGCCCGCACGTTCGTCTACACCTTCGACCGCCACGTCGAGGCGATCCTCGCCGCGTTCCGCGCGGGGGAGGAGCCGCCGATCCACGCGAGGGAGGGTCTGCGCGCGCTGCGGCTCGCGGACGCGATCATCGAATCGTTCGAGAAGGGGGTGCGCGTCCAGGTGTAGCCGAGGCGCGGCCCCCTACGCTGGGCCCATGGCCGTTCCCGGTACCCGCCTCACCGCACCGGTGTCGCGGCGACCCCTCGTCCCGCGACCGCGCCTCGCCGAGCAGCTCGTCGACCCTGCCTTCGCTCCCCGCCTCATGCTCGTGGCGGCGCCTGCGGGATTCGGCAAGACGACGCTGCTGGTCCAGTCGCTCGCCTCGGACCAGGGACGATGCGTCGCGTGGCTCTCGCTCGACGCCACCGACGCGGACGCCGGGCAGTTCCTCGCCCACCTCCTCGCTGCGGTGGAGAAGGCGATCCCCTTGGCAGGCACGGGCGCTCGGACGATGCTCGAGCACCCCGAGACGCCGGCCGAGGACGTGATCGCCGCCCTGCTCGAGGATCTGGAGGGCGCGGGGCCGACGACGCTGGTGCTCGACGACTATCACGCGGTCGACTCGCCTGCGGTCCACGAGGTGGTGACCTTCCTGATCGACAACGTCCCGCCGCACGTCACCGTCGCGATGACGACGCGCGTCGACCCGCCCTTCCCGCTCGCGCGCTGGCGGGCCCGCGGCGAGCTGCTCGAGATCCGCGCGGCGGACCTGCAGTTCACTCCCGAGGAGGCGGCCGTCTTCCTCAACGACGTGATGGGGCTGGGGCTGGGCGCGAGCGCGGTCGAGGCCCTCGAGGGCCGCACGGAGGGGTGGGCCGCGGGGCTGCAGCTCGCGGCGCTGACCGCGCGCGGCAAGCGGGACCACGAGGTGGCCCGCTTCGTCGAGGCGTTCGCGGGCTCGAGCAGGTTCGTCCTCGACTATCTGCTCGAGGAGGTGCTGCGCGATCTCGATGAGGACTCACGCGCCTTCCTGCTCGACACGTCGATCCTGGGAGAGTTGTCGGGACCGCTGTGCGACGCGGTCACGGGAAGGGACGACGGTCAGGCGATGCTCGCGAGGCTCGAGCGCGAGAACCTCTTCCTGATCGGCCTGGACGACGAACGGCGCTGGTTCCGCTTCCATCAGCTCTTCGCCGACGCGCTGCTGGCGCAGCTCGGCGCTGTCCGCCCCGAGCGGGTCGCGCCCCTGCACGAGGCCGCCGCGCGGTGGTATGAGGCGGAGGGGCTGCCGATCGAGGCGGTCCCGCACGCGCTCGCGGCCGGTTCCCACGACCATGCCGCCGCGCTGTTCCAGCGCGCGCTCCCGCACCTCAAGAAGACCCGCCAGGACCACAGGGTCCGCGAGTGGCTCGGCGCCCTGCCCGAGAGCGCGGTACGAGGTCACGCGCTGCTTGCCGCCTACATGGCGTGGGCCAGGATGGCCGAGGGGGACATCCCGGGCGCGACCGGCTGGGTGCATGCGGCCGAGTCCGCTCTTGCCACTTCCGGCCCCGCGGTCGCCGACGCCGACTCCGACGCCGACTCCGATGCCGACCTCGCCGAGGAGCTGCGCGAGCTGCCCGCGACCCTCGAGAGCTATCGCGCGGTGATCGCGCAGGCCACGGGCGACGTCGGCGGCACCGCGGAGCACGCGCGTCGAGCGCTCGAGCTCACGCCTGCCGACAATCACTACGCGCGAGGCGCCGCCGGCGGCATGCTCGCGGCCGCGGAGTGGGCCTCCGGCGACATCGACGCGGCGATCCTCGACTTCGCGGTCGCGATCGATGACCTGCGCGCGGGCGGCTCCGTCACGAACGCGCTCGGCTCCGTCACGGTGCTCGCGACCATGCAGCTCGCGCGCGGCCGCATCGAAGCCGCCCGGCGCCTGTATGAGGAGGCGCTTGCGGAGGCCGAGCGCACGCCGGCGGGAGCCTCGATCCTGGGCGATCTCCACGTCGGTCTCGCGCAGATGCTGCTCGAGCAGGGGGACGCGGCGGGCGCGGAGGCCCACCTCGCCACGGCCGCGGACCTCGGGGACTCCGCATCGCTGCCCGAGAACCGCTGCCGGGCGCTCGCGGTGCGCGCGGACCTCGCGCGCGTGCAGGGGCGCGTCGACGAGGCCCTCGAGCTGCTCGCGCTCGCGTCCGACGCGTATCTGCCGGGGTTCCTGCCCGATGTGGAGCCCGTCGGCTCGGTGCGGGCCCGGTTGCTCGTCGAGGAGGGGCGTCTGGCGGAGGCCGCTGCGTGGGCGGAGCGGTCCGGTGCGTCCGAGGCGCTCACTCGGCTCGTTGCGCAGGCGGCCGTGCCTGCGTACCTCGAGGAGCACGCGGCGCTGACCGCGACGCGGATCGCGATCGCCCGCGACGGGCTGACGGAGGCGCTCGCTCACTGGCTGCGGCTGGTCGTCGACGCGCTGGAGCAGACCTCTCGCCGTCGCGGGCTTGCCGACGCGCTCTCCCTGCTCGGGTCCACATCCCTTCGGGTCCGTGAGGGTCGCTCTGAGGAGGTCGCCGCACCCGGCGGGCACGCGAGCGTCGCTGGGCCGCTCGTCGATCCCCTGAGCGACCGCGAACGCGACGTGCTCCGCCTTCTCGCCTCCGACCTGTCCGGTCCCGACATCGCGCGCGAGCTCTACATCTCGATCAACACGTTCCGCACCCACACCAAGGCGGTCTTCGCGAAGCTCGGGGTGACCTCCCGGCGTGCGGCCGTGACCCGGGCGCGAGAGCTGAGCCTGCTCTGACCCACGCTCGCCAGGCGAACCACATCATGTGGTGATCCGCTCTCACCACGTCCGCTCCTACCGTCGTGGCGTGGTCGGCGAGGGTCCGGCCAGGACACGGAGAGCATCATGGCGATCACCGCCGCAGGGATCTACAAGGCAGCAGGCGTCGCGGTCGCGGCCGCAGGCGCGATCTTCGTCGCCGTGCAGATCAACCATCCGCCGATGACGGCTGAGACGACGATGACGGCCGACTGGGCGATCCGCAGCCTCGCGAAGACCGCGATGGGCGTGCTCGCGGTGCTCGGGCTGAGCGGCCTCTACGCCCGCCAGCGCCGCGAGCTCGGGGTGCTCGGGCTCGTCGGATACCTCGTCTTCGTGCTCGGCTACATGACCCTCATGGCGACCGAGGTGATCGCGTTCGCGGTGCTTCCCACCCTCGCCGAGTCCGACCCCGAGTACGTCACCGAGGTGCTGGTCGCGGCCGGCGGTGGTGCCCCCGCGACCGACATCGGCGCACTCGAGGCGTGGCTCGCCGTCTCAGGCATCCTCTACCTCGTGGGCGGCCTGGTCTTCGCGATCGCCCTCACGCGCACCGGGGTGCTGTGGCGCTGGGCGTCGATCCTTCTCGGAGTCGGCGTGCTTGGCACGGGCGCTCTCGCGGTGCTGCCCGAGTCCTTCAACCGGCCCATGGCGGTGCCGATCGGCCTCGCGCTGATCGCGCTCGGCGTCTCGCAGTGGCGCGCCTCCGGGGTCGACGACGCCTCCGCCGCCGGTTCCTCCGTGCCCGAGGACGCGAAGGTCGCGGCATGAAGACCAGGCGCGGCGCAGGCACTGCGGCGGCGCTTCTCGCGCTCGGGCTCGTCCCGATCGCGGGCGGCGTCCTGCGCCTCCTCCAGCTCTCGGGCGGACCCGCGCTGATCGAGGCGGATGCGAGGTTCGACTCCGTGCCCGGTCCGATCGCGGTCCATGTCGTCGCCTCGCTCATCTTCGCCGCGCTGGGACCCGCGCAGTTCGTGCCGGCCCTGCGTCGTCGATCGTGGCACCGCCGGGCGGGCCGGGTGGTCGCAGGCGCCGGTCTGCTCGCGGCCATCACGGCCCTGTGGCTCACGCTCGCCTACGAGAGGGCCGACGGTACCGGCGACCTGCTGTACGTGGTTCGTCTGGTGTTCGGCGCGGCCATGGGCGCGGCGCTCGTGCTCGGCGTCCGGGCGATTCTGCGGCGCGACGTGACCGCGCATCGTGCCTGGATGATCCGCGCCTACGCGCTCGGCCTCGGCGCCGGAACCCAGGCCGTCACGCAGGGCGTCGGACCCGCGCTGATCGGCGAGGGGGTGCTGCAGACGGACCTCGAGTACGCGGCGGGCTGGCTCGTCAACCTCGTGGTCGCTGAGGTCGTGATCCGGTATCCCGGGTGGAACGCGCGTCGGCGACGCCGGGCGGCAGTGCCGCGCACTGGCGCGACCGTGGGTGCGGCGCGATGACCGCCACGGCGACGGCGGTCTACACGATCCGTCTCGACGGCCACCTGGGGGACCACTGGGCGTGGCGGCTCGGGGGGCTCGATCTGCGCCGCGAGCCGGACGGCACCACCACGCTGAGCGGGGCGGTTTCGGATCAGAGCCACCTCCACGCGGTGCTTGCGGCGGTGCGCGACATCGGCGCGACCCTGCTCGAGGTGCGCCGGGAACCGCAGTAGGTGCCAGTCGGTGCTTGGCCTGTCGGCGTCGGGCGGCCACGATTGACTCGTGCCGAACCGTCCCGCAGCCGCCACCGCCGCGCCCTTCCTCGTGCTGCTCGGCCTCGTGTGCCAGGAGGCGGGCGCGTCCGTCGCGGTGCTCGTCTTCCCGACCGCCGGGCCCGTCGGCATGGTGGCGCTGCGGCTGCTGTTCTCGGCCGTCGTCCTGATCCCGCTCGCCTGGCGGAGCCTGAACCGCGGTCTCCTCGCGCACTGGCGCGTCCTGGTCGGCTACGGCGGCGCCCTCGCGGCGATGAACGTCGTGTTCTACCTGGCCATCGATCGCATTCCGCTCGGCATCGCCGTGACGATCGAGGTGCTGGGCCCGCTGGTCCTGAGCGTGGTCGCGAGCCGCAGCCGCCAGGGACTCCTGTGGGCGGGCACGGCCGCGGCCGGCGTCGCGCTGCTCGGCGGGACGGCGCACGACCTCGACCTCCTCGGCGTCGCGTTCGCCGCCGCCGCCGCGGTCCTGTGGGCGGTGTACATCCTCATGGCGCGGTCGGCGGGGGCGGCCCTGCCCGGAGTGTCGGGGCTCGCCGTCGCCATGTCGCTCGGCGCGGTGCTCACCATGCCCGCGGCGCTCGCGATCAACGGGACGACGCTGCTGCAGCCCCAGGTCCTCGCGCTCGGGTTCGCGGTGGCGGTCTTGTCCTCGGCGATCCCGTACGGCATCGAGATCTCCGCGCTGCGGCACATGAAGGCGGCGACCTTCGGCGTTCTCATGGCGCTCGCTCCGGCCGTCGCCGCGCTCGCCGGCCTGGTGTTCCTGGATCAGACGCTCACGTGGGGTGTCGCGATGGGGATCGTGCTGGTCAGCGCCGCCGGGGTCGGTGCCGTGCGCTCGGCGAGGCCGTCAGCGTCGGAGCGCACCGAGGGCGCCGACTTCCCGCTGGCGCCCGCCTGATCCGCTCCCCGTCTCGTCTCTGAGCTGCCCCCCCCCCGCATCGTCCCTGAACTTGCCGCCCCCGCAGCGTCCCGAAGCCGCGGGAACTCCACAGCCTGCTCATTCGTGACACCGAGTGCGTCCTGAGGCATTAGCGTTGTCTCGTTCACTTGTCGTTCAGATTCTGGAGGCCACCCGCGTTGACAGAGCCCGCCTCGACGACGGTCGCCGCCGCGCACCTCGACACTGCGCCCGCTGGCGCCGCGCCGGAGACCTCCTCGCGCCCGGCCTCGCGCCGCCCGTGGCGAGAGCTGCTGATCGTCCTGGGGCTCTACGCCGTGTACTCGCTCGCGCGGTTCGCCGCGACAGGGGACCTCGGGGCGGCGCGCGTCGTCGCGCACGACATCCAGATGGTCGAGCGCTGGTTCGGCATCAACATCGAGCGTTCGTGGAACGCGTGGTTCGCGCAGCATCCGACGCTGATGGTCGCCGCCTCGCTCTGGTACGCGAGCCTGCACTGGGTCGTGACGGCGGGCGCGCTCGTGTTCCTGTGGCTGCGCCGGCCCGCGCTGTATCGGCCGCTGTTATCCGTGCTCGTGGCGACGACCATGAGCGCGCTCGCGTTCTTCGTGCTTCTGCCCACCGCGCCGCCGCGGCTCATGTCGGGCTTTGTCGACGTGCTCGAGTCCGCGGGGAACTTCGGCTACTGGGATCGCGGCGCGACGGGTGAGGACGGGCTGTCGGCGAGCACGAACGAGCTCGCGGCCTTCCCATCGCTGCACGCGGGCTGGTCGCTGTGGGTGTGCCTGGTCGCCTTCGCCGCCACGCGCCGTCTGTGGGTGCGCCTGGTCGGCGTTGCCTACGCGCTGACCACGGCCGCCGTCGTCATCCTCACCGCGAACCACTGGGTGCTGGACGTCCTCGCGGGCTGGGCGCTCGTCGCGCTGAGCGCGTGGCTCGTGCGGCGGTGGGCGCGCAGGCGTGGGGCTCCCGCCTAGCGGACCTTCGCGACGATGAGCCCTCGCACGAGGGCTCTCAGCCCGCGGTCGTACATCTCCTCCCACCCGAGGTACTCGGCCTCGCCGATCGCCCTCGCGAGGTGGGGGAAGTCCTCGGGGACGATGCCGGTGTCGCCCCCGGTCTCGGGAACGTCGGGGCCCCTTTCCTCCTGGGCGAGGTGGTTGACGTACGCGAGCGTCGTGCCGAACGTGTACTGGCCGATCACGTCCACGGCGGCGATCGCGTCGGTCGGCGCGAGCCCCATGCGGTACAGCAGGCTAAGCATGTCGTCCACCGGGCGCAGCTGTCCGGGGGTGCGCGCCGACCGGTTCAGCGTGAGAGGGACCGCGTGCGGATGCCTCAGCAGCGCGGAGCGAAGCGCGCGGCCCATGCGGACCGCGCGCTCCTCGAGGTCGAGCTCGGGATCGTCCCCCGACAGGTCGACCTCACCCATCACGGCATCGAAGATCAGGTCCTCGAGGGCCGCCTTGTCGGGCACGTGATAGTAGAGCGTCATGGGGCCGACGCCCAGGTCTCGTGCGACGCCGCGCATCGACAGCGACGCGAGGCCGTCCCGGTCGACCAGGGAGATCGCCGCGTCCACGATCCTCTCCCTGGTCAGCACCGGGGTGTTCGGCTTGCGAGGGGTCATGCGGGGCGTCCCGCAGGAACGGGCTCCGTGCCGGTCGCGCCTGCCTTCGCGGCTTCGTGCGTGGACGTGCGAATCATGTCCTCATCCTCCGTCATGAGCACCGACGTGACGCCAGCGCCTCGCGAGAACATCGCCTTCCGGTTGACGATGACGGCCGCGACAGCGATCCCGGCGAAGATCAGCGAGTCGTAGGGCTGCGCGTCGGGCCAGATCGGGTTGTTCATCTGGAAGTGGTAGATCGCGGCGATCAGGATGCTTCCGCCCGCGGCATTGAACAGCGGTGTGAGGATGAAGGAGATCGACACGACCCCGATGAAGAAGGCCGGGAAAGACCACTCGCTCTGAGGCGTGCCGCTCAGCAGGAACGCGGGCACGTGCCAGATCGCCCACAGGCTGGAAAGGATGAGGTCGGCGACGATCGGGCGGAACCTGCGCTGCAGCAGCGGCAGCGCGACGCCGCGCCAGCCGAGCTCCTCGATCGGGCCGAGCACCGCCATGAGCAGCAGTGCGGGGATGACTCCGTACCAGGGTTCGAACGGGAAGCTCAGGTCGCTGCCCTTGATCCACGCGCCGACGTAGAAGGCCACGGGGACGCCGAGCGCGACGTAGGCCGCCCACCCGAGCGGCATGCGCCACAGGGTCAGCCGGCGCAGGTAGCTCACGAGCCCCTTGAGGCCGTAGTGCCGGATCACGAGGCCTACGCCTGAGAAGGCGGGCGCGTAGACCGCGATGAAGAACAGGGGATTGGTGAGGCCGATCGGGCCGAGCAGCGGTTCGAGCTGGTCGGCGAAGATGATGGCGAGTGCTGCGAGGCCCCACGACAGCCCGAAGGCCATCGAGAAGAACGGGATGACGGTCCTGATGGTCATCGGACGGGTGGTGCGGATCGAGTCGAGCATGATGGCGGTCCTCTCGTGAGCGGCGGCCGGCCCTTCAGGTCGTTTCGTACGCCGTACTAAAAACGTAGCCCGGGGCGATCGCCAGGCCTATCGGGGAGAGCCCTGATCTTTGGCTAAGGGGGCGTCAGGGTGTGAAGAAGCCTCTGCGCGCCCAAGTGATGGCGCGACTCGAGTGGGGATGCGCGGCGCGCGGCGAGGGCGTGCGGCCCGTCCGCTCCGCTACTTGTGGCGCACGTAGATGTTGACGGCCTTGCCCTCACTCGCCGAACGTTGCTCGGTGCGGTAGTCAGGATGCGCCTTCATGAGGTCGCTCAGTTTCGGGTAGCCCCACGTGCGCGAGTCGAAGTCAGAGGCGAGGCGGGACAGGTTGCTGCCAACGGCGCCGAGGTGGGCCCAGCCGTCGTCACCTGACGCGGTGTCGACCGCCTCGGAGAGAAGCTTGGTGAGTTTCTGGTCTTTCTTGAGGGACGAAGAGGCGCTCTCCTTGGGCGGGGCTGCGGGCGTCTCGAGGTTCTCGACGTAGATGAAGGTGTCGCACGCGGCGACGAACGGCTTGGGCGTCTTGCGCTCGCCGAAGCCGTAGACCGTCAGGCCCTGCTCGCGGATGCGTGCGGCGAGGCGGGTGAAGTCGCTGTCGCTCGAGACGATGCAGAACCCGTCGACGTTGCCCGAGTGGAGCAGGTCCATCGCGTCGATGATGAGGGCGCTGTCGGTCGCGTTCTTCCCGGTCGTGTAGCTGAACTGCTGGATCGGCTGGACGGAGTGCTCGAGCAGCACCGACTTCCACGAGCCGAGCTGCGTCGAGGTCCAGTCGCCGTAGGCGCGGCGCACTCCGGCCGTGCCGTACTTCGCGATCTCCGCGAGCAGGCGCTCGAGGTGCTTGGCTCCCGCGTTGTCCGCGTCGATCAGGACCGCGAGTCGCGCGCTGCCGTTCGGCTCCGCCATGAGGGCTCCTTCCGGGGGTCTACCTCGACCTTAGCCCTCGGCGGGTCGGCCCACTCGCCCCCACAGCAGGTAGAGCAGCGGCCCGAGGGGGAAGAGGAGGATCGTCGCGGCGATCCAGACCGGCTTCGGGACCACCTTGACCTCGCTGCGCACGATGTCTGCGATGACGAGTGCCATCGCGAGCGCTGCGGCGAACCACCACGGGGACAGGCCCAGCGTGCCGATGCTGCCGACGATCTCCATGTGCATGCTTCCCCCGTTGCCCTTGCCGCTCACCCTAGGGCAGGACCGGGGCGAGAGGGGCGGTCAAGCCGGCCTGAGTCGGGCCGGAGCGACACTGAGTCACCTGTCAGATGCAGCGGACTCCGAGAACCGACACTGACTTACCCGGATGGGTCGGGGATGGGGTGGGGCTACTGCGGCCCCACGTGCAGCAGCCGCAGCACCGGCGCGCCCGCCTCGTCCGACGCGTCGAGGTCGACGGCCGCGGTGATCGCCCAGTCGTGGTCGCCCGCGGGGTCGTCGAGCACCTGCCGCACGAGCCACGTGCCGTCGGGCAGGGTTGCGTCCGGAGTCGCCGCGAGCGCGGCCGCCGCGCGGCCCTCCGAGTGATCCCCGCCCGGCTCCACGAAGGTGAGCAGCGCCGCAGCCCGCGCGTTCGGTCCGATGCCGATCGCATCGTCCCCCTGGTCCTCGAACAGCGGATCGAGCGCATCGCGCCAGGTCTCCGCCTTCCAGCCGGAGGCGCCGTCAAGCGCGCCGAGCGCCGTGTAGTCCTCGCGCGCCGCGAGCTCGACCCGTCGGAACATCGCGTTGCGCACCAGTCGACGCAGCACGCGCGGGTTGCCGGACATCGGCCTGGCCGGCCCCGAGTCCGACCCGAGCGCGGGGACCGACGCGGGGTCCGCATCGTCCGCGATCACGGCGTCGGGGTTCATGAGGCGCTCCCACTCGTCGAGCAGCGACGAGTCCGTCGACCGCACGATCCCGCCGAGCCACTCCGTGATCGCGACGACGTCCTCGGTCCGATGCTCCTCGGGCACGGTCTGGCGCATCGCCCGGTAGGCCTCGGCCAGATAGCGCAGCACGACGCCCTCGGTGCGCTCGAGTCCATAGGCGGAGATGAGGTCGCCGAACGACATCGCCTTCTCGAGCATGTCGCGCACGATCGACTTGGGCGACAGCTCGGCGTCGAGGATCCACGGGTTGGAGCGGCGGAACGTGACGAACGCGGGCTCGAGCAGGTCGGCGAGCGGCTTGGGCCACGTCACGTCCTCGAGCAGCTCCATGCGCTCCTCGTACTCGATCCCGTCGGCCTTCATCGCGGCGACGGCCTCGCCGCGCGCGGCGTTCTGCTGCGCGATGAGCAGCTGCCGCGGGTCGGACAGCGTGGACTCGATGACCGAGACGACGTCGAGCGCATGATCCGGAGCCTCGACGTTGATGAGGTCCATCGCGGCGAGCGCGAAGGGAGAGAGCGGCTGGTTGAGGGCGAAGCCCTTCGGCACATCGACCGTGAGCCTCACGGAGGGGCGGAAGCCGCGCGGGTGCGACGGGTCCGGGACCCGCACCTTCTCCACGACGCCCGCGATCCGCAGCGAGCGGTAGATCCTCAGCGCCTGCCTCACGTGCGCGGACCGCTGAGCCTCCGTCTCATGAACCGCGTTCAGCAGGTCGCGCATCGCGAGCACCGGGTCCTCCGCCTCGCGGTCGAGCCACGGGTTCGGGATCCCGCGCGACAGGATGTTGAGCACCATCGCGTGGGTGACGTGGAAGCGGCTCACGAGGGCCTCGGGCTCGGCGTCGCGCAGGCGCTCGAAGGTCGCGTCGGTCCAGTTGACGGAGCCGGACGGTGCGCTCTTGCGGACGATCTTCTTGCGCTTCTTGGGGTCGTCGCCGGCCTTGAGCAGCGCCTTGCGGTTCTCGATGACGTGCTCGGGGGCCATCGCGATGACGTCGCCCTCGGTGTCGAATCCCGCGCGGCCCGCGCGGCCCGCGATCTGGTGGAACTCTCGCGCGGTGAGGTGACGCATCCGCTCGCCGTCGTACTTGACCAGTGACGTGAGCAGCACGGTGCGGATCGGCACGTTGATGCCGACGCCCAGGGTGTCGGTGCCGCACACGACCTTGAGCAGTCCCTGCTGCGTGAGGCGCTCGACGATGCGGCGGTACTTGGGGAGCATCCCCGCGTGGTGGACGCCGATGCCGGCGCGCAGGAACTTGCTCAGCGTCTTGCCGAAGCCGGTCCCGAAGCGCACCCCGTCGAGCGCGTCGGCGATGCGCGCCTTCTCCTCCTTGGAGGAGATCTTCATGCTCAGCAGCGCCTGCGCGCGCTCGACCGCGTCCTTCTGGGTGAAGTGGACGATGTACACGGGCGCCTTGCCGGTCTCCACCACCTTCTCGACCATGTCGGGGAGCGGCTCGACGCTGTACTCGAAGCTCAGTGGCACCGGGCGCTCGGCGCTCGTGACCTCGGCGACGTCGCGGTCGGAGCGCGACTCGAGGTCCTCGACCAGCCACGAGGTGTCGCCGAGCGTCGCGGACATCAGCACGAACTGCGTGTCCGGCAGTTCGAGCAGCGGCACCTGCCAGGCCCACCCGCGCTGCGGGTCGGAGTAGAAGTGGAACTCGTCCATGACCACGAGCGACGCGTCCGTGGCGTTGCCGTCGCGCAGGGCGAGGTTCGCGAGGATCTCCGCCGTGCAGCAGATGATCGGCGCCTCGGCGTTGACGGCGGAGTCGCCGGTCATGAGGCCGACGTTCTCCGAGCCGAACATGTCGATGAGGTCGAAGAACTTCTCGCTCACGAGCGCCTTGAGCGGAGCGGTGTAGTAGGTCCGCCCGCCGACACCGGCCCTGAAGTCCGCGAGTGCCGCGAAGTGCGCCCCGGCCGCGACCAGCGACTTTCCCGAGCCCGTGGGGGTCGCCAGGATCACGTGACTGCCGGAGACGATCTCCATGAGCGCCTCGTCCTGGTGCGGGTAGAGCGGTCGGCCCTGGTCCGCGGCCCACTCGGAGAACGCCTCGTACAGGGCGTCGGGGTCAGGTTCGACGCCCTTCACGAAGTCGGGCATGCGGGCGATGAGGGGCGCGTCGGTGGAAGTCATCGGTGCCATTGTCCCGTGTCGGGGCGCCGACGACGACGCGGGCTCACGCGGGATCGATGCGGAACACCGGGTAGTGCGTCGCGATCTCCGCGAGCTCCGGCAGCGTCGCGTCGAGGTCCACGCCGAAGTAGAACTCGGCCTGTTGGGCGGCCGACTTCTCGCCGCCCAGGCCCTTGGCGAAGTCGAGGTAGGCCCGCAGGACCGGCGCGCGCTCCTCGACCGGCAGCTCCACGAGCGTGACGTCGCTCCGACGGCCGCGCCTCATGCTCACGCGACCGCCCGCGGCGCGGACGTTGCGCACCCACTGCGACTCGCCCGCGAGGGCGACCAGGTAGCGCGCGCCGCCGTGGGGGATCGCGAGGATCGGCAGCCTGCGGATCTTGCCGGTCTTGCGCCCGCGGATCGCGATCGTCACGGCGCCGCGCGGGGCGAGGCCGATCGACGTGAGCGCGACCCCGAGCCAGTTGAGACGGAGGTACCAGGCCGCGGGGCGGCGGTAGCGGGTGCGGGCCGAGTATGACTGCGGGTCCATGATCAGCGCACCGCCGTCGGGACGAGCGCGAGCGTGCCCACGGTCGTGCCGAGCACCGCGACGGGAAGCAGACGATGCGCCCACAGGATCGCGCCCGGGGGATCGTTGAGCCCGCTCACCAGGCCGCCCGTGACGACGGTGAGCAGGGCGACCGCTCCCGCCACGGCGAGCATCGTCCAGGTCTGCGACGGGAGGCCCCCGTCCTGGTGAGCAGCGCGGGCGCGCAGGACGACCGCGAGGATCAGCACGGCCATCCCGAGCTTGTGGGTGTTGATGAGGAGCGTGCCGTACTGAGGCCCGGTGAGGGCGAGCGCGGCGCCGGAGGCGGCGATGACGAGCGCCGCGACGATGAGGGCGGGTGTCGAGGAGAGGTGGTTCATCATGGTGGGCTCCTTTGCTCTGCCTCCAAAGTAAGTCTGCTCATGCCAACTGTCAATCGCTGACAAAAAACATGAACCAACGTATGTCACTTGACGCCGCAAAACGCTAGGATGAGGACATGGATACCCCGGCGTCGCTACGAGACCGCAAGAAGCTCCGCACGCGAGAGCAGCTCATCGAGTCCGCCTCGGAGCTGTTCGCTGAGCGAGGCTTCGATGCCGTCACCGTGAGCGAGATCGCGGAGCGGGCATGGGTGTCGGAGCGCACCTTCTTCCGCTACTTCGCCTCCAAGGAGGACGTGCTGTGGCCCGACAGTGAGGAGCAGCTCGCCCAGTTCGCGGCCGTCATCGAGTCACGCCCCGCCGACGAGCACCCGCTCGCGGCCGTGCACGGCGCGATGACGATGCTCGCCCAGGCGATCGGCATGGACGCGGGACCCGCGCTCGCGCGGGCCGAGCTCGTGGCCGAGACGCCCTCTCTCGTGGCGCGCGACATGGTCGAGCACTCCAAGTGGGAGGCCGCCGTGGCCGGGGCGATCCGCAGTCGGACCGGGGCGGAGGAGTCCTCGGTGGCGCCCGAGATGGTCGCAGTCGTCGCGGGAGGCGCGCTCAAGGTCTCCTTCGAGCGCTGGGTGCAGGCCGGTGCGAAGTCGGACCTCTCCGAGCTGATCGACGGTGCGTTCGCCGCGATCCAGGAGGCCATCCGCGACTGAGGCCGGGTCGCCGGCGGTCGCAAGGAATAACGACGCCCTCCGCGGCGCTCATTACATGAGAAATCAAGTAATGCCCCACCCCCGGAGGTTCCCGTCACCATGAGCACGCCCGCGACCGACGTCCAGTTCGGCATCGAGACCTTCGGCGACCTCGCGCTGCACGACACCGGCGAGCCCATGTCGCACGCCGCGGCGATCCGCCAGGTGGTCGACGAGGCCGCGCTCGCGGACCAGATCGGCATCGACGCGATCGGGCTCGGCGAGCACCACCGCGCCGACTTCGCGATCTCCTCGCCCGAGATGGTCCTTGCGGCGATCGCGTCCCGCACCGAGCGCATCAGCCTCGGCTCGGCCGTCACCGTGCTGTCCTCGGACGATCCGGTCCGCGTCTTCCAGCGCTTCGCGACGCTCGACGCCGTCTCGAACGGTCGCGCGGAGGTCATCCTCGGACGCGGCTCCTTCACCGAGTCCTTCCCGCTGTTCGGCTACGACCTCAAGGACTACGAGGTGCTGTTCGAGGAGAAGCTCGAGCTGTTCTCGCAGCTGCTCACCGAGGAGCCCGTGACCTGGGAAGGGACGACGCGGCCCTCGCTCAGCGACGCAGACGTGTACCCCAAGACCGACTCGGGCTCCCTGAGGACCTGGGTCGGCGTGGGTGGCTCTCCCGAGTCCGTGGTCCGCACCGCCCGCTACGGCTTCCGCCTCGCGCTCGCGATCATCGGCGGCGACCCCGGCCGCTTCGCTCCCTACATCGACCTCTACCGCCGAGCCGCCGAGCAGTTCGGCACGACCGCGCACCCCGTCGCGATGCACAGCCACGGCTTCATCGCCGAGACCGACGAGGAGGCGCGCGAGGCGTTCTTCCCCGGCTACAAGGCGATGATGGACCGCGTCGGCGGCTCCCGCGGCTGGCCCCCGATGCGTCGCGAGCAGTTCGACGCCGAGGTCGAGTACGGCTCGCTGTACGTCGGCTCGCCCGAGACCGTCGCGACGAAGATGGCCGCCGCGATCGGCGGCCTCGGCGTGGGCCGCATGGACCTCGTCTATACGGGCGGCGGCGCGATGCCCGCGTCGCAGCGCATGCGCGCGGTCGAGCTTCTCGGCACGCAGGTCATCCCGCGCGTGCGCGAGCTGCTCGCGGACGGCGCGCAGTCGTGACCGTGGGCGAGACCCGCATGGCGGGGAACGAGGCGACGCAGATCCGCAGCGTCGGGATCCTCGGCGCGGGCAAGCTCGGCACCGTGCTGGCAAGGCTCGCGGTCGCGGCCGGCTACGACGTGATCGTCGCGGGTTCGGGCGACCCGCAGCGCATCGCGCTGACGATCGAGGTGCTCGTCCCCGGTGCGCGCGTGGGCACGGCGGCCGACTCGGCCGCGGCGGATGTCGTGATCCTCGCGCTGCCGCTCGGCAAGCACGCCGCGCTCGACCCCGCGCTGCTCGACGGCCGCCTCGTGGTCGACGCGATGAACTACTGGTGGGAGGTCGACGGCATCCGCGACGACCTCACCGACCCCTCGACCACGTCCTCGGAGATCGTGGCCCGCCACCTCCCGGGCGCACGCGTCGTGAAGGCGTTCAACCACATGGGCTATCACGACCTCGACGAGGGGCCGCGGCCTCCCGCCGCTCCCGGCCGTCGTGCGATCGCGCTCGCGGGGGACGAGGACGATGCGGTCGCGGCGGTCGAGCGCCTCATCGATCACCTGGGCTTCGACCCCGTCCCGCTCGGCGGCCTCGCGGAGGGGCGTCACCTTCAGCCGGGCACGCCCGCTTTCGGTGCGAACGAGAGTGCGCGCGAGCTGCTCGCGCTCGTCGACGCCGCTAGGCGGGAGCCGGTGTCGACGCAGCCTCGCGGATGAGGCCGATCGCGTCGAGCAGCCGCCCGCGCAGCACCGCGCCTCGCGCAGCGAACTCGCGCTGACGGTCGACGTACTCGCGCTTGCCCGCGGGCGTCTCGATGGCGATCGCGTCGAGGCCGTAGGACGAAACGTCGTAGGGCGAGGCCTGCATGTCGACCTGCCGCACGTCGAGCGCGAGCTCGAACGCATCCAGCGTCAGGGACGACGGGACGGCCGGCGCGAGCTTGAACGCCCACTTATAGAGGTCCATGTTCCCGTGCAGGCAGCCGGGCTGCTCCATCGCGGGAGTGGTCTCGCGTGTGGGCTGGAGCTCGTTCAGCGGGCGTGCCTCCGGGGTGAAGAACCGGAAGGCGTCGAAGTGTGAGCATCGGATCGGGTGGTTCTCGACGACCTCGTCGGTGCCGGCCGCGCCGAGCCTGAGCGGCAGGGGATGGCGCCGGTCGTCCTCGTCCATCCGATAGACCATCGCCCACTCGTGCAGCCCGAAGCAGCCGAACGATGCGGGACGCTCGGCGGTGCGAGACATCAGCCCCTCGATCCACCCGACCGTCGTGCCTCGATCCGCGAGGAAGGCGTCGATATCGACCGAGGCCGCGCCCGCATCGTCCGTGTAGAAGCGCCAGCCCGCGTGCTCGGGGGCGCCCTCGAGGACGATGCCGGGGCCGGGATGCCAGCGTCGCAGCTGGGCGGGCTTGGCCGGGTAGTACTCGTAGAGGAAGTCCTCGATCGCGTGCCGCTCGCCGCGGCTCGCGCGCAAGCGCCGCCCCGCGGTGAGCGCGTCGGCCCGCTCGGCATGCGCGGCGGCGAGAGGCTCCCACTCGGCGCGCGCGAGCACGCGCACGGCAAGCGGGGAGACGGTCATGGGCACCATTGTCGCAAGCCGCGGGCGGGCGCCGGCGACGCGGTCCGCGGGAGGCCTACGCGGTCACCACGATCTTGCCGGGCGCGTGGGACGCCTCGAGCGCCGTGAACGCCTCGGCCACCTGGTCCAGCGGGTACGTGGCCGCGACGGGGAGGACGAGCCGGCCCTCGACGATGCCGTCGGCGAGCTTCGCGAGGTTCTCCGCGGTGCGGGCGGCGCGCTCCGCGTTGTGTGCGGGGATCTCCTGAAGCGCCGCGTAGGCCGCGATCGCGACCATCCGATCGGTATCCACCCCGAGCGCGACGCCCGCGTCGAGCGCGTCGCGGCCGTGGCAATCCATCACCGCGGTGACGGTTCCGAGGCCGGCAACCCG
The DNA here is from genome assembly GCF_002090115.1 of Demequina sp. NBRC 110054. Classification (NCBI taxonomy): domain Bacteria; kingdom Bacillati; phylum Actinomycetota; class Actinomycetes; order Micrococcales; family Demequinaceae; genus Demequina; species Demequina sp. NBRC 110054. The sequence goes on from NZ_BBRK01000004.1 coordinate 1,910,049, forward strand.
ATCCGCGAGACCGGGACCGTACTCGACGGCCTCGACCCCGAGCGAGCGCACGAACTCGAGCCGCGCCGGGGAGGCGGTGCCGATCACCGTCGCGCCGGCGTCACGCGCGAGCTGTGCGGCGACGATGCCGACGGCACCCGACGCGCCGCCGATCAGCACGGTGTCGCCCGCGCCGACGGGCACGGTCGCGAGGCACGACACTGCGGTGAGGCCCGCGACCCACAGGCCGCCCGCGACCTCGACCGGCAGCTCCGCGGGGCGCCGCGTAAGGGAGGAGCCCTTGGCGAGCACGCGCTCGGCGACCGAGCCCGCGGCGCTGCCGAGCACCTCGTCGCCCACCGCGACGGCGGTGCCGTCCCAGTACGCCGCGCCCTCGCCGACGGCCTCGACGGTGCCCGCCACGTCCGAGCCGATGCGGCGCGGGAACGGCGCATCGCTCGGGATGAAGCCCCGGCGCACCTTGCCGTCGTACGGGTTGATGCCCGCCGCACGCACCCTGACGAGCACCTCGCCGGGGCCCGGGGAGGGGTCCTGCACCTCGGTGAGGTGGAGGACGTCGGGCGTCCCGATCTCGTCGTAGACGGCGGCAAGGGTCATCGTGCTCTCTCCTTCAGGTCGTGGGCGGTCCTCCTGCGACCGTAGTGGCCGCGGCGTTCGACGCGCGCGTCATGAGCGACTCGAGCGGCCCCTGGGCGAAGCGCAGGCGCCACGCCCAGGCCGCGGCAGTGAAGGTCGCGAGGAGGACGACGAGCGCGACGTTGCTCGGCTCGTAGACGATCTCGTCGCCCACGACCGCGATCACGATGACATGGGCGACGTAGGCCGTGAAGGCCATCGCGCCGAGCGCGCGCAGCGGCGCGAGCCAGCGACCGGTCGCATCCGACAGCCACAGGCACAGCGCGATCGTCGCCATCGCGATCCCCGCGTTGGAGACGAGCTCGACGGGGGAGTACGAGTGCGCCTCCATCGACGCCCACGCCGGGCCCCACCCGAACGTCGCCCCGGAGGCCGGCCACGGCATCGTCCCGCCGAAGCCGATGCCGAGCATCGCGGCGCCGACCCCGATCCCGAGGCCGCCCTGGAGTAGCCCCCGGCGCACCGCCCGCGCGCGCAGGTCCATGCGCGAGATCGCGAGTCCGACGAGCAGGTAGCCCGCCCACACGAGCGCGGGGTAGTGGTGCCACCAGAGCCTGTCGACCACGGGGAACGTTCCGAGCCAGGACGATGCGGCCCAGCCCTGGATCGTGGGCAGCGCCAGTCCTCCTCCGACGAGCAGCACGACCGCCCCGCCCCACAGCCAGGGCGTGCGCCAGCGCAGCGCAGGGAGGACCAGCAGCATCATCACGCCGAGGTTCGCGAGGATCACGTACACGGGCGTGCCGAGCGCGGTGACGAGTGCGCCCACGAGGATGAGCCCGACCGCGCGCGTCGCGACCTTCGCGCGGGTCTGGGCGAGAGAGGCGCCTCGCGCGGTCATGATGCCGATCGACACCCCGGCAAGCACGGCGAACAGCGCGGACGGCCGCCCGTGCGCGATCCACAGCCACGTCCAGCCGTCGGCGTCGGAGCCGCCCTGGCCGTCGTCCCCGATATGCGCGGCCACCATGCCCATGAATGCGATCGCTCGCGCGAGGTCGAGCCCTCCGATGCGACCGGCCTGCGTCAGGGACGATGCGGGGGAGCGGCGGCCGACCTCGACCGGTCGGTCTGCGGCGGGCTCCGTCATGGGGTCAGGCTACGCGGCTGCCCGTCCCGACGGACTGCCGGATGAACTCGGCCGACGCGAGTAGCGCTGCGGACGAGGAGATGTACTCGAAGCCGAACTGGCGCGGCGCGTCGGAGCCGTCGACCTCGGCGTTCATCGCGAGTCCCATGGCCGCGGTCCTCATCGGCGGCATGACGAGCGCCGCCGCACGGATCAGCCAGTCAGGGGCGATCCGGGTGGTCACCTTGGCATCCGGGTAGGAGGCGCGGAGGATCTGCGCCATCTCGGGGAGGGTCATCGCGCCGGCGTTCGCGGGGAAGCGCTGACCAACCGCTGCCTCCTCCGTCATGGCCCGCACATGGATGCGCGCGACGTCGCGGACGTCCACCACGGGCATGCCCATCGTCGGCAGCGCGGGGTACTCGCCCGTGACGAGCTGCTCGACCGTGCGCAGCGAGGCTCCGTAGTCGGCGTCCATCGCGGGCCCGAACACCATGCCGGGGTTGATCGTCGTGAGGCGCATCTCCGGGTGCTCCGCGACGAAGTCCCACGCCGCCCGCTCGGCGAGGGTCTTCGACGCCTCGTACGGAGTGGTCCTCGGCCCCTCGGGGTCGGTCCAGTCCTCGCGGGTCTTCGGGCGGTCCCACTGGTCGCCCGCGGGCTTGTAGATCGCGCCGCACGTGGACGTGAGGATCACGCGCGTCACGCCGGCGGCCTGCGCGGCCGCGAGGGCGCGGAGCGTGCCGCCGACCGCGGGTCGGATGAGCTCCTGCGGATCCTTCGGAGGCGCGGTCGGGAACGGCGACGCGGTGTGCATGAGCACGTCGACGCCCTCCATCGCTTCCGTCCAGCCCTCATCGGACGTGAGGTCGAGGGACACGAAGGTGAGGGAGGCGCCGGGGAACAGCGCCTCGACCTGCGCGCGGCGGCGCTCGGAGCGCACGGCGGCCCTGACGGCGTGCCCGTTCTCGAGCAGCTCGCGGACGATGTGCTTGGCGATGAAGCCCGAGGCTCCGGTGACGAGGACGGTCGACATGGCACCCAGCGTACGCATCGTCCCTGGTGGCGCGACGCCCCCACGGAGGGCCCCTCGCCACGCACTAGGCTGGAGCCCATGCGTATCGCACGATTCACCACCGGCGAGGACCCCCGTTTCGCGATCGTCGACGGGGAGGCGGGCTCCGAGGAGCTCATCGTCCTCACCGGCGACCCGATGTATGTCCCCGGCCAGCCGACCGGCGAGCGGATCCCGCTCGACCAGGACGACGTCCGCCTACTTGCCCCCGTGATCCCGCGCTCCAAGGCAGTGTGCCTGGGCCGCAACTACGCGGAGCACGCCAAGGAGATGGGCAACGTGGTCCCCGAGCCCGAGATGCCGATCCTGTTCCTCAAGCCGAACACCACCGTGATCGGCCCCGACGACCCGATCGTCCTGCCCGACTACAGCCAGGACGTGCAGATCGAGGCCGAGCTCGCGATCGTCATCGGCCGGATCTGCAAGGAGGTCTCGGCCGAGAACGCGGATCAGTACATCTACGGCTACACGTGCGCCAACGACCTCACGGCGCGCGACCTGCAGCGCCAGGAGAACCAGTGGTTCCGCGCCAAGGCCTTCGACACGTCGCTGCCGCTCGGCCCGTGGATCGAGACCGAGCTCATGCACGACGACGTCCTCGTGTCCTCGCGCGTCAACGGCGAGACCAAGCAGCACGCGTCGACCCAGGAGATGATGCTCGGAGTCCTCGAGGCCGTCGCGGCCGTCTCCGAGGTCACCACGCTGCTGCCCGGCGACGTCATCCTCACGGGCACCCCGGCGGGCGTCACCAAGGTCGACCACGGCGACGTCGTCGAGGTCGAGATCGAGGACATCGGAGTCCTGCGCAACCCCGTCATCCGCCGCTAGCCGTCCTCCGCGACGGCCGGCACCCCGGCCCGGACCGCATCGTCCGGGAACCCCAGACCCATTCACCCCGACACCCCAAGCAAAGAGAGCAATGAGCAAGGTTCGCGTTCGCTTCTGTCCCTCGCCCACCGGCCTGCCGCACGTCGGCATGGTCCGCACGGCGCTGTTCAACTGGGCCTATGCCCGCCACACCGGCGGCGACATGGTCTTCCGCATCGAGGACACCGACGCCGAGCGCGACTCGCAGGAGAGCTACGACATGCTCCTCGACGCGATGGACTGGCTCGGCATCACGTACGACGAGGGCCCCGACATCGGCGGCCCCTACGGCCCCTACCGCCAGAGCGAGCGCCACGACCTGCACCGCGACGTCGTCGAGAAGCTGGTCGAGGGCGGCTACGCCTACGAGTCCTTCTCCACGCCCGCCGAGGTCGAGGAGCGTCACAGGGCCGCCGGCCGCGACCCCAAGCTCGGCTACGACGGCTTCGACCGCGACCTCACCGACGAGCAGAAGGCCGCCTTCCGCGCCGAGGGCCGCGAGCCCGTCCTGCGCATGCGCATGCCCGACGAGGACATCACGGTCAACGACCTGATCCGCGGCGAGGTCACGTTCCCGGCCGGCACCGTGCCTGACTACGTGATCGTGCGCGCCAACGGCGTGCCGCTGTACACGCTCGTCAACCCCGTGGACGACGCGCTCATGAAGATCACGCACGTGCTGCGCGGCGAGGACCTGCTGGCCTCGACGCCGCGTCAGATCGTGCTGTGGCGCGCGATGGTCGAGCTCGGCATCGCCGACGCCGTCCCCGAGTACGCACACATGCCGATGGTGCTCGGCGAGGGCACCAAGAAGCTGTCCAAGCGCGACCCCGAGTCGAACCTCTTCCACCACCGCGAGCGTGGCTTCCTTCCCGAGGGACTGCTCAACTACCTCGCGCTGCTGGGCTGGAGCATCGCGCCCGACCGCGACATCTTCACCCCGGCCGAGCTCATCGAGGCCTTCGACATCGCGGACTGCACGCCCAACGCGGCGCGCTTCGACCTCAAGAAGGCCGAGGCGATCAACGCGGACCACATGCGCATGCTCTCTGAGGAGGACTTCGCCGGGCGCCTCGTGCCGTACCTGCACGCCGTGGGCGATGTGAGCGCCGCCTCCTATGCGGACCTGACTTCCGCCGAGCGCGACGTGCTCGACGCCGCCGCGCCGCTCGTGCAGACGCGCATGCAGCTGCTCGGCGAGGCCTCCGGGATGCTCGGCTTCCTCTTCGCTGCCGACGAGGCGATCGAGTTCGACGAGGCCGCGGTCAAGAAGCTGCCCGACAACGCCGCCGAGATCCTCGACGCCGCGCTCGTCGTGCTCGAGGGGCTATCCGACTTCGGGCCCGAGGCCCAGCAGGACGCGCTGCGCGCGAAGCTCGTCGACGAGATGGGCATCAAGCCGCGATTCGCGTTCGGCCCGCTGCGCGTGGCCGTGACCGGTCGCCAGGTCTCGCCGCCGCTGTTCGAGTCGATGGAGATCCTCGGCAAGGACGCGTCGCTGAACCGCCTGCGCCGCCTGCGCGCGACGCTCTGATCGCCCGCTGACGCACCGAGGGCCCGCCGCGATCTCGCGGCGGGCCCTCGTGCTTCCGGGCTGGGAGGGGTCAGTCCTCGTCGTGGTCGTGGTCGTGCGCCTCGGCGTCGTCCGCCGCGGTGCCCGCGATGACGACGCCCGTGGGCTGGCCGTCGAGCTCGTAGGTCCCGACGACCTCGCCGTCGGTCGCGTCGACGAGCACGATCTGCTCGCCCGCGTAGTCGGTGACCACCACGGTGTCGCCCGTGACGGCGATCGCGGGACCGGCCGTCGAGTGGCCCTCGGGCAGCTCGTAGGCCTCGATCGCCTGGACCTCGGTCTCGAGCTCGCCCTCGGGGGAGAACACGCGGATCAGGCCGTCGGTCGTGAGGACGATGATGTCGTCACCCATGCGGGCGATCTTGCCGACGGTGCCGCCGACGTTGAGCGTCTCGCTGGTGCCGCCCTCGGCGTCGACGAGCAGGATCTCCTCGCCGGTCCAGTTCCCGACCAGGGGGTCGCCCTCGTAGAAGGTGCCGACGCGGACGTCCTCGATGAGCTCGGGGTACGCGATGGTCGACGACGTGTTGTCGTGCATGTCGATCACGAGGATCTCGGTGTAGCAGCCGAACAGAGCGAGGTCGCCGTCGACGGCCTCGCCGTGCAGGCCCGCGCACTCGCCGTCGTACCGCGCGACCTCGTTGCCGTCGGAGTCGATCTGGACGACGGTGTCGGGCAGGCCGCCGTCGGGGGTCTCGGTGTAGAGCAGGCCGCCCTCGACGGGGACCGCGACGCCGTGGTGGGGCTCGTTGGTCTCGACGACGCTCGTGGACAGGGTGCCCTCGGCGAGCGAGACCTCGTCCACGAGGGTCACCTGTCCGTCGCCGTCCTGGAAGACCGCGACGATGCCGTCGTGGCCGATGACGTGGGTCGGGGCAGCGCCGAGGATCTGGTCCTCGAGCAGCTCGACGTCGCCGGTGAAGTAGTGGTAGTGGTCGCCGTGGGCCTCGGCCCAGGTGCCGGCGTCGAGGATCGAGACGACACCGTTCGTGTAGTCGACGAAGTAGACGAAGCGGCCGTCGGCGCCGAGCGCCGCGAAGGCGCCCGCGGTCATATCGACCTCGGCGAGCGGCTCGATCTCACTCCCGTCGAGAGACAGCACCTCGGCGCCCTCGGCGTACGTGACGACGAGGCGTGGCTGGGCCTCCTCGTACTCGGTCGAGCCGTCGGCGACCACGGCCTCGGCCGAGGCTGACGCCTCGCTCGATGCGCTCGTCGAGGACGACGCGCCGTCGGCCTCCGAGGTCGCGCACGCGGCGAGCAGGGGTAGCAGGGACAGGGACGCAATTGTGGGAATCATTCTCATCTGCATGGTTGAGGAACATAGTGCAAGTGACAATCGTTATCAAATGTTTGCTGCGAGGAGGGTGGCGACTAGCGTGGGGGAGGCGGGCCCGGGCTGCCCGCTCAAGCTGTCTGGTCGGCCAGGGGTGCCGTCGAGAAGGAGTGTGGAGTGGCTGAGATCAAGGCCGTGCTGTTCGACGTCGACGACACGCTCGTCGACACGCGTGGGGCCTTCAGGCATGCCCTCGCCTCCGTCGCGGTTGACTACCTGGACGAGGGCATCGACCACGAGGAGCTCGTGCGGTTCTGGCGCGAGGACGTCAACGGCTGGTACCGCGCCCACACGCGAGGCGAGATGACGCATCGCGAGCAGCGGCATCGTCGCGCCAACGACCTGCACGTCGAGTTCGGTGGGCCGTTCCTGGACGATGCGGCGTATCAGCGCTGGGACGATGCGTTCGAGCGCAACTTCCGCGAGGGATGGGCCGCTCATCCGGACGCATCGGTCGCGCTCGATGCGCTCGACCGGCTCGGCGTGCCCTATGGCGGGCTGTCCAACGCCGACAGCGCGTATCAGGTCCTCAAGCTCGGCGCGTGCGGGCTCTCGCGGGTGCCGATGCTCGTCGGGGTCGACACGCTCGGCTTCGGCAAGCCCGATCCTCGGGTGTACGCCCTCGCGTGCGAGAAGCTCGGCTTCGCGCCGTCCGAGGTCGCCTACGTGGGCGACGAGTTCGACGTGGACCCCCTCGGCGCGCGGGACGCGGGCCTGGGGCTCGGCGTGTGGATCGAGCGTCCGGGCGCGCACTCGCGCGACGTGGACGGCCTGGCTGGCGACGGCGAGCCGCGAGACGGCCTGGTGCGGATCGGCACCCTGGCTGCGCTGCCGGGCGCGCTCGGGCTGTAGCCGCGAGCGCGCCCGTCGCGCGGTTCAGGAGGTCCTGATGATGCGGGTCTTCGCGATGTCGGTGCCGACCTTCCTGACCTTCACCTTGAAGTTGTCGGAGCCCGGCGTGTTCGTGCGGTAGCGCTTGATCTTGATCTCGCCGTCGCTGTCTGCGCTCAGGGTGTTGCTGTAGTAGCGCTTGCCGTTGTGCCACAGCGTGACGCGGAACTTCTCGCCCTTGTGGGCGTGCTCGATCTCGACCTCGACCTCGAAGCGGCTGCTGCTGCTTCGGTGCACATCGAACGAGACGTCGGCGCCCGCGACGACGAAGTACTTCGTCCTCGCATCGGCGGGTGCCGGGGTGAGCATGGTCGCAGCCGCGCCGAGCAGTGCGATCGCGATCAGCATCGCGAGTGCTCGTCGGGCGCTCCATCGGCGGGTGGTGAGGTCTGTGGTGTTCATCGCGGTCTCCTCGGCTCGGGGCAGCGTGGCTGCGGGGTGCGATACCGCCACTGTGCAGGGTCAGGGGTGGGCCGGCGGTGAGGTCGGCATGAGAGCCTTCTCATCTCGTGCGTCGCGAGGGCGAGCGGGGAGTGCTCACCATGGCCCGCGCGGGTCGGACCCGGGCCGTCCAAGTCGAGTGGCGTGCGGCACGGCGCCCGAAGTGTGATCAGCGACACGGCCGGGGCCACCGGGTTTGGGCGATCGCCGATCATCCGGTACAGTTAATCCCCGGTTCGGTTCCCGAATCATTGGCCTATGGTGTAATTGGCAGCACGTCGGTTTCTGGTACCGCCAGTCGAGGTTCGAGTCCTTGTAGGCCAGCTTCAAGCCCCTCCTTCGGGAGGGGCTTTTCGCTTTCCCGGGTGGCTTTCGCGTCCGCTGCGGCTTTTCGCGCGAGTTCCTGCCGCATCGTCCCTGTGCCCCGAGCCCACTCCTCCCGACAGTCTGAACCAATCTGAACGCCGACACCCCGGCAAGGCCGGGTAATCGGCCTCGGCTGCCGGGGTGTCGGATGTGAAATTGGTTCAAGGTGTCTGGACGACGGCGACTACTCCGCCTGCGCGGTGTGCGTCACCTCGAGGCGCTCGCCGTCCCAGCCGACCGTGACCGCGTCGCCCTCGCGCAGGCGGCCGTCCACGATCTCCTTGGCGAGCTCGTTCAGGACTCGCGTCGTGATGAGCCGCTTGAGCGGGCGCGCGCCGAACTGCGGGTCGAAGCCGTCGCGCGCGAGCGAGTCCCGCAGCGCGGGCTCGACCGTGAGCGCGATCTCCTTCGCCTCGGCGAGGCGCGCGATCGCCTTGGCGAGCTCGGTCTCGACGATGCCCTTCATGGCCTCGGGGTCGATGCGGTCGAAGACCACGACGTCGTCCAGGCGGTTGAGGAACTCGGGGCGGAAGGACCGCTTGAGCACCTCCGTGAGCTGGCCTTCCAACTCCTCGCGGGACTGGCCGTCCCACGCGAGCACCAGGTCGGAGCCGAGGTTCGAGGTCATCACGATGATCGTGTTCGTGAAGTTCACCGTGCGGCCGCGGCCGTCGGTGAGGCGTCCGTCGTCCAGCACCTGCAGGAGCACGTTCCAGACGTCCGGGTGCGCCTTCTCGACCTCGTCGAACAGGACGATGCTGTACGGACGACGCCGCACGGCCTCGGTCAGCTGGCCGCCCTGGTCGTAGCCGACGTAGCCCGGGGGAGAGCCGATGAGGCGCGAGACCGCGTGGGACTCCATGTACTCGGACATGTCGATGCGGATCATCGCCCGCTCGTCGTCGAACAGCTGCTCGGCGAGCGCGCGTGCGAGCTCGGTCTTTCCCACTCCGGTGGGGCCGAGGAACAGGAACGAGCCGATCGGCCGGTTGGCGTCCGCGAGCCCGGCGCGGGCGCGACGGATCGCGTCCGAGACCGAGGTGATGGCCCGGTCCTGGCCGACCACGCGCTCGTGCAGGCGGTCCTCGAGGTGCCCGAGCTTCGCGGACTCCTCGGTGAGCAGCTTCTCGACGGGCACACCCGTCCACTTGGCCACGACTCCCGCGATGTCCTCGCCGGTGACCTCCTCGCGCAGCATGCGCTCGTCCGACGGGATCGCGTCCAGCTGGGCACGCGCGTCGGCGATCTCCTGCTCGGCGCTCGGGATCTCGCCGTAGCGGATCCGCCCGGCCTTCTCGAGCTCGCCCATGCGCTCGGCGCGCTCCAGGTCGCCTCGCAGCGACTCGAGCCGCTCAGTCGCGCCCGAGACGCGGACGATGAGGTCCTTCTCGCGGGCCCACCGCATGTTGAGCTCCTCGGACTCGGCCTTGAGGCGGCCGATCTCCGCGTCGATCTCCTCGCGGCGCGCCTTGGCGTGCTCGGACTTGTCCTTGGCGACCTGCGTGCGCTCGATCTCGAGCTGCATGATGCGGCGGCGCGAGCGGTCGAGCTCGATCGGCATGGAGTCGAGCTGCATCTTGAGCGCCGACGTGGCCTCGTCGATCAGATCGACGGCCTTGTCGGGCAGGAAGCGGTCGGTGATGTAGCGGTCGGACAGGTGTGCCGCGGACACGATCGCCTCGTCGGTGATCTTCACGCCGTGGTGGACCTCGTACTTCTCCTGGAGGCCGCGCAGGATCGCGACGGTGTCGTCGAGGCCGGGCTCGCCCACGTACACGGGCTGGAAGCGGCGCTCGAGCGCGGAGTCGGTCTCGATGTGCTCGCGGTACTCGTTCAGGGTCGTGGCGCCGATCATGCGCAGCTTGCCGCGCGCGAGCATCGGCTTGAGGATGTTGCCCGCGTCGACGGAGCCGTCGGCCTTGCCCGCGCCGACGATCGTGTGCAGCTCGTCGACGAACAGGATGATCCTGCCCTCGGCCTCCTCGACCTCGGCGAGGATCGCCTTGAGGCGCTCCTCGAACTGGCCGCGGTAGGCGGCGCCGGCGACGACGGAGCTCATGGCGATCTCGACCACGCGGCGGTCCTTGAGGGACGACGGCACGTCGCCGGCGACGATGCGCTGGGCGAGGCCCTCGACGATCGCGGTCTTGCCGACGCCGGGCTCTCCGATCAGCACCGCGTTGTTCTTGGTACGGCGCGTGAGCACCTGCATCACGCGGCGGATCTCCTCGTCGCGGCCGATGACGGGGTCGAGCGCGCCGTCCTCGGCGAGCGCGGTGAAGTCCTGCCCGAACTGCTCGAGCGCGGACTGCTGCTCCTGGGACTGAGGAGCCTGGGACGGGTTCGTCATGATGTTCCTCCTGGGGTGTCGACGTCCGTGGTTGCTAAGTTGAGTCTTGCGGGCTCAACTTTACATAAGCGATCTCGAATCGACAAGAGGTGACGTGCTCGGGGGAGTGCCGGGTGCCCGTCGGCGCACGAATGCGTCGCGCCAGAGGCCGCGTCGCGTCCCGGAGGGACCGACGGAGGTGTCCGCGGCGCGCAGGAGGAGGGCCGCCTGTGGCCCTCCTCCTGGCAGTGACTCTCAGGCGAGTGGTGGAAGTGCCGCCGCCTTCGCTTCCACGAGGTCGATCGTCGAACGGTCGCCCAGGATCTCCCAACGCTGCAGCGAGAACGGCGCGTTGCCGTTGGCCCAGACCCGGTCGTGGACGTCCTGGAACCTGAAGTCCTGGCCCTGTGCGACGATCGCGTCGGTGACGAGCTCGAGCATCTGCTGCTTGCCCACGTGATAGGACATCGCCAGCCCCGGCGTCGCGAGATACATCGCGCACTCCTCGCTCGCGGTCTGGTGATCCATCGGCACGAGCCGCACGAAGAACTCGATCGCCTCATCGAGCGTGAACACACCCGTGGCGAGGTTCACGTCGACCACGACGCGGAGCGCGCGCAGCCTCGCGAAGTTGTGGATCACGTCCCGCGAGTGAGGCGCGTCATCGAACAGGCCCGCCCACAGCATGAACTCCTCGTTGTAGTGCGCGATGCCCTCGTTCGCGACCGAGTCGATGTAGCGGCGACGCAGGGGGTTCGGATGGCGCCAGGTCGACGCGAGCTGCTTGTGGTGGGCGCCTTCGTGGATGATGCCGAGCCGCGGGTCGCGCGCGTTCGCGGCGTAGAAGTACGGCATCGACGCAGCCGGTTCGGGAGCGTATGCGACCGCGTCGTCGTCGACGCGGTGCTCGTCGGTGAGGTCGTCCGGCACGCCGAGGAATCGAAGCGGAGCAAGACGGTCCGGGAACGGCTGCACCAGGTACCGGTGCAGCGTGTCGGGGTGGCTGAGGATCTCCTCCGCGACGGAGAAGCTCCGGATCTCCTCCTCCATGCGCGCCTGGGCGCGCTGCTGGTCCTCGATCGTCGCCGCGAGCGGCGGCAGCGACTGACGGCGGTGATGAAGGGTGCCTGCGGTCTCGGCGACCACCGCGCGTCGATAGTCCTGCATCGCTGACCTGGACAGGTTCTCGGGGTCATTCGCGATCAGCGCGACGTTGCGGAGGAACCACACGAAGCGGTCGCGTCCCACGGCCTCGACGGGAGGGAGGGTCGGCGCCAGCTCACCGAGCCATGCCTCGAACTCGTCGAGAGCCGACGCTGCGGCGTCGGCGACCTCGTTGAGCGCCGGTGCGAGATCGCTGTCCAGCAGCGCCTCGGCGGCGGCGGCAGATGCCCGGAAGCGCGCGCCGATGCCCTCGATCTCGTGCAGGCACGCGCGTGCCGTGTCCTGGCGTCCCGCGCGCGACAGATGAGTGCGCGCGATCTGGAGCTGCGAGGGGATGTGGGTGGCCACATGGAGCAGGTCGAGCTGCCTCTCGCGAGCGAGCGGCGGCAGCGGCAGGAGGAGGTCGTACCAGGGGCCAAGCGCCTGGCCGAAGACGAAGACGGCGTCGTTCTCCCAGCTGCGCAGGATCTCAAGGTCCCAGCGGCAGCGCGCGAGGATCGAGCCGATCAGCCGGGCGTCGATCTGGTCGGCGACGTCGTGGTCGGCGACCTCGAGGGAGGCCAGTCGTCTCGCGAACGCCTCACGCTCCGCGAGCGTCTCCGCGACGGCCTCCTCGGTGAAGTCGGGTAGCCAGCGCGGCGGACGCGGGATGCGCGGGATGTCATCTCCCGACCGCATCGTGCGGCGTGCCATCCACTCCGCGATCTCTGCGGCGAGCGTGGCGAGCGAGTCGTCGGGGTTCACGGTAGGTCCTTTCGCAGGCGGGGGAGCACCTCGGAGCCGAGCAGCGAGACGGCCTCGAGCAGGTCGGGGCCGATCGGTGGCCCGAAGGACAGGTGTGATGTCCCCGCCGCGATCAGCGAACGGCATCGGGCGAGCACGGCGTCGACGTCGCCGGATATCCCCAGGGAGAGCATGCGGTTGTCGATCGCCGACACTGCGGCGTCCTCCTCGCCTCTCGCGAGCGCCGCCGCAGCAGGGTCGAAGTCGGATTGGGCCAGGCCGGCCTGCCCGAGCAGGTGCGGGGAGAACGCGTTCCCGTAGTACGCGAGCTTGAGCGCAAGCGCGCGATCGCCGTCTGCGCGCGAGTCGGACAGCGAGAGCCACACGCAGGCAGGGATGTCGAGGTCGGCGGCCGAGCGTCCCGCGCGGTGCGCGCCCGCGAGGATGCGCGCGCGGGCCGAGGAGAACTCCTCTGGCGGGAACAGGAGCGCGAGCACGCCATCTGCCTCGGCACCCGCGAACTCCAGCATCTTGGGGCTCATCGCGCCGACGTAGATCGGGACGTCCGAGGCTGCGAACCTCAGTCGCGCGTCCTCCTGCCATCCGACGCCCGCGCCCTCGACGGCCCCGGGTGATCCGCCGGACGTCAGCGCGCGAATCGCGCGAAGCGCCTCGCGTGTGCGCGACAGCGGCTTGGTCTGGTCGATGCCGATCCACTCGAGGAACCTGCCGGAGCCGGCCCCCAGCCCGAGGAGGAACCGCCCGTCGCTGAGCTCCTGCATCGTCGCGGCGAGCATCGCCAGCTCTGCAGGGTGCACGGAGTACGGGTTCATGAGCCCGATGCCGAGCTTGAGGCGCGAGGTCGTGGCGGCGGCGGCGCCGACGAGCGCCGGCGCGAAGCGGTAGGTCAGGTCGTTGGAGACCCACAGCTGGTCGATCCCGGCGTCCTCAGCGGCCCTCGCGAGGGCGAGGTACTGCGCGGAGTCCAGGTCGTTGTTGACCCGCAGGCTGAATGTCAGCGGCGTGCTCATGCTTCCTCCTCCAGCAGCGCCCGGCGAAGCTCGCCGAGCTGCTCGATCGATCGTGCCGTGTCGTCGTGTCCCACCCACGGGTACACCGAGCGGAACATCACGTGGAGCTGCCCGCCAACGATGTCACGGACCTCGGCCAGGGTGGGCAGGACCTCATCGACCGTTCCGAGGAGGAGCTCGCCCTGTCGGGATCTCACCTGCTCGGGGGTCATCGTCTCCGGATGCCACTCGGGGCCATCGGGTTCGGCGAGTCCATACCAGTCCGCGTAGACCCGGCGCGTCTGCATGTAGCCCTCGGCGACCGCCTGCCACGCCGCGTCACGGCCCTCAGCGTGGAGAAAGCCCCCCACGTTGAGGGAGAACGGGGGATCGGCGTCCGGGTGGCCGTGGCGTCGCAGTGCGGCACGGTAGCCGTCGACGGCGAGCTTGACCCTCTCGACGAGCCCGCGGTTGACGCCGCTGCCTGCTTCGAAGGTCTGCGAGTCCGTACCGGCGTCCATGCAGTACCTGTCGGCGAGACGTGCGGCGCGGTCGACGGCCCGCGGGTGATGGCCCCCGAGCATGATCGGGGGCCCTCCGGCGGTGTCTGGGCGCGGGCTCACGAGCATGTGCCCGCCGTCCGTGCCGACGCTCTGACCCGACCATGCGGCGCGGCAGACGGCGATCGCCTGCTCGGTGAGCACGGCGCGTCGCCCACGTGCGACGCCCATGCCTTGGAACTCGACGTCGCGGTAGCCAAGGCCCAGCCCCAGAGTGAAGCGCCCTCCCGAGAGGGCGTCCAGGAAGGCCGCGTCCTCGGCGAGCCTGACGGGGTGATGGAGCGGGGCGATCGCAAGTCCGTAGCCGATCCCGATGCGCGTGGTCGCCTGAACGAGGGCTCCGCAGTAGGCAGCGAGAGATCCCGCGTAGCGCGATTCGTGGAAGTGGTGCTCGCTGACCCAGACGCTGTCCAGGCCGTGCGTCTCCGCAGCACGGGCGAGGTCGATCGACCTCGCGAGCTCGTCCCCGTGCGAGGCGGCAGCGTGTCGCTGCCCCGGGTGCCATTCGCCCGTCAGTACGCCGAGCCCGAGCTGTACCGTCATGCTCGCGCGATCTGCTCCTCGCGCCACGCGAGGAATCTCTCGATGCCGATGGTGATCGTGTCGTCGGATGCCGCGAGCGAGGCCCGAAGGTGGTGGGGCGCCTCGTCGCCGAACGCGGTGCCGGGCGCGAAGGCGACGCCTCGTGCGACCAGCTCGAGCGCGGCGTCACGCGCGGGCGTGCCGTCGGGCAGCGGCATCATCAGGTAGAAGGTTCCACGCGGCGCTACCGCGTCGACACCGCGCTCACGGAGCAGCGACAGCGCGAGGTCTCGACGCTCACGGTAGGTCGTGCGCATCACGGCGACAGCGTCCTGGGGTCCGGTGAGGGCCGCGAGAGCAGCGGCCTGCGTGACGGACGACGTGCATGAGATCGAGGTCTCGAGCAGACGGGTCACGGGATCCGCAAGGTGCGCCGGCACCACCGCGTAGCCGACGCGCCACCCCGTCATGGCGTAGGTCTTCGACATGCTGAACACCGAGGCGACCCGCTCTGGGGCGAGCGCGGCGAGGTGGACATGAGGCGCGTCGTACACGATCTCGTCGTAGACCTCGTCGCTGATCACCGTGAGGTCGTGCGTCTCGGCGATCGACAGCAGCTCCTCGATGAGCTCGCGGGGGAAGACCGCCCCGGTCGGGTTGGACGGTGAGTTGACCACCAGCGCGCGCGTGCGGGGCGTGATCAGGCTCCGCACCTGCTCGGGATCCGGCATGAAGCCGGCCTCGGGTCGCAGCGCGTAGCGGATCGGCGACGCTCCCGCCATGATCGCCTGCATGGCGTAGTTCGGCCATCCCGGGTCAGGGACGAGGACCTCGTCGCCGGGGCCCACGACGGCGCGCATGACTGCGTCGAGGCCCTGGACCGCGCCATGGGTGATCAGGACGCGCTCGACCGCGGGGCAGGTGCCGTACGCACGCTGCAGGCGGCCGGCCGCGGCCTCCCTGAGCTCCGGAACGCCCGGCGTCGCGACGTAGGACGATCCGGCCCGGGCGGAGCGTGCGGCGGCCTCCACGATGTGGTCAGGCGTCGCGAAGTCGGGCTCTCCGAGCTCCATTCGTGCGATGTCGGCGGAGGAACGGAGCACCAGTTCCATGATCTCGCGGATGCCCGAGTGGGGCAGCAGCGTGGTGGCGAAGCTGGGGGTCGGCATGAATTCACCCTAGAGTTGCTGATTGTAAGTTACAGACGTGTTACGGCTTCTCTTGTAACAAGTGGAAATGCCAATATACTATTCGATTGTGAAGTCGAATAGGAATCTC
The DNA here is from genome assembly GCF_002090115.1 of Demequina sp. NBRC 110054. Taxonomy (NCBI): domain Bacteria; kingdom Bacillati; phylum Actinomycetota; class Actinomycetes; order Micrococcales; family Demequinaceae; genus Demequina; species Demequina sp. NBRC 110054. The sequence goes on from NZ_BBRK01000004.1 coordinate 1,925,889, forward strand.
CCTGTGCGGATCGGCAGCTGGTCGATGTTCGCTTCCGTCGAGTCCGCAGCGCTGATGGCGTCCTCGGGTGCCGACTGGCTCGTGCTCGACGCACAGCACGGCCGGTGGGAGACCGCCGCGCTCGATGGCGCGATCCCGTTGCTCGTCGCGGCGTTCCCCGAGGTGTCCATCCAGGTGCGGGTCCCGAGCGGGGACCCGGCCGTGATCAATCGTGTGCTCGATGCGGGAGCCGCAGGAGTCGTTGTGCCCGTGGTCAACGATGCCGCGACCGCGTCGGCGGTCGCCGCCGCGTGCCGCTACCCGCCGCTCGGTACGCGCTCGTGGGGCCCCCACGCCTCACTGCGGGGTGCCGAGGTGCGTCCGCCCGGGCGCGCCAACGCCGAGGTCTCGTGCACGGTGATGATCGAGACCCGCGAGGCCGTCGCCCACGTGGCGAGCATCGCTACGACGCCGGGTGTCGACATGGTCTTCGTCGGCCCCATGGATCTTGCGCTCGCGTACGGCACCACGCCTGACGAGCTGGTGGCCGATCGGTCCGAGGGCAACGCCCTCGACGCCATCGTGGCGGCGTGCGAGGCTGCCGGCGTGGTCGCGGGGGCGTTCGCGGGGCGGCTGAGCCTTGCGGAGGCCCTCCGCGAGCGGGGCTTCACCGCGCTGAGCGTGACGGTCGACAGCATGCTGCTCGCCGCTCACGGTCCGGCGGACGTCGCGGCGGCACGGGACGCGCTGCGCTAGCCTTCCTCGGCTTCGATGGCTGAGGGCTCGACGCCGAGGAGGTCCGCGAGCGAATGCTCGGTCAGGACCTCTCCGAGGGTGAGGAACGTCTCGATCCGCTGAAGCCCCTTGATGGGCCAGATGCGGTCGAGCAGAAGCGTCTGCAGGTGCCCGTGGTCACGGATGCGGAATCGCGCGATCAGGTCATAGCTGCCGGTCACCACGACGAGGTCGACGAGCTCGGGGAGCGATCGCAGGTCCGCGAGCAGCGCGCCGAGATCGGCGTCAGGCGTCAGCGTCATCGGCAGATGCACGAGCCCGGAGAACCCGAGCTTCGACCAGTCGAGGACCGTGGTGTAGCCACGGATCACTCCCTGACGTTCAAGCCTGTTGACGCGTTCGCCGACGGCGGGCGCGGACATGCCCACGGCGCGCGCGAGCTGGCGCTGGGACAGCCGCGGGTCCTCGGACAGAAGCACCAGGAGGCGGCGATCCATGTCGTCGAGCTCCACGGGAGCGCTCGGCTTGCGGATCTCGCTCGTCATCTTCGACATGAGCGAGCGGTCGTCCCTGCCCTCCGCTCCTGACTGCGTCGTCGCCATCGAACGTCTCCCGGTTCCCTTGCGTGTCATCCCGTGGTCCTAACGTCCCGCGGGGTGGATGGAGGTCGGCGCGATTCTGACCAGGACGCGCTCGGAGGCGATGATCCCTCGGTCGTACGGTCGGCCGAAATACCTGTGCGACAGGCTATCGATATGGTCGAGCGCGCGCTCCCCGAGAATGAACTCCTCCGCGATGCCGCGCACCTCGACGTAGCGGTACGGGTCGGCGCTGTCGACGAGGACGATCGCCACGCGAGGGTCGGCGCGCATGTGCCGGTACTTGGCCCGATGGGTCTCCGTGTTGATGAGGAGGTGGTCTTCGTCGCAGTCGATCCACATGACCTGTGCTGTGGGAGATCCATCAGATCGCAGGGTCGTGAGCGTCGCGAAGGTGCGACCCTTCGCGAGTGTGCGCGCGAGGGGCGTGAGCGCGCTCATCGGCACACCATCTCGTGGGACGTCTGGTTGATGCTCTCTGCGCCGTCCTCCGTCATGAGGAAGACGTCCTCGACACGCACTCCGACGCGTCCTGGCAGGAACACCGAGGGCTCGATGGTGAACAGCATGCCCGGCTCGAGCTCGGTGGTGTCCTCCTCGGAGATGTACGGGTGCTCGTGCACGTCCAGTCCGATGCAGTGACCGGTGCGATGCCGGAACCCGTCGCCGTAGCCCGCGTCGTCGATCACCTTCCGTGCGGCGAGATGGACGTCGCGCGCGGCGACGCCGGGTCGCGCGCGCTCCCGCGCCGCCTCCTGTGCATCCATGACCACGCGGTGCACCTCGACGTACTCGGCGGACGGGTTTCCGAGGTGAAGGGTGCGTCCGAAGTCGTTGCAGTAGCCGCGGAAGATCGCGCCGAAGTCGAAGCTCACCGCGGATCCCTCCGGAAGAGGCGCGGTCGACACCCGCTCGGACGCGTCCCTCGCGATCCCCGGGCCCATCGCCCACACGCCGGTGTCGAACGAGGGGCCGGGCGAGCCCTGCAGCCTCATCGACAGGTCGACGGCCGCCGCGATGTCGACCTCTGTGGCGCCCGTCTGGACCAGAGTCGTGACCTCGGCCAGTGCGCGATCCGAGATCGCGGCGGCGCGCCGCATGAGCGCGATCTCCTGGGCGTCCTTGACGCGTCGGAGACCTTCGAGCAGGGGGTCAGCGACCACCACCTTCGCTGAGGGGAGCAGGCCGCCGAGCGCCAGCGTCGTCTCTGCCCATGCCCGCCCGCTGACTCCCACCATCCTCGCGCCGGGCGCCACCGACTCGACCGCGTCCTTGAAGAGTGCGGCGCCGTCGTCGCTGTCGCGCGCGGTCACCACCTCGCCAGCTACGGGCTCAGTGAGGTCGAAGTCCTGAAAGTGCTTCGTGAGGACGAACAGCGGCTCGGCGCCGGGGGTGATGAGGGCGCCGGAGATCCAGTGGTTCGCGTATCCGATCTCTCCGAACGACGGCGCGCGGCGTGGAAGCCCCGTGAGGTGCTCGAGATCGCTCGCACCCGCAGGAAGGAAGAGGAGGTCCATGCCGTCGGCGTCGAGCGCCGCCCAGAGCCGCTCGAGGCGGGCGCGGTGATCCAAGGGCTGGTCCGCGAGGATGAGATCGGACTCCATGCGTGCTCCTGTGTCAGGGGGTGAGATGGGCGCGGAGGGCCGGCAGCACCGCGTCGCCGAGCAAGGCGATGCCTTCCTCCTCGTCGATGCCGTGCGGGGTGCCGAACTCGATCCGGTCGACGCCCGCGTCGATCAAGGAGACAGCGTGGCCCGCGATGTCGTCGGGTGTGCCGGCGAAGGCGAAGCGGTCGAGCAGCGCGTCGTCGACCAGATCGCCCGCACCTGCCTCGTCGCGGCGAGACAGCCGGACTCGAATCTCCTCCAGCAGATCCGCGGAGACATCGACCGTCGGGTCCAGCTCGGCGACGACGTCGAGATACATCGCGACCTCGCGCCGTGCGTGGGCGCGTGCGCGAGCCCGGTCGGTGTCGACGACGGTGACCGCGCCGAACACCAGGCCTACCTCCGACGGGTCGCGCGACGTGCGCGCGGCTCCGACGGCGAGCCGCTCGCGCATGACGGGGACGAGGTCCGGGTTGGCCGTGCCACCGACCTTCAGCTCGTCCGCCAGCTCGCCGGCGAGCGCGACCCCCCGTGGTCCCCACGAGCCGATCAGCAGCGGAAGCTCGACGGGTCCCTCGGGTGAGCGGAGCGCCGTGCCTGGCGCGAGCCTGAGCTGGTTGCCCTCATAGCCCTCGCCCGTGCCTGCGAGAAGCGCGCGGATGAAGCCCACCGATTCCCGCAGGCGCTCCAAGGGCCGTTCCGGAGTCACGCCGATGCTGTCCAGCCAGGAGCCTCGGGCGAGTCCCAGGTAGGCGCGCCCGGGTGCCCTGTCGGCGAGGGCGGCGGCATGTGTGGCGATCTCGTACGGGTGCTGGGTGAAGGGGTTCCAACACGCGCAGCCGAGCCGGAGGGACCGCGTCGTCGTCGCCATCTCGCTGAGGGCGACGATCGCCGGCTGGAACAGAAGATCGGAGAAGACACTCACGCCGTCGAACCCGGCCGCCTCCGCTTGAGCGGCCAGGCGCGCATAGGTGCCAGGGCGCTTGTCCGTCTGCAATCCGAGGGACACGGTGGCCGTTGTCACGTGAGCTCCTCCGAATCGTGCCTCGACGTTCCCGTACGCTCGATCCGCATGATGAGGCGCTCCTCCGGATCTGGGCACGCGACCTCGGAGTCACGCTCGAGCCAGTCGGATCCAGGCAGGCGGCGCTGCTTCGCAGGGATCAGCGGCAGTGCCGCCGACAGCGCGTACAGGCAGAACCTGCGCCCGTCGGGAATCGCGAGCCCGCTGCTGTGCGTCACGGTGCAGTAGTCGCCCACCTCCATTCCGCACACGGATCGACCCTCGATCCGATCGACGACCAGGCGGAGGTCGTACAGCTCCATGTCGCCCTCGGTCATGCCACGGCGCCTGCCCCGCGCCACACGACGCCGTCCTTCATCACGAGGCTGAGGTCGCGGAGCGCGCTCGGGGACTCGGTGGGGTCTGCCTCCATCGCGATGATGTCGGCCGAGAACCCGGGGGCGATCCTGCCGACCGAGTCCTCGACGCCGAGCCAGCGCGCGGGTGCCGTGGTCGAGGCGCGGAGCACCTCGATCGCGCTCATGCCGGCCGCGTGCATGTGCTCGATCTCTCGCACCGTCGCCGACGTCCCTTCGAACGGCCAGAAAGGAGGCATGTCGGAGCCCAGCAGGATGTCGACGCCGGACTTCAGCGCGTATCGGAACGACTCGTCGTGTCGATCCGCGGCGCCGAGCGAGCGCGCCTGCATCCACGCGGGGACACCGAGCTCGTCGAAGAACGGCTTCGCGCGGGTCACGATGAGGGTCGGTGTGAGCGCGGTGCCGTGCTGAGCCATGAGGTCGGTGACCTCCGGAGTCAGCTGGTAGCCGTGCTCCACGCAGTCGAGGCCCTCCTCGACCGCCATCCGGATGGCGTCGGCGGGACCGGCGTGCGCCGTGACCTTGCGGCCCCACGCGTGTGCCGTGGAGATCGCGGAGGCGGTCTCCTCACGGGTCATCTGCGCGGTGCCGATCTGCTCGTGCTCGCCCGCGATCCCGCCGGTGAGCATGATCTTGATGTGGTCGGCGCCGTGCTTGATCTGCGAGCGGACGCCGTGCGCGAACCCGACCGGTCCGTCGCATTCCTGCGTGTCGGACGCATCGTGCCCATGCCCGCCCGTGCAGCACAGCGCCTTGCCGCCGGTGAACATCCGCGGCCCAGGGACGTGGCCGGAATCGATCGCGTCACGGAGCGCGAAGTCGGCGAAGTCCTTCTCTGCGACGGAACGGGTCGTGGTGACTCCGTTGAGGAGCGTCCGCCTCGCCCCGTCCGCCATGTACAGCGCCATTCCCGCTGGGTCGAGCGCGGCGATACGCTCTCCGGCCACGCCCGGCAGCGTGAGCGAGAAGTGCGTGTGCATGTTGATGAGACCGCTCATCGCGAAGTGCCCGGCGAGGTCGATCGTCGGCAGCTCGGGCAGGTGGTCCGCACGGTCGGGGATGAGCCGCTCGATGACCCCGTCGCGCACGACGATCGCGAGGCCTTCGGTGGGCGTGAGGGTCTGGGCGTCGAGGATCCGTCCTCCTCGCAGGACCGCTGACCCCCGGAGGGGAAGGCTTCCGACGACGCTCACATCGCCTCCTTTGCGACGAAGTGGCCATCGCCGAGCGGCACCAGTCGAGCCGCCTCCGGCTCTGCGTGCTTCGGGACGACCCTCCGCGGGGGCTCGGTGGGGAGGGAGGCGTCGCGCCCCAGCTGGGGGATCGCTCCGATGAGCGCCTTCGTGTACGGGTGACGCGAGTGGGTCCACACCTGCTCGGTGGGCCCCATCTCGACGATGCGGCCGAAGTACATCACCGCGACCCGGTCTGCCAGCGGGCGCAGGCCGGAGAGGTCGTGCGAGATCATCAGCAGTCCCGAGCCGTCCTTGCGGGCCTGGTCGGACAGCAGCGAGGCGACCTGCAGGCGCGTCGAGGCATCGAGCGCCGAGACGGGTTCGTCGGCCACGATCACGCGAGGGCGGCCCACGAGGGCGCGTGCGATCGCGATGCGCTGCCGCTGACCTCCGGAGAACTGGTGCGGGTACCGTCGCGCGAAGGCGGGGTCGAGGCCCACCGACTCCAGTGCCTCGGCCACGCGCTGCGCGGCCTCCCGCCGCGGTACATCCCTCAGCGCGTCGCGAATCTGCGAGCCGATGCGGCGGCGAGGATTGAGCGAGGCGTAGGGGTCCTGGAAGACCATCTGCACCTCACGGTCCGCGGCGTTGCGGGCGCGGCGGCCGAGCGGGGACATCCGGTGGTCCCCGATCGAGATGTCGCCGGACGTGAGCCGGTTCAGGCCCACGATCGCCTTCCCGAGCGAGGACTTGCCGCACCCGGACTCGCCGACGAGGCCGACGATCTCACCTGCCCCGACCTCGAGCGAGACGCCGTCGACGGCCCTGAAGGGGTCACGTCCCGGGCTGGCGTAGTCGACGACGGCATCGTTGACGGTGAGCACGTTCGCCATCAGTCCTCCTTGACCTGGGGAAGCGCCTCGACGAGGGCTCGCGAGTAGTCGTCCTGGGGATCTGCGAGGAGGTCGCGCGTCGGGCCTGACTCGACCACCCGGCCCTCCTTCATCACGTAGAGCCTGTCCGCCAGCACGTTCATCACAGCAAGGTCGTGCGTGATGAACAGGATCGCCATGGAGAACTCCTCCCGCACGCGGGCGAGCAGATGGAGGATGCCCGCCTGGACGGTCACGTCCAGCGCCGTGGTGACCTCGTCCGCCACGAGCACCTGGGGCTCGCACGCGAGAGCCGAGGCGATCGCGATGCGCTGTCGCATCCCTCCCGAGAACTGGTGCGGGTACTGCGAGATCGCCTTGTGCGGGTCGGGGATCCGCACAAGGTCCATGAGCTCGATCGCGTGCTCACGAGCCTGCTTGCGGGTGACGCTGCGATGGGTGCGCTGGTGCTCCGTCAGCTGGGTCTCGATCGACAGCATGGGGTGAAGGGAGGTCATCGGGTCCTGGAAGACTGCCGCGACGCGATCCCCGCGCAGACGCCTGAGGGCGCGGGGGCTCATCGTGAGCGTGCTCTCGCCGAAGACCTCGACGGAGCCGCTTGCCGTCGCGCCCGCAGGCAGGAATCCGAGGGTCGTCATGGCGGACAGCGTCTTCCCGCTGCCGCTCTCGCCTGCAAGCCCGACGATCTCGCCGGCCTCGGCCTCAAGGGAGACGCCGTCGACGAGCGGGCGTCCGCCGAGCGAGATCCGCAGGTCCTCGATCTTGACCAGGCTCATGACATCTCTCCGGTCCCGACGGCCCTGGCGCTGCGCGGGTCGAGCGCATCGCGCAGCGAGTCTCCGATGAAGTTGAAGGCGAGCACCACGGAGAAGATCGCGATGCCGGGGTAGAGGGCTACCCAGTAGTTGTAGAAGACGCGGGACCCGTCGGAGACCATGGCTCCCCACTCGGGCGTGGGGGGCACCGCGCCGAGTCCGAGGTAGCTGAGCCCGCTCAGCAGCAGGATGGCGTTGCCGAGCTCGAGCGTGGCGATCACCATGATCGGACCGATGACGTTCGGGGCGATCTCGCGAAGCAGGGTGCGGGCCGAACCGGCTCCGAGCAGCCGTGAGGCGGAGACGAACTCGCTGTCGCGCAGGCCGAGCACGAGTGAGCGCATGACACGGGCGTAGGCCGGCCAGGACACCACGACGATCGCGAGGACCGCGTTGACAAGCGACGGGCCGAGCGCGGCCGAGATCGCCATGGCGAGGATGATCGCGGGGAAGGCGAAGAACAGGTCGACGATGCGCATGAGCAGCCCGTCGACCTTCCCGCCGAAGTAGCCGGCGATCGCGCCGACCGTCGAGCCGACGATGAGTGACAGCGCGACGAGCAGCACCGCGACCGGAAGGCTCACCCGAGCGCCGTAGACGACGCGCGAGAAGACGTCTCGGCCGACGCCGTCTGTGCCGAACCAGTGCTCGGCCGACGGAGCGAGGAAGCGGGCCGAGTCCTGCGCGAGCGGGTCGTAGGGAGCGATGAGGGGCGCGAAGATCACGATCACGATCCAGAACAGGACGATCGCGATGCCGATCACCGCGAGCGGTCGCCGCCAGGCGGCGGGCGCTCGCCAGCGGGGGACGGCGAGCCGCAGACGCGGAGGGGTGGAACGGGCCGTGTCGGTTGAGGTGCTCATGAGGCGTACCTGATCCGGGGGTCGATGATGCCGTAGAGGATGTCGGTGACCAGGTTCACCGTGATGTAGATGACGGACACGAAGAGCGTCACGCCGACGATGGCGGTGAGGTCGAGGTTCGAGGCCGCCCGGTAGGCGTAGGACCCGATGCCTGGCCATACGAAGATCTGCTCGACGAGCACGGTGCCCGCGAGCAGGCTCGCGAATGCGGTGCCGATGACGGTGATGAGCGGCACGAGCGCGCCCCTGAGCACGTGCCCCCCGATCACTCGCGAGCGGCGCAGGCCCTTGGCCTCGGCCGCGCGGACGTACTCCTGGGAGAGCACCTCAAGCACGGTCGTCCGCGTGAAGCGCAGGAGCAGCCCGATCATCGGAGCGGCGAGCACGATCGCGGGCAGCACCAGGTGCCGGATCGCCTCGCCGAACATCGCGATGTCGCCGGCCAGCAAGGAGTCGATCGTGTAGAAGCCGGTGACCGTGTCTGGTGCATACGCGCCAGCGTCCAGACGACCGGAGGAGGGGAACCATCGCAGCTGCGTGGCGAATACCGAGGTGGCGATCAGCGCGAGCCAGAACAGCGGGACGGAGACCCCGCCGAGGCTGAGGGCGCGCAGAACGTTGTCGATGACGCCGTTGGCGCGCAGCGCCGAGAGCACTCCCAGGCCGCCGCCGACGATGAGGGCGATGATCATGGCGGTGAGAGCGAGCTCGGCGGAGGCCGGGCCGAACTGGCCGAGATCCTCGAGCACGGGGTTGCCGCTCTGCACCGAGTCGCCGAGGTCTCCCTGGACGAGGTTGCCGAGGTAGATCAGGAACTGCTTGTACAGCGGCTGATCGAGGCCGAGCTCGGCGCGCATCGCGGCGACGATCTCGGGGTCGGACGCGGCCTGCTCGCTGAGGCGCGCGGTCGCGGCGTCCCCAGGCAGGATCGCCGTCAGTCCGAAGGTGACGAGGACCGAGCCCACCAGCAGCAGCAGGGCTGCGCCGATGCGTCGGGTGATGAATCTGGTCATGACGTCCACTCTGAGGGAGCCGGGGCGCGGGCCCCGGCTCCCTCGGTCGAGCGTGATTTGCTGGCGTTACTTGCCGATTGCGGCGATGTCCAGCGAGAACACCGGGTCGTAGTCCACCGCACCGACGGTGGACGTCGAGACGACGGTCGCCGACGGCTGGAACAGCGGCACGATGACGCCGTACTCGTTCATGAGCTCCTGGTACTCGACGTAGAGCTCCTCGCGGGTGTCAGCGTCGGTCTCGGCGGCGACCTCGGTCATGATCGACTCAAGGTCGGCAGCGGTGCCCTCGGCCCAGCCGGCGCGCAGACCGACCGTGCGTCCCGGGCCGAATGCCAGGTAGTCGGCCGAGTCCGGGTAGTCCGGGTTCCAGAGCCACAGGCCCATCTCCTCGGTGCCCGCGCGGTAGTTCTCGAGCGCGGTGGCGACGGGGCTGGGCACCAGCTCGACGGTGATGCCGATCTCGGACAGCTGAGCCGCGATGCGCTCGGCGAACGGGCCGAAGTCGAGGCCGTTGCTCGAGATGTCGCTCGGGTACTCGAGGCTGACCGTGATGTCGCCGCCGAGCGCCTCCACCGCAGCGGTCGCCTTGTCGAGGTCCTGCTCGACCGCGGAGTCGGAGCCGAGGGCTCCAAGGAAGGTGTTCGGGACCACGCCGTACGCGTGCTCGGCACCCTCGCCCGCGAGCTCGAGGATCGCGTCAAGGTCGAGGCCGTACTTCACGGCGTCGCGGAACTCCTGGGTCGAGGTGACGTCGGAGACTCCCGAATCGGCGTTGAGGATCAGGAAGAAGAACGTCGGCGAGGCGGACGTCGAGACCACGATCGAGTCGTTGCCCTCGAGGCTGGCCGTCTGGTCCGAGCCAAGGTCGAGCGCGACGTCGGCGGTGCCGCTCTGGATGTCCATCAGCTGGGCATCGGCCGTGGCGTTGCGCAGCACGACGCGGTCGTACTCGGGTGCGTCGCCCCAGTAGTCGGGGTTGGCGACGAGCACGGTCTCGGTCGTCGTGTCGAACGACTCGATCATGTAGGGCCCGGAGCCGGCGGACTCGGAGTTGAGGTACTCCTCTGCGGCGTCGGTGTCGGCGGCGTCCTCCGCGTCCGTTCCACCGTTCGCCTCCACTGCGTCCTCGCTGACGATTCCGAGCGTGGGGCTCGTGACGATCGCGGGCACGGCGGTGTTGGACGTCTCCGAGGTGATCTCGACGGTCATGTCGTCCACCTTGGAGACGGAGAGACCCTCCATCAGGAAGGAACCGTTGCCCTGGATGTTCTTCACGCGGTTGAGCGAGAAGACGACGTCGTCAGCGGTCAGGTCCGTGCCGTCCGAGAACGTGATCCCCTCGCGGATGGTGAAGGTGTAGACGGTGGCGTCGTCGTTGCTGGTCCACGACTCCGCGACGCTCGGCAGCGGGGTGGTCGAGTCGCCGTCCGCGAAGGTGAGGAGGCTGTCGTACACCGCGTGCAGCACGATGCCTCCGGTGGTCTCGAACATGCGCGCTGGGTCCGCGGTGACGAGGTCGAACGACTTGTCGATCACGAGCGTCGAGGTCTCGTCGTCCGACGAGGCGGCTGCACTCGAATCGCTCGCGGTCGAGCTGCTGCAGGCAGCCAGCGTGACCGCTGCGATGCCAGCGACGGCCGCTGCCGCCATAGATGTACGAATTCTCACTGCTTGCTCCTCTTGCCGGGGTGTGGGTGGTGGGGTCGGGCTACTGCGGTGTGATGCTGGGCAGGACGTCCTCGTGGTTGTGGATGACTCGCCAGCGTCCGTCGTCGCGTCGCCACACGGCGGTGTTGCGCACGCGCTCGGTCGGCTCGGCGGTGTCGTGGAACACGACCTCGAAGGTGTGGCGCGCCAGCGCGATGTCGCCCCAGACGTCGATGACCGGCTCGGTGACCTCGATCGCCTTGACGAGCGTGTTGCTCTCCGAGTCCGGGCGCGCGTCGCGCAGGGCGTCGAGCCCGGCGCGGCCGCGGATAAGGTCCTCGTGGACGCTGTCCCAGAGAGTGACGTCCGCGGCGATGTGACCGTTCGAGCGCTCGCGGTCGCCCGCGAGATACGCGTCGTACATGTCGCGGATGGCGGCGGTGATCTGAGCCGCGGGGCTCGTCTCGTCGTGAGACATCGTGCTCCTTGTGTCAGGGCTGCTGGAGGCCGTTGATCGGCAACTGTAGGGCAACCATGTCACATGAAAAGCAATCCCCTGTTTCGGGAAAGTAAACACGCGCTCACGGAGCGATAACCTTTTCATATGACCCGTGTCTTGGGTCTGTCGCTTGGCGTTCTCTGTCTCGCAACCCCGCGATCAGGGGGCATATGGCGGCGTATGAGCGGCGTGAACCCCGGTGGGGGGTCCGCCGATTGGCGTTCACCCCCATTCATGGTCTATAGTCTTATCTCGCGCCAGTCGCCCGGGAGGGTGACGGAATGCAGCTAGGGCCCCGTTGTGTAGCGGCCTAGCACGCCGCCCTCTCAAGGCGGTAGCGCGGGTTCGAATCCCGTCGGGGCTACGACTGGGTAGTACGGAAAACGTACTGCTCCAGATGGGTTTACTCGGTTGAGTAAGACCCCAGAGGGTTCTTCGGAGCGTTCTGGACAACAGAAGGGCCGCCAGCGACTGATGTCGCAGGCGGCCTTTGCTGTTTCTCGGGTGTTGTCAGGAGGTCCGGTGGGTCCTCACCTGTTTTCGGGCGTGCTGCCGCCTCCGGCCCTGTCGGGTTCGGAGGCGGAAGGTGCTGTTCGGTTCCGGGGCGGGCCGCGTTACGCGGCGAGCTGGTCGGGCGGTGGGAGGTCCTCGTCGGCGAGAGCCGTCACGTCGGCGTCGGGGCCCTGTGGGGTGTCGGGGCCCGGGCTTGTCGGTTCGTCCCTCCAGAGCAGATCGTAGGCCTCGATGAAGACGCTGATCGCGCGGACGTTGGCGGAGAACACCATGATGGCGGCGAGCAGGGCCTGCTTGGCGTAGCCGCGGACACGCCGGCGGGCTCCGTCGTTGAGGTTCTCGTGGTCCTTTTCCTTGAGGGTTGCGTTGAACCCCTCGACAACGTTGCGCTGGCGCATCATGAAGTCGTGCTCGCCACTGCGCCAGTAGACGTCGGAGGCGAAGTGGCCGAAGTGGTCGTCCAGGGTGAGCTGGAGTGACTTCTGGTGGGCGGTGCAAGCCTCGCCAGCGGCATCCTTGGACGGCGGGTTCTCGACCTCAGTGCGGGGCTTGTCCCGGGGCTCGCGTTCGAAGATGGGGCAAGTGAGCTTGCCTCCGGGGTTGAGCGCCGGGCACCCGAAGCGGCCCTTGCTCTCCGCGTTCCACGTCTCATGCCGGACAGCCCTGTAGTCCGCCCGTTCGTCGAGCATTTCCTCGCGGGTGGCCTTGTCGATCTTATTGTCGTTGAACAGCGACTCGGCGTTGATGAGGTGATCGGGGGTTCCGGGGCACAGGATGTCGCCGTCGACCATCTTGAAGCCGCGCATCGGGTCGCCAGTGCTGGTCTGGTCGGCGACGGTGCCTCGCTGACCGGCGGACTTGCTCGAGTTCCTCTTCGTTGTCACATTCTTGGACGTGACCTGTCCGGTCTGGTGCTTGCCGTATCGCATCGCCAGCTTGAAGCCCATGGCGCGCGATGGCTTCTGCAGTTTGACGAACAGCGAGTTGGGCAGGATCGCTCCGTCGGCGACGACGGTGCCGGGCTTGACCTTGAGGTCCTTGCGGACCTCGTTGGCGGCGACGAGGCTCGCTAGAGAGTTCTCGCCGATGTTCTTGGCGGGGGCGTCCCAGGCCATGCCCAGGGCAATGCGCGGCACCGGGCCCTTGGGTGCCTCGGAACTCTTGGGTGTGAAGCTCTCGCACGTCACGCTCAGGTGCAGTTCATAGGCCCAGATCGAGTGGCCGAGCAACTCCTTCTTCAGCGGCGTGACACCGTCATCCTCGAAGCCGCCGTGGTTGCCGTCACGGACGTGCCACCCTGCCATCGGCTCGCAGTGGTGGATCCAGTCGGGATGGGTCTTGGCGTTCTTGGGCGAGACGCCGCCTCTCTTGCCCGCGGTGTAGACCGGCACCTTGGTGCCGTCGATCGCGAGGGAGCCGCGCCAGTACTCCTTCATGTACCGCCTGAATGCACGGCGGCTCTCACGGTTCTCGCGGTATAGCGAGGCGTGAACGATCGCGTTGGTGAGCTGCCGCAAGCGCTCGAGCATCTTGTCCCTGTAGGCGCGCTTCGCCGGGTCGTCTTCGATCTCCTTGAGGTCAGCAACGACCTCGCCCACCGGGCGCGGCGCGCGGGTGGCGATGCCGGGGTAGGGCTCGAACAGGTCCGTGAGGCGGTCGTCGGCCGACTGGACGCGGTCGTAGATCCTTGAGGGGCTGACGGCGAACCTGGCCGTCTTGCGCTTGCTCTTGGGCAGCTCCCACAGTGCGCTGCCTCGCGGATCGTCCTTGAGTTCGTAGACGTCGTCGGGGATGCCGAGCAGTTGCGCGGACTCCTCCGACAGGCGGAATCGGATCGCCTCGGCGACGTTGCTCAGCAGGGGTGCCTCGCCATTCTCGACTAGCGCGATCAGGACCACCAGGAACACCGCGAACGAGACCTTCGCCGGCCTGCCGCCAGCGCCCGATGTCATGCGCTTGGCCTCGGCGTCCCATCCGGCGAGGAGGTCCAGTGCGCCTCCCTTGCCGCGTAACACGCGGTAGATCGCCTTGATCTGCTCGTCGTCAAAGGCCCCTCGGCCGCTGTGCACGCCGGTAAGGTGCTTGGTGCTCCTCCGGCCATGGCGGTTGTCGTTCTTGCGCTTGCGCGGCGTGTAGTTGCTCACGCAGCCCCTTGCTCGCCGCGTAGCGTTGCGCGGTATTCTCCGTCCGAGACGTCATCTACGTACGCAAGGAGGCGTTGGATCGACGAGAAGTCTCCGATGCCCATCGCCCGCATCAGAACATCGATACGAACGCCATCGTTGAGTTGCTGGACGATCCAGGTGTTGCCGGCTCGGTTGGCAGAGACCGTGGTGCTGGAGGCCGCGCTCTTGGCGACGAAGTCGGAGTAACTGTTCTTCTTAGTCATGGTGCGGCGCGGACGAAAGACGAAGCCATCCGCGTCGGTTCTGGCCGCGGCCTCGATGAACTCCTGCTCGTACTCCCACGTCACGGGCACTCGTCGAGGGCGGTGTCCGGTCACGTTGAGCACCACGCCATCGGCGTCAACCGCGATGTCGCCGCCGCGCAGGTCACACACCTCCCGACCTGACAGTCCGGCACCGAGGCACCCGGCCAGGAGGATGCGCGCGTCATGGCAGCGTTCCTCATCGGCCTGGCTGGCTGCCCACACTCGCAAGTCGTGGAGTTCCTGCGCGCTGTAGGGGGCCGCTGCAGGCGAGGCAGAGAACGCTTTCGCTACGGGCTTGGCATTCTTGGGGCTGAGCGGCCCCGTCATCTTGATCAGGCGCGTCTGATAGGTCCGCACCGTCGTGGGCTCGAGTTCAGGATGGGGTCGCTCAACCCAGGCTGCGATGCGCGAGGGCGTGAAGATCAGGTCGCGATCCAGCGCGAGGCCGCGCACGCGGTGGCACCAGTCGACGAACGGGGTTGTTGCCGTCAGTAAGTACCTCGCCTCGAAGAGGGTCCCGGGGTCGCTGTCGCGCACTGCGTCTCGTACGAAGCCGGCGATGGCCTCCCACCGCTCGGGGTGCTCGGCTGCCAGCCTTGGCTGATATGCCTCAATCGCATCGTCCACGACTTCGGGCCTCCTCGAATCACCCGGCCGTTGGTATATACCAACGCTTGCAGGATTCGAGGTTAAGTCGATCTTGGGCGTGTCGCACCCGGAATTGGGCGACCCTGGGCTGCAGGGGTCTACTTCGGCCTCCGGCGAAGGTTCGACGTTGTCGGCATGAGGTGTGGTGGTATCGGGGACTAGGCTCAGGCCATGCCGCCCAGGAGGACGCGCCCCAGGGACCTCGGGTCCGACTGGCCCGATCGCGTCGTCGACGACCCCGCCGGTGAGGTCGCTCGCCGCATCGCCGTCGCGCTGCGCACCGCCACCGCCGGACTGAGTCTGCGCCAGGTCGCAGAGGCCACCGGCGTCAACTACACCACCGTCCGGGATGTGCTCCTGGGCAACACCTTCGGCGACTCCATCACCATCTCCCGACTGGAGATCGGCCTTGGGGTCGCGCTTTGGCCGGCCGACTTCACCGCTGCCGCCGCGCGTCGCAGGGGCGTCGCCGACGACGCTGAGGCCCCGTAGGGCGGCGCGTTCCCGCGCGCTCAGCGCCGGCTCGCCATCGTTCGATGGCGTCGGTGACGGATGCTGGCTCTGCATGAACTCTCCTGTGGTC
The DNA here is from genome assembly GCF_002090115.1 of Demequina sp. NBRC 110054. Taxonomy (NCBI): domain Bacteria; kingdom Bacillati; phylum Actinomycetota; class Actinomycetes; order Micrococcales; family Demequinaceae; genus Demequina; species Demequina sp. NBRC 110054. The sequence goes on from NZ_BBRK01000004.1 coordinate 1,941,275, forward strand.
TGAGTGGTCGTTCGGCGCGGTGCCGCTGGCGTCAGCGGGCTCGAAGTCGCCTTCTGGGGCCCGATCGTGCCGCATGAAATCCAAATTTCGGCCGGAAGCTTGGGGAAAACCCAAACAGAACCTAAAAACCCCAGGCAAATGTGCTTGAAGGGAAGTCTCAGAATTCAGCCATGACTCGATGGCAAACTGGTCGACCAGGGCTTGTCGGTCCGCGTTTCGCCCTGAGCGGCCTGATATTTGCGCGCGAGCCGCCGGTGGGTCGCGCGGCGGAGAGGCCGGTCCAGAAGGCGGCTGCCGGCTACCTAGAAGGCTCTCTAGGGAGCGTGCTTGCTGGAGAGTTGACTCGCTAGATGGCTGCCTAGCGAGACTCGTGCGAAGGTGAGCAGTCGCGGTGCTGTCGCGCGGCGCGCCAGTGGCGCGGTGTCGCGCTAGCCGGACGTGTCGCGGCGCTTGACTTCGAGGGCGGCGATGCGGTCCTCGGCGGCCAGACGGCGTCCGCGTTCTTCCGCGAATTTCACTTCAGCGCGATGTGCTGCCTCCACAGCGGACGCGTGCGCGCTTGAGAGTTCCGCGCGTGCGTTCTCGGAAGCGGCGACGGCGACGCGTGCGTCGGCGACCGCCTCGTCGCGCTGCAAGATCGCGGCGTCGCGCTCGTGCAGTGCGGTGTCTCTTTGGGTGGCAAGCGCCGCCGCCTCCTCGCGCAACAGTGCGACCTGGCTCTCAAGGAGCTGGCGTTCAGCGGTTCGCAGTGCGATCTGCTCGTCGAGTTCTGACCGTGCCGCGTCGCGCTCTGCGATAGCGGCGGCGACCACTTCGTCTGATGCGGCCTTGGCGGGCGCGATCAAGTGCTCCACCAGGACAGTGGTCTGCTCGTCGAGAACTCTTTGGGCGGCGTCGGCCATCGCATGGCCGACCTTAGTGATCGCCTCTGCTGCCTCGGGGCTGGTCGCGTCGAGCGCGCGCTCGCGTGCGGCGGCAGCGCGTGCCCGTCGCAGCACGGCGGCGATGGTTGCCGTGCGGGCGCGCACGCCCCCGCCGCGAATCTCGTCGATGGTGGGGAAGCGCTCGTGCTCGGCCACGTATGCGGTGATGTAGGACTCCACCTTGGACGCGCTCGTACCACCCGGATCGCTCAAGCCCATATCTGAACTGTACTAGGGGAATGACGTCCGGGAATGAATTCCCTTCATCGCCATTCCGAATCTTGCCCCACGTCGCGTGAGCCTCGGTGGTGGTGACAGGCGCTTTTGAGCGCGAGCTCGCTCGCGGCCTGCCGCTGACAACTGTGGAGTTTGGCTTCCCGGGCGGGACTTGTCCGTTCAAGTGGACTGAGCGGCGCGATGGGCCACCCGTTCCCATCGGGGCGAGGTGTAGCGCGGTTGTTGATGTGAACAGATTAGAGCATTATTACCAGGCACTTTACAGAGTTCGCTCGCTTGCGCAGGGCGTCAAGGGCGTGTCAGTGTGAGCCCAGGAGCGGCCTGCGAAGGCCGCGGCGGCGAGCGAGTGAGTGGTTCGGGCTGGAGGGTGGATCATGGGTGTTGCGGTGTCACAGGTGGACCTCGGGGGCGACCCTGTGCTGTGTCGGGTGCTGACGGACAGTTCGACTGTGTACTACGTCTCCACTTTGGGTGAGCACCCGGCGGTCTTGAGGGCACCTGGTGCGGGGCGGACGCACCGCGACAGTTTCGACTCCCGGTGGATTCGGCTGCGTGGCGTGGTGAGTTTCCCGGTAGGTGCGGAGACGCCGCGTTTCGGTGTCGACGCTGAGGGGCGTGCGCCCGTGGCGGCGCTATTGCGTCGGGGTTCGCGGCACGCCTATTACTGGGATACCGAACCCCCGCGACGGTCGGCGGAGTCACTCGCCGAGTTCTGGCCGCGCATCTCGGATTCTCGGTGGTGGATCCAGAGGCTCGCGCGTCGCGTTGAGGTGCTGGAGGCTATGCCTTCGGTCTTGACCCGTGGGTCTGACGAGGTTGACTTCACCGACGGTCCCGAGCCTGGGGAGGGTTGGTAGCGGTGGCCGCGATTGCTCGGGTGCATGTGCTGGACGAGCCGGACCTGTACGTCCTGCGCGGCGTCACCTCGGCGACTCGCTACGTCATCGACACGAGGGAGAGTTCGGGCACGCCGTGGTATCTGCGTGTGCCTGCGGGCCCTGGCACGATCAGCGGCCGATACGACCGGATCTGGAATCCGCTCGAATGCCTGATCGCGTACCCGGCAACGGGGGATGGAGACGAGTTTCTCGATCCTCGTGAATCGGTGGCTCGCCTGGCGGCGTGGACGATTCAGGTTGGCGCACAGCATCAGTTCGTCACGCCGGAACTGGATCCGGTGCGGCGGGCACAGAGCCCTTACTACTGGGTCATGTCGAGCGTGACTGCTCACATCGAAGCTGGCATCGATGATGCTGATCTGGCGACGGGGGCCCTGCCGTGACCGGGCCGGGTCACATCGAGGTGCTCGATACTGTCGCGGACGCGAAAGGTGGCGTGTACCGCCTGGATGCGACAGGTTTCGATGTGTTTCTGGACCTCTCAGCGCCCGGTCGCCAGCGGATCGCGGTTCCACGAGGGCAGCGCACGCCGCTTGCCGACGGAGTGTGGCGGCCGCTGAGGGCGGTGACTGCTCGAAGGCTGTCCGGGAATTGGCCGGGGGTGGGCGTTCCAGAGGCGTCGACCGAGGAGCCCGAGCGCTCGATCGCTGCAACTGACGGACCGACGGGACGCGTGACGCGGTGGGAGCCCGCTGTGCTTGTGGTCGATGCCGCCCCTGTCGGGGTCTCGCCGATGATCGATGTGGGTGTCGTGGTCGGGATCTCCCGCGTCGGTTCCGACGCAGCGGCCGGGCCCATGCCGCCGCTTGAGGACAGGGGGTCCGTGGTGGCCGATCGAGTGAACCTCGTCAGGCACCACCAAGGCATGATCATGTGGGCCGATGCCACCTCCGACCGGGAGTGGAGCTTGCGCAGCTCGGCGGACCATCGGTGGCTGTTCAACCCCGATGGGCGCGACAGCGACGAGTGCGACATCGTGTACTCGATCGGCTCGGCCGCGACCGACGCCGACATCGCGCTCAAGGATCGCAGCGTGTTCCACGATCCCTTCGCTCGGGAGGGCATGATTCGGGTGGGGTACCGGACGGCGTTCCACGGCGTGTCGGATGGGTTCTGGCAGCCGCGGCCCGCACCGACGCGGCTGCGCGCCATGGCCATCTATGGCAACTGGCGCGAGGCGAACGAGGTCCTCATCCGCCAACAGGACATCAGCTATGTGATCGAGTGCGAGGACGGCACCGTCGCGATCATCGACATCCCCGCCTGCGGGCGGGCCGTCATCCGCGTCAGCCCACCACGAGGCACGGCAGCGCAGCCATGGCACGGCACGCCCTTGCCTCTCGCGGCATGGCTGTCGGTGCCGCAGTGCGACGACGATGAGTTTGCCGACGACGCACCCGATGTGCTGCGTGTCGGCACACGCCATCGTGCGTGGGTCAGCGTCAACGGCACCGAACGCACCATTGGCCTTCCCCGGGCGTTCTCGATCTTCTCTGTCATCGACCGTGAAAAGAGGCCGGTGTGAACACGATGCGGGGTCTGTTCGGACGTGACCGCCTGCCCTACCTGTTGCCGAAGGTCGACGAGGGCGTCTTCCTCGTGACGGCCGTCGCGGCGGACATCGTGCTTGACCTGCGCGACCATGAGAACCATGGCACTGGCATCTTCCCCGACCCAGCACTGGGCCCGACACCCTTGGACTGGCAGTGGCTCCCGCTCGTCAGCATCCTGTCGACGCCCACGCCCCGGATGGAGGATACCGCGCTGCTGAGATCAACCGCGCAGCCGAACGTCGGTGCGGTCGAAGGAGTGATTCGTGTCGGCAGTCCGCACACCTACACCGTGCTCTTCGAGGAGACGCATCACTACATCTCGCAGCTGCCGTGTGTCGAGATCCTGCGCCTGCCCGACCCCGACTCCATCGACTGGGACAGCCTCGCGCTTCTCGACCCTGACGAGCAGGAAGGTCGACTGTGAGGGCGATCGTGTTCGTCGACATCGACGGAACCATCCGCATCAACGAGCCCGATAGGGACTTGCTCTCCGCTTGGCCTGCTTCGTCGTGGCGGACCACTCCGGTTGCGCCCGTCATCAAGGGCCTGACGCATCGAGGCAAGGCGACATGGTCGATTGACGTCATCGAAGGCCTTCGCACGATCGGAACCCTGCCTGGTGTGCGAATGTGCTTTCTGACCACGTGGCTCGAGGCAACCACGACCACGTTCGCTCCCGTCGTCGAACTCGGGGCATGGTGGGCGGTAGGCGAGGACACGCCTCCCGACGAGTCCTCAGGGTTTGGCTCGTGGCAGTGGAAGCCGGCACGTGTGTTGGAAGCGGTCCAGAGCGGAGCATATGACCGTGTGGTGTGGATGGACGACGACGCCATGGACCTGCGAAGCGAGCTCTTCTTCCAAGATCGCGAGAAGGAGATCGATCAGCTCGACGCAACGCTGCTCACCATTGCGCCCGACTACCGGTGTGGCCTCACCCGCGAGGACCTCGACGCCGCCATGGATTGGCTCACCCCATGAACCGCTTTTCGCGCCTCCGCGACAGCGGTGGCCCGCGCAGCGGTCGACACACGAGGCGAGCGAGGCGCATCGTGAACGACGACGACACCCGGGAGACCATGGATCAGATCGCGACGTTGCGCGCGCTGCTGGGCCGCAATGCATCGGCCGTAGTCCTAGCCAGAGACGGGACCGCGGTCGCACTCAACAGGCGTGCATGCGGGCAACTGACCGATCTGATCCCCGACGCGCCCGCCGACGCCGTCGTGAAGGACGTCGGCTACGACCGGCAGGACCTCCGGCGGATGCTCATCGGAGTCGCACGGATCAACGTCGAAGTGAACCGCCGGCTAGGGAGCAGGCCTTCGACGCAGATACTCATGTGGGCACAGCAGCCCATCGATGACCTCGACGACTACCAGCTCCCTGGTCAACAGCAACGGCGGAAGTGGTGGCGACGTGGCCAACCGTGATCAACCGGCGGGCCACCCGGGCGACAAGCCCAAAGCCGAACCGCCAAGCACCTTCGGGGACGGCTCCCCACTGGCCATGCTCGTCGGCCCGTTCTACACCGCACCGACAGCGGCAACGCTTGTCGGGGTCGACGTCAAAGACCTGCCTCTGGATGGCATGCTGCGCACCGTCACCTCCGACAGCGTCGACCTCTACCCGACGATGCAGTTCAACGACGGCGGCCTGGACCCCCTCATCGCGCAGCTCGTCACGCTCCTGACGGCGACCGAAGCCGACATGTCGGCGTGGGCCGTGGCCCTGTGGCTCGCTTCGCCGCTGGCGGACCTCGACGGCAGCAGCGTCGTCGCCTGGCTCCGCGACAGGTGCGACCCCGACATCGTGTTCGCGCTCGCCCGCCAAGTTGCGTGGGTCTGGCGCGACGGTCGGCAACATCTCGAGCAGCAAGACCCCGCATCAGCAAGGCAGCAGCCTGGCAACGAGGACTGAGCGATGGAGGACAGAGACGCGCCGACGCCCGGAACGGCAAGTGACCGTGAACGTCAGATCAACGACGAGATCGAGGCTCTCTACCGGCAACGATTCGGCGACGACGAGCCTCTAGGCGTCGAAGCCGTGCAGGCAAGAAAGAGCGCGATGGTCGACGGCATCTTGGCACTCGGCAACAACGCAACACCTTGTCTCTCCGAAGCTGCGACCGGCGACGAGGACCTGGTCAGACTGGCGCGGGCGCTGAAGCGTGCCAGATGTGGCGCGATCGTGCTGACCGGAGGCAGGACCATGCTCCTGAGCCGAGACGCTTGCAGTCGCCTGCTCGGCCAATTGGAGGACCGGTCCGAGCCCGAGCGGAAACCGTGAACTGCCGGCAAGCGGACGGGACAAGCCCGCACGATGAGCCTGGCCGATGCACAGGTCGGGGCACACATCGAAGCGTTCGCACGGCGTCAGCAGACAGTTGGATCCGTGTTCCCCTTCTGTCGGTGGACGCTATCGACAGCACAGCACGGCTAGTCATCAGGACTCCAGGCGGCGTCACGTGGTGGCGAAGGGACCGGTGTCGTCGGCAGAACTTGAGTGGGATGCGGGTACCGCACATGATCAGAGGGTCGTACTGGCTTGCGTGCAGCGCACGAGGGCGAGCAGGAGGGCAAGGCGTCGACGCACATTCCCTGTTGGCCTTGCGCGCCGAACGTTCGTCATGGGGCGGTTCGAGTCTTTCGTGCCGACACCGTGACGCGGACGATCGGACGCCAGCGACTACCACACGAAACGATGAGGTGCGGTAGCCCATGCTTTTGGCATGCCTCGATTTACATGGGACGATGTAGTGACCGGTTCGTCTCCGAGGCTCGATGAGTGAGCCTCGGCACAGATGCCGACGTGCAGGGGCCGCAACCCGGCCGTCGCCACCTCCCGGGCCTCGCGCCTGCGGTGCCAAGTTTGCGTCGATCGTACGCGGAAAGCCCCTCCGGGGCCGCTCCAAAGTGTCGGCAGGGCAGCGACGGATGTGCGCGCCACGCACCCAGCCTCCCCGGAGGACGCGATTCCGGCGTCACAGTGATGTCACGCCATCCTTCATTGAGCGCTGGGCAGCGCCGCCGCATCTTCCTCGACAGGAGCCACCATGACTATCCCGCAGCCCAACCCTGCCGATCCTGGCGACATGAGGGAAGCATCTAGCGCGGCGGTGTCACCAGCGACCGCGAGGCCCCACGGCGACGAGACGGCGCTACCTCCGCACGACCTCGATACGCGCCGCGTGCGCGCGTCTGACGTCAACCATCCGGAGGTCACCGCTGGGTGGCATGCACGCAACCCGTTGGGCCGAGACACTGCCGGGGAGAATCCCAAGTCTGCGCCTCCGGCGCTTCACGTGAGCGGCAAGCACCAGCAGCGATCGATCCATCTCGTCGCAACCGCCGAGAAGCACGGCCACTAGAACTCGCGCCTCTGGTCGGCCCTCACTGAAGAGACGAGCCGACAAACCGAGCCGTCGCGGGCCCATCGACGACGTAGTGCTGATTGAACTTGGCGAGCGCGCGACCGGCACCATCGAGAAACTGGCCGAGCCCCATCGTGCGGCGCTTGTCGTGCCTCGGCCATTCAGGAGTCCCCGGCCTACGAAGAACTTCGTCTGTCACGAAACTGTAACGGTGGACGTCGAAGCATAGTCACGCGGCAGAGCGCGTCGCTACAGTCGCGCCCAGGCGCTGGGGTGGCGCTATAGGAGGGGCTTTCTGTGCGTACGACGATGAGGGCGTCACTTTCCGCCGGCTTGGCAGCTGTTCTAGTGGCGTCAACTGCCCTGACTGGGGTTGCCGCTGACAGGTCCCTAAACTCCACTTCGGTCCCCCTGGATGCGACCGAAGGCGAGGGCTTCTTCGAGTTGGGGGAGCCCGCGGAGTCGCCATACTGGGCGTCAACGTCCAGCGAAGCGCAGGAGCTCGCAGCGTCCCTAGATGCATATGTCGAGGACATGTCGCAGCGCACCGAAAGTGAGCGCGTGTACGCCGCGCCCGATGGGTCGTGGCTTGCAGAGGACTATCTGGGCACCGAGTGGGTGCAGGTGGCCGGCGACGGAGATGAGCCCAACGACTGGGCTGCTATCGATACCACCCTCGTGGTGGACGATGACGGCACGGTTCGGCCAGCAGTGTATGCAACGGCCTTCGTACTCTCAGGAGGCGGTGACACCGACACAGTTCTCACACGGGGGTTCGAGGGCTCCGATACAGCGCTGGAGATCGCGTGGCACGGCGGCGAGCTTCCGGTGCCGGAACTGGACGGGGCGCGGGCGACCTATGAGGACATCGCTCCAGGCGTGGACTACGTGGTGGACCTCTTTTCCTCCGGATTCGAGCAGTACTTCGTGTTCGACGACCGCGACGCGCTCGCCGCCTTCGACGGGCTGACACTCGACATTGAGGTGGACAACGGTGGCATCGAGATCAGCGACGACTCGACGTTGACGATCGTGGACGAGTCGGGCGAGACGCTGGCGTCCTTGCCGGCCGCCTACGCGTGGGATGCGAACGAGGATGCGAAGCAGTCCACGCCCGTGCTTCAGCCATGGTCTGACGAGCCGAACCTGTCGCCGGGGATCCGGGTCCTCGAGGGAGTGCTGCCGGAAGCTGCGGTGGACGACATCGAGCAGATGACCGAGGGGCTCTTGCTTCCCGATGAGGTTGAGGTCGCTATGGATGTCACCGGGACCCACACGGGTGCCACTGTCGCGCTTGACCTTGACATGGCATGGGTCGCGGACGAGGACACTGAATTCCCGCTCGTGATCGACCCGGTCGTGGTCGAGGGTCGGGACGCGTACGTCAACAGCAAGTACCCCAACGCGTCCTACGCGACCGAGACCGAGTTGATGATCGGCTACACAAGTAGCTCCTACGGCGTGTTTGCGAGCCTTGTCGGCTTCGACGCGGATGACTTCACGGGCGATGGCAAGGACCAGATCACCTCTGCCTATCTCAAGCTCTACAACCACTATTCGTGGTCGTGCACCGCTTCCGCGTGGACAACCATTCTGGGCGAGCAGGTTCCCGCGGCAGTGACGTGGAACACCGCGCCCGAGGCTGTCTCGGGGTCGGTCACGTCGACGGAGACGAAGGGGTACAGCTCGTCGTGTGCAGATGGCTGGGTGTCATCGCCTGACATTGCCGGTTGGATCTCGTACTCGATCGACCAGTCCGCACAGAACTGGTCGTTGATTGTGCAGGCGGACGATCTGTCTACGCCCTACTCGTGGAAGCGCTTCTACTCTCGCGATTACGGCTCCGATACCTCCAAGCATCCGCGGATCTCCTACACCTACAACACCCGTCCTGAAGCGCCAACGAATGTCCAAGTCAACGGTGAGACATCGGCCAGTCATGTGGTCGTCGACGCGACATATCCAACTCTCTCAGCCGAGGTAACCGATGCCGGTGACGAGTCGCGTGCGTGGTTCGCGATCTTTGCCGATGGCGAGCTGATGGAGGACCTGGGAACGGATGGGATCGTGAAGGGAACCTGGGTCGCATCGGGCGACCGCTCCGTGTGGGAGCCTCCCGCCAGCAAGCAAGACCTGTTCGAGCAAGGCGTCACGTATTCATTTGTCTACCTCGGATTCGACGGCGCGCTTTTCTCTGGAGACGACCCTGCCACAAGCGCCGAGAAGAAGGACTGGACGCAGGCAGAATTCACGTTCTCCCTCACCAACCACGCACCTGTGAAGCCGACCGACGTGACCATGAACCAAGTCCCGCTGCCGCTGACAGCATCCGGCGTCCACACGGAGACCAACCGCCGACCCTCGTTCTCTGCGACCGTGGCCGACAGCGACGGCACGGGCAAGGCGGCAATCGAGGTGTGGGTCTACCGCGACGGGCACTTGATAGACAAGATCAGTCCCAGCGGCAAGGTGGCAGCCGGAGGCACATCGCAGGTGAGGTTGCCGTTCCGGATGCAGCCGGGCTTCGAGTATGAGTTTGAGGTGCACTCCACCGACGGCGTGAATTCCTCGACCGGGAGCGTGTCGGCAGGCGCAGTCTTCGTCGTTTCGGACCCGTCGATGCCGACGGGCGTGCCGACGGATTGCGATGGGGAAGTCGGCGTGATCGCCGGTGGCGCTACCGAGTGTGTGGGGAGCTGACGGTGGATCTCAACGACACGAAGCGGGCCGGGCGCGCAATGGCGACTGTCGCGGCGACTAGCGCCTTCATGCTGGCCCTTTCCGGGCCGGTGGTTGCCGTCGAAGTCCCGGCCCAAGCAATCATGGCGGACGTAGTCTCGACCCAGGTGGCATCGCCAGAGACAGACTCCGAAGCTGGTGACGTCTACACGATTGATGTGACCGACGAGGTTCACACGGACTCTGTTGACACGGCTGAGGCGCAGACCCCTGCCACAGTCGACGCCGAGGCCGCAGCATCCGCGGTCGAACTTGCCTCCGCCGATCCGGCACCAGGTTTCGACACGTTCAAGGTGGCCGCTCCGGACCAGTTCGCGGCGCGGGCCTCCCGGCAGAACACCTGGGAGGACAAGCCGACAAGTGAGTCCTACGACGTGGTCGCCGGCGTGGGCAGGCCCAGCCTCGAGAACGCGTTCGAAGGAACGTTCGGGTCCGAGATGGCCACCACTGTCGCCGTCAGCGGCCGACCTGACCTGCTTATCGAAGAAGTAGTCCGGGCCGACGAAGGTGCGAGCGTTGAAGTTGAGACCATCGACGCCTCAGCCGCTATCCCTGGCTCGGCTTTCGCGCTGAGCGTCACGCTTGATGACGGTGAGGCTGATGCCGCGTGGGTTGACCTTGCCTTGGACCTGACCGGTGTGTCGAACCTCTACGGCGCGAACTACGGCGACCGACTGCAACTGCTCGCGTTCCCCGCATGTGCGCTCACGGATCCCGACAACGCTGATTGTCTGATCGGTGTGGAGCTACCGCGCTCCGACGACCTGGGTGGACTGACGCGCGTGACAGCGCCGGCGGACTCCGGACACGTGCTTGAGATCGACGGTGCACAGTTCGGGATGTCACGCGGAGCCGCGATCACGTCCGCCACGCGCTCCAGCGACCTGCTTGCGGGTCTTGCACACTCCCAGGGCGTGACGATGGAAGCCTCGGTTGCAGGCCCGACCATCGTGGTGGCGGTTGCTGGCGCGGCGAGCCAGGCCGGTGACTTCGCCGCGTCCACCTTGCCGTCAGCGGGCACGTGGGCTGTCGGCGAGCAGTCCGGTGCGTTCTCGTACAGCATCGGTGTGGACGTGCCTCCGGTGACCGGAGGCCCCACGCCGGATCTGAGCCTCAACTACTCGTCGTCGGCAGTGGACGGGCAGAACCTTGCGACGAATAACCAGTCGGGTCTTGTCGGAGACGGATGGAGCCTGTCCACCGCGTACATAGAACGCAATTTCAAGAACTGCGAAGATGACATCGACGATGGTGCTGACCGCAATTTCGAAGCCGCCGACTACGACGGTGACCTGTGCTGGCAGTCGCCTTACAGCGACGCCCCAGCGTCGATGTCGCTTACTCTCGTCCTCGACGGCAGCGCCTACGACGTCGTGCGTGACAGCGGCAACCTCTTCTACGTTGAGGACAACCCGGACTGGCGTCTCACCCGCGTCACCCGCAGCGGTGACAGCTTCAACGGCGACAACAACTCTGAGTACTTCGTGCTGCGCACACCTGATGGCTCGGTCTACTACTTTGGGCTCGGAGACGTCGACGGCATGACGACGAACTCGGTGGCCACCGTGCCTGTCTATGGAGACGACGATGAGGAACCTCACGGCGACTCGGGCACCGACCCGACCGTACAGGGCTACCGTTTCATGCTCGACCACGAAGAGGACTCCACCGGTTTCGGTGCCACCTACGAGTATGCGCAGTCGACCAACCACTACCGTTCCGGCTCTGGAAGCACTCTGGAGTACGTGCGCGACATTCGTCTGCTGAATGTCTTCTACGGTGCCCGTTTCGATGAGGCCGACGCGGACGCTCCAGGTTCTCGACTGTCGAGCTACCAGGCGAAGGCCAACCTCGGCTACTCCATGCGCTGCGTCGAGACCACCACCTACAACGACCCGTTGAGCGCGGCCGCGGAGGACGATTGCGCGCAAAGTGCCCTCAAGGCCGTCACCGATCCCGACGGCCTGGACTCTGACGGCAAGACCTCGACCTATGTCGACACACCTATCGACTTGCTGTGCACGGGCTCGTGCACGAGCGTGCAGGATGCGCCGGTGTTCTTCGCCACGCACCGTCTGGACAACATCACGACACTCGTCTACGCCAGTGGCGATTGGGGCAAGGTGCAGCGCACCCAACTGGTGCAGAGCATGCCCGCCACCTCAGATCAGAACACTCGGGCGTTGTGGCTCGACTCGGTGTACACCGTCGCGTACAACGACTACGACACCGACGACTACCTGCGCACCTACGCGGTCACCTTTGATGGCACGGAGATGAACAACCGTGTCGACTGGGACCCCTCTGACCCGACCCGCACCGCGCTGCCCAAGAGACGCATCACCCGCGTGACTGAAGGCACCGGCGAGCGCATCCGCGTCGACTACGCCGACTACGGTGAGGTCGACGTCTGCCCCACCGAGGGATTCGACCTCGACGACGAGGACGACTCACAGTGGGTGACGGACTTCGTAGCGTCAAAGAACACCGACTCGTGCTACACGTCCGTACGCAAGAAGAGCGCCGGGATCTACCACCACTACTTGGTCAAGGAGATCAAGCTTGTCGACACGGTGGGTGGCCAGCCTGAGCAGACCTATACGTACGCCTACATCGGTAACGGCGCGTGGAACTATGCCGAGAATGAGTTGTACGACAACGACGACAGCCACTCGGGCTTCTCGGACTGGCGTGGTTACGAGGTCGTCAGGGTCACCACCGGCACCGGAGACAACGCACTGACCGTGCGCAACCAGTACTTCCGAGGTATCAGCAAGCGCTACATGGCATCCAGCGGCGAAGAAGGCCCGGTAGTCGACCTTGAGACGATCGTGGGCGGCTTCATCCGGGAAGACGTGCCTCGCATGGCTGGCTATCTGGCATCCTCCACGACTCGCGATGCCGAGGGAACTCTCATTGCGGCCACCGCCTACCAATACTCACTGACGCAACCCTCCACGGGAAACGCCTTGCAGCAGGCGAGCATCGCCAGGCTGAGGACCACGGTCGACTACGCGTACGAGCCCGGCACCACCTGGTCGAGCACCTCAACGACGACGTCGACATACAACGACAACGGATACCTCGACCACGAGAAGACGACAGTCGCGACGACGAACGACGGTAGCGAGGTGGACTCTGCCACCACATGCGTCGAATACGGCTACGCACAGAACACCACTAACGCCGATGGTGCCGCAGTGAGCTACTGGAATGAGGCCACGTGGCACGCCACCGAATACCTGATGCTCCAGGCCAGCACCACCACCTACGAAGGCACCTGCGCAAGCGGTACTGAGACGTCCTACAGCTACGTGCTGTACGACGGATCGGAGACGCTGTCGGACAACACGCCCACCCGTGGTCTTGCGACAGCAGAGGTGCAGAAGATCGACGGTGACACCTACTCTCGCGCAGAAGCCACGTACGACGACGAAGCGCGCATCATCACTGCCACGATGCCTGAGGAAGTGAAGAAGGCGCAGGGCAACTCCTCGTACGAGCCTGCGATGACGACCTGGACATACTGGCGCAACGCGGCGGGAGTGACCAAGACGGCGGTGACAGACGCTGCAGGCAACACCTCTGCAACCTGGGCAGAGCCGAACTACGGCAACGTCTACCGGCAGAAGTCCGCCAACGGTGACTTCACCTACTACGGTTACGACGCGTTCGGGATGCTCACCCAGGTGTGGGCACCGACGGAATACGGCCAGAGCAGTGCCCCGTCACTGGATGTCGTGCCGACCGCATACTACGAGTACGACCTCTACACGACCGAGCTCAGCGCTCGAACCCGCCCTGTGGCCGTGATGAGTGCCTCGTACATGGGCAAGAACGCCAGCGGAAACTACATCTGTATCGAAGACGGCTGCTTCGTCAACCGCTCCTACACCTTTTACGATGGCTTCGGACGCGAGATCCAGACGCACACCGTGGCAGCAGACGGCTCCGAAGGTCGTACTGTGTCAGCCACCCAATATGACCAGTACGGTCAGGTCATCCTCACCTCGGGAGCGTTCTACGACTCCAAGTCTGCCCAGTTCTCCTCGGGCTTGGTAGACCTCGTCGCCGACGACTATGAGACCGACGTCGACACCTACACCGAAATCGTCTACGACGCGTTGGGCCGCACGATCTCGTCGACGTCCATGGTGAAGGAAGCCGACGAGTTGACGGCGGTCGCACAGCAGGAGGTCACTACCACCTACCTCGGATCAAAGCAGGCGACGCAGACACTCGCCTACGACGACGACGGTGCAAACCCCGAGGTCGTCGCCACCACTGAGGCGACCTATGACGCACGCAACCGCCTCGTCACGCAGACGCAGTTGCCGGCCGACGACGACACGACGTCGACCGCGATCACCACCAACTATGCATACGAGACCTTCGCCAGCGGGTCGCGAACCACGGTGACCGACTCCGGCAACAAAAAGACCGAATACACCTGGGACCTTGCAGGCCGCCAGACATCCTTGAAGGACCCCAACGCGGGCTTGACCTCGTACACCTACGACGCCGACGGCAACGCTACGGAGACGACGAGCCCCGCAGGTACCGTGACGATGGAGTACGACGTGCTAGGGCGGCTCGTGGGTCGTACTTCGAAGGAGCCCGATGGTTCCGACGAGGACGAGTCGAGTTCTGCTACCTGGACGTACGCCAACGCCGAGAACCTCGCCGATCTTGAGCTGGACACTGGCGATCTCGGGCTACTTGTCAAGGAGACTGCGACCACTGTCGTCGGCGACGATTCGTATGAGGTTGCCACGACATACACCTACGACGAAGACCACCGCCTTGCCGAGTCGACCGTCACGCTGCCAGACTCGGAGCTTCTGGGCGATCTGTCGGGCTACGTGTACACGCAATCGTTCGACTACGACGACGTTGGACAACTCACCGACGTCGACCTGCCCGCCGCGGGATCACTGGAAGCGGAGACCGTCACGACCGGCTACAACCGCTTCGGCCAGGCTGTGACGCTCTCGACGCTCAGTGCCGGCAACGCCGAACAACTCGTCACCGGCGTGACATACGACGCCATCGGCCGACTGACCTCGCGTTCCTACGTCAACGGAGGCACCCGCACGGTCAGTTGGAACGCCGACTCGTCGATTGCCCAGGTTGCGTTTGGTGCCGCAGACGGCACGGACCCGGTGCAGGACGACGAATACGTGTACGACGACGCAGGTCGGGTCACGGCGATCATCGACCAAGTCGTCCGAAGCGACGAAACGGATACGTACGACTACATCCAGGGCCAGTGCTTCGTGTACGACGGACTCAACCGCCTGCAATCCGCCTGGACCTACGACGCAACCGGAACAACCGAGGGCGAAACAGCGGAGTGTGGCACCGCAGTCGACACAGACGACACTTCATGGACCTACGACGCGTCGTCGTACGCCCAATCCTGGACCTACGACAAGGTCGGAGAGATCCTCACCCAGTCCACCACGCTTCCCTCGACATCAACACTCGACGACGGGGACACCCTCGACGCCACAGAGCAGCTCGCGACGGCAAGCGCCGATCCGGTCGCGAGTGCTGAAGCCACCACGAGCGCACAGCCCTCGACTTCCGCTTCCGCCAGCACGGCGGCAACGGCGACCCCGAGCACCACCGTCGATCCGACAGCTTCAGCCGAGGACACAGAGACGGAAGAGACTGCTCCCGCAGCGTCTGCCGCCTCCGTCGACGAGGGCGCTGTCGGAGCCGCCTCCACGGTCAACGAGAACTTCGACTCAGAAGACTCTGCGCACCCGGCTGCAGTGACCAAGGTGACAGCAACCAGCAGCGAGGGCGAGACCACCAAGAGTTACCAATACGATGCCGCTGGCCGGCTGACGACACGAACCGCCAATGGCGAAACCCTCACCGCCAGCTGGGACGTGATGTCGAACCTGGTCTCCACGACCAATAACTCAGGCACCCAGCTGTACCTGTACGACGCCTCGGGGCAACGCGTCGCACGCATCAGCGACACCGCTGTGACGGCGTACTTCGGCGCAACCGAGGTGACGGACACGGCCGTGAACACAGCGGGCGACGGCGTGACCGCAACTCGCTACTACACCCTCGGAAGCACCACGATCGGGTATCTCACCGACGAAGGCGAACTGTGGTGGCTACTCGCAGACGTCCAGGGCTCCGCCACCGTTGCAGTCGAGGGCGACGAGCCGATCGCAGACGCCAACGTCCAGCGCGTCGCCTACACGCCCTACGGCCAGGTGCGCGGCACCAGCGAACTGACAGACACCGACCGTGGCTGGCTTGGACAGGTTGAGGACAGCAGCACCGAACTGTCGTATCTCAACGCGAGATACTACGACGCGACCATCGGGCGCTTCCTCTCGCCCGACCCCCTGCTCGATGCGTCCGACCCACGGTCACTCGACGCGTACATGTACGCCAACAACAACCCGGTCGAATACGCCGATCCGACGGGCCTGGATCCGAAACTGTGGGATGACGGCCGAGCCGTCGGCGTCCCTGGTAGCGGCAGCGTTCAATCAAGCAGTTCGGGATCGTCTACCAGCACCGCGCCGAGTGCCGGAAACACACAGTCGAATAGCAGCGGAAGCGTCTTCGAAGGCGACGACCTCGTTTCACTCTTCGTCAACCTGGCCAAAGAGGGCAACGACACTGCGTACCTGGACCTGTACAACAGCCTTACCAAGGAGATCAGAGACGGTATCTCGCCCGAGGGTTTGTATTTGATCGATACCGAGGCCCAGAATCGACTCCTCCACCAGCAGGTGTGTGAGGCAAACCCCGGCGAATGCTGGGCACCCTGCCCTTCCGACAGTTATACGAGCTGCCAGCTTGAACGGGGCGCAGTGGGCGTCGTTGTCTACGTGGTGGTCCCCGCGCTCGTAGGTTTCGGCGGCTCCTACCTCGCCAGAGCGGCCGCCACCGATATGGCGGCTGCTTCCTCAAACGCCGTACGTGTGGAGTCGTACACGTACGTAGATATGACGTTGGGCAGGTCGATCCGTAACGTGGGTACGAACGCGACGTACACCGAAGTTGCCGAGACCTTGTCCCGAACCGGGTGGAGTTCCTGGTCCGCAAAGAACGGTACAGTCCAAATCTTCGAGAAGGATGGAGCGAAGTTCGTCCTCCGCGAGCCGAACTCAAGCGGCTATCCGGGATGGACGCTGGACTACACGCCGCAGGGCGCAGCCGAAAAGGTGATCGAGATTCGATTGGGTTACGAGCAATGACCGACAGCCGCTTCTACCCCGTGGACGCTCAGTCCTTCGCGCGGATTCTTGGCGAACTCGCGCAAGTCCTCCATCCCGACACCCGGCTGCCGAATTGGCCTTTCGAAGTCCCGGAAGGACACGCCGACGTCTGTCAGTTCGATCACGCTATCTCGGGACCATTCGGCGCGGTCTTGCAGGATCTCGTCGACACCTACGGGGATGCCACCGTCAGCGTTGCGGTCTTCGACCCAACGCCGGACTACTACCGCGAGTCCTACGGTTCGTACCCCGCTTTCACCACGGCTGGGCGGACCGTCTCTGAGACATTCTGGGGAGCGGTCTCATACGAACCGGGCGGCGATCCCAGCGGCTCGGTCGCCTACACAGCCAATGTCGTGGGCATCGCCGGAAGCTCAGGCGAATGGGCGGTCTGGGCCGAGCGATCCTGGGACATTGCGATCGTCTTGTCGCGACACTCTGGAGGCCGGTGGCTGTCAGCGGGCGTGGAATTCGTATCGGTCGAAGCGGCGCTCGCTGACTTCACCGAGCCGGACTTCAAGGTTCCGTTGTCCGACCGGGCGCGCAGCACCTTCCTCCACAACATCCGAATGCGCGGGTCGCTGACGTGATTCGCCGGCTGCTGCTAGTTGCTAGTCGTTCTGGTCGCGTCCCTCGCCCCGTTCGTGGGCACCTCGTCGACATCGGCAACCACCGGGAATCTGAGCAGCAGTAGGTCCGACACCGACGACGGCCTGCGCCGTCCACCGGCGCGGACATGACTAGCTGATTCCTAGATTGCGCGCCGTGGCTGCCACAGGTTCTTCCTGGCCGACCAGATCAATGCTCCTTGCCGGAACTCCGGCGACTTCGGTGCAGGCATCTGTGGAACTCCCCTCCAAGACGATCATCGCCTCGGATCAGGTGTCCACAAGAGCGGGGCAGGCTCCGACGCCAGCCAGCGCTGCAGTTGTGGGCAGCCGCGTTCGCGGTGTCCTGCTCGGCCTGTGGTCCCGGCGAATCGCACGGTGCGGCGCGTCCGTCTTGAGGCGTACCGCCGACGCGGCGCGTGAGAGCATCGCGAACGGCTGGTCGGCCCCGTCATCCCTTCAATTGAACGCAGTGCGAATCCGGATGCGAGACGCAGCAGGCGTTTCGGATACAGGTTGCCTTCGATCATTGGCGGCGGTCGGCAGGTGGCCGGGGCAGAGAATCTCGGTGACTTCCTAGGGCGATCTGTCGCCCACGGCCCTCAGCAGGATTCGCGTGTGCGGCTTGGTTCTGACGGCTTGGCCGCGCTGGGGAGAGCAGTCATTCGTGGGTGTTTCGAGCATGGTTCGCGGAGTCTCAGATGGCGCGGTCAACTACCACAACTCAGTGCCTTGGCTCTAGGTCTCGGAAGTGCGCGTTCCTCTTGCAAACAGGGGTTTTGCGGGCCACGATGGCACTACCGGTCAAGCGTGACGTCCGGGCTGACGGCCGTCGGCCCACGGGGTGGCAGGGGCGTGGAAGTGCCTCACGCGGCCACATGGCTGAGCTGTTGCTCGCGCCTCTCGATCTTTGGAAGTCCGCGCGCCTTCACGCCCCGAGGGAGTGTCTGAGGCCGCAATGCGCTCATTGGTGAGCCGTGCTGGCGCGCGCCTGTGAATGGGGGTCCGCTCTCGTCGGGCGAGCAGGCGAATGTCGCGACGCGCACCCCAGCCTCCATGACAACCGACTTCCGACGCTCATAGTTATGTCAAGCCGGGTGGTCGTCTGACGGAGGTCACTCTCTTCCCCCATCCTGAATGGAGCAGTCTCATGGACCCCTGGTACGCCCATCTCGATCGCCGAGATGGCCATCTGCATGCGCAGGCTTTGCCCAACCCGATGTGGGCCTACGAATTCGCAAAAGTAGATCGCGCCAAGCGCCGTCACTGTGGCGACGCCAAGCATGCACTCGCCGCCGCCATTGAGGCCGCCGCCACGGAAACCGACGCCATCAGCGGCTGGCACGTCAGGCAGGCCAAGCCCACCGGCCGCGACGCCGCCGGCATCTGAGGCCGCCTTCGAGCGGCCCCTCGGCCTGTGGATGCGGGCGGCTCCGCTGTCGCACGGTTCGCACTTGCTTTCTCTCGATCTATCGCTCTACGGAGAATTCATGACTACTTTCGACCACACGACCGACGGCGACGACGCTGTCGCGCTGTTCGCCGACGACCTTTACACACTTCGCACCCTCTTCGACGATGGCCGCGCTCCGGACTCGGCCGAGGTGCGGGCTGCAGCCGCTGCCGTGGCACGGGGCTACGTCGACGCAGGCGACATCCCGGCGCTGCTGACCGGCTACGTGCAAGAGGGCGCGTCGGGCGCGGCATGCGGCGGCGTTAGCGTCGCGATCCCGCCCGCCGCCTTCGTGACCGCCGCACTTGCCTGCGCGGTCACCGGTGTCGCCCCGACCATGACAGCAATCCACGACTTCGTCACCGACTCGGCCATGACCGCGAACACCCGCTCCACGCTCGGTCTGCCCGTCTCGGATGACGCCGAGAAGGACGAGGCGCTCGACGCGCAGCGTGTCGGCCTCGCGATCGAGACCGTGCGGCGTGCGTTGACTCGCGTGGCCGAGCTCATCGATCCGCGCCCTGACTTCGCGGGGCGCATCGCGATCGACGCCACGCTCATCCCCGTCTACCCCACGGGTCCCGTTCGTATCGAGCGCCTCCACGACCGAGGAGCACAGCTCTATGGACGGCTCACGGCCGCCGCGCTGCATCTGCTGCCGACGCGCGCAACGCAGTCGATGAACGTAGACGTCACCTTCGAGACGGCAGTCACGTACGTCCTAGGTATCGGCGGCGTAGTCGTGGTTGCGGGCTTGTCGCCGATGCAGTTCGGCGACGCGCCTCGCCTTGTCGGCGGCATCGCCCTCACCAGGCCAGACACGCACATCGACGGGCCTGCCGAAACGATCCTGCAGGGCCTGAACGACGCCGGATCGAAACCGGGGGCCCTCACCGTCGACCATGGCTACCAGGGTGTCTCAACGGACTTCCCGGCCTGGGCTCGTCGCCTCGGCTGCATCCTGACTATGACCTCTATGAGCGGTGAAGGAACCGACGCACCGCAGAGCATGGCACCGACCCGCAAGGAGGCGGATGCGGCACCGTTGCGCGTGGGGCCCGGGTCGCGCGAGATCAGTGGCCTGCCTGCCACAGGGCACATCCGAGGTGGGGGCAAGCAGGCGCTCATGCTCGCCATCAGGGCCGCTGCCGCCAACATCAACGCGATCAGCAACTGGTACGCCAGGCAGGACCGCAAGGGGGCAACTAGGTAGGCCGCAAGACGACGAAGAGGTGGGACGGAGTCGAAAGACTCCGTCCCACCTCTTCGCATATGGGTCGCGTCGCACCCGGTGGGACCCACCCGACGCCGCGACGCGCCTGGCTGCACTCGCTACGCGGACACCTGGCTGGCCCGGTACTCCTCGGCGGCGGGTTCGAGCGTGAACTCGAGGACCTCGACGTGCTGTTCCTTGAGGGCGTCGAGGACTTCCTGGGGTGTGGCGCGGAAGTACTCGCGGCGCAGGTTGATCTTGTTCAGCCGCCTGTCGGCGAAGCGCTGGTGGAGGCTGGACTCGAGCGTGACGGCGTCGTCGGCGAAGAACAGGGCATGGACGTCGAATCTGAACGGCACGGAGGCGTCGCCGAGCTCGTTGACGCGGTCCATCGGATCCAGACGCCGGGTCAGGCCGATCTTCACCACATCAGGCCCGAACGCTCCGATGTTCGAGATCACGTACACATAGCCCGCACGTGCGTTCGCGGCACGGTAGTCGACATCCGCGATGGCCTTGTCGGTATCGGCGAGCTTCTCCCGCAGCCTCGCCGCACCCTCCTCATCGCCCTTCTCCACCAGGGCTGCGATCGCGTTCTCGTAGTGCGAGCGTTCCTTCTCCAGCTTGTCCTTCGCGGCCTTCAGCTCAGCCTCGACGCGCTTCTGCTCCCGCAGCTCCTCACGATGCGCCCGCTCCGCTTCCTTCTCAGCCTGGAGAGCCTGCATGTGCCTTGCGGCCAGCTCCAGTTCTTTCAGGCGCAGCCTGTGGTACGGGACGGTGATGGACAGGCTGATCATCTTGCCCAGCCGTTCGACCTGCTCCATTGACTTCGTCAGGCGCTTCTGTGCCGATTCCAGGTTGCCGGCCTTGACCGTCTTGACGCAGTTCTCGGCCTCAGCATTGTACGAGCGCAACATCAGCTTCGACATGTCCGCCACGAACCGCTCGCCCTGCTTGGCGGAGTTGTTGAACATGAAGCCCGACGTCGCATCGGTCGCCTTCTTCGATGCGACCAGCTGCTTGATCTGAGAGCGCACCGACTCCAACTCCATCGCCAACGCGACAGACGACTCGGCCGGGTGCTCGTAGTCGTAGATCCCGAACTCCTGCATCCCCGCCGTCGCTCGCAGGTTCACCACGTCCCGCTCAGCCTCACGCTTGCTCGACTCCACCGACTGCAGCGCCTTCTGTACCGACGCGAGATCAGCCTGTGCGCGTGTGATCTGGTCTTGGATCTCGATCCGCGTCGCATCCAACTTTGCGACTTCCTTCAGCCCGTGCTGCTCGATCAGCGCCTGCAGGCGGTCGTTCTCGTCCTGAAGCTTTCCCGCATGCTTGCGAGCACCGAACAGAGGCACCTTCCGATCCCCACCCTGACCCCCGCCAGTGGGGGAGGCTACCTGGAGCGGCTCGGTCACGTACGGGTCCACGCTCTGCGTGCCCTTGGTGAACACATGCTCGGTCCACGCGCTGCCACTCCAGTAGCGCTGCTCGTGCCTCTTGGTGGGGTCGGCGTACCAACCCTCCTGCGTCTGCGTCATTCTCAATCCCCTCAACGTCATCATTGACGCTTCGCATCGTATGACGGCAGAGTGACATTCGTATGGCGAACGTGAACTTCGAGCGCGGGCGCAGTGAGACGACTTCTTGCCGGGTGAGTCCATCGAGATGTCAAGCTACGCTCCCGCCGCACGCCGAGTGCATCCTCCGGGGGGTCGACAACAATGTTTGAGTTGCTTGATGAGAGCACCTTGAGTGGGCCGCATGAAGCGATCTCTACAGTGCGACCGCAGCGCGTCGCGTACCCGGTTGATCTGACCAGACCGGCGTCGGTTGCCGAGGCAGCGGGGTTTCTTTGTCAGGCTTGGGGCGGTGCAGGAGGAGCGCTGCTGCCCGTCGACCCCTCAGGCGTCGTGGACTCAGCTTTTCGCCGAATGATGGCGGGAGACGCGGTTGACTACCTCCTCGGCAACGGGGGCGGCGAAAGAAACCTGTCGAAGGACGTTGTCAAGTTGCCTGACACGGATGCAATCCGTTACTCGCAGCTCCAGTTCGCTCCTGCGCTACTTAAGTACCGAGAGCAGGCTGCCTTCAAGCCGCTACAGATCGTGGAACTCGACCCTGAGGACCCGTGGCGTGGTGTCTATGCCGCGTGCCTCGGTACGTTGCCAGCGGAGCCGTCTCCCCAGTTGCTAGCGGAGGGGCGCTTGATCCCAGATCTTCGATTCGAGGACTTCCTCAACGTTGAGCGAGTTCAGCCCACGGGCTCGTTCACGGACCTATTGGCGAGGGTCGGTGACTCGACGTGCCTTACGCCGAAACAGATCGCTATGTACAACTTGCCGAACCGGAACCCGCATGGCCGACACTTCTCGGCCGGAGACCACCTTCTCCCTCCTCGATTTCCGGCACGTGACGAGGTCGGTCCGTATGTGCTCGTGGTGTGTTCTGCTGGAGATGTGCGAGACCTCGCTCTCCTGTGGAACCTCAGGAGCAAGTTCGGAGACTTTGAAACCCTTCCGATCGGTGTGCTCGTCGGAGAGGTGGACGAGGACGCGCTTCTGCGAGTTGTCGATGATGCTCGGTACCGTCAATCGTCGCCACAAGGCCCGTCTGTGCACCTTACGAGCATCAGCCTAAGCCGCGCCGAGCTCGAGACTTGGAGAGCGGGGCTCGGAGAACGAATCCGAGCGTACGCGACTGGGATTGTGGACGCCGAGGAGATACTTCACCTGGGAAGGCCTGCAGGGTGGGATCGGCGTGATGTCGTCACGTGGCAGGACGGCAAGGCAAAGATCCCGATGGTTCCCGCTCAGGAGATGAACGAGATACTGCAGCACGAAGGCTTCGGACACCTGACTGCGCTAAGCACGGATATTGAGGTGCCAGTCCAGCCATTTCCTTGCCTTTCTCAGGGTCACGTGAACGGGGTCAACGCAGACTTCGCTGCGGGCCTACACACGAAGTGGCGCGCGGGCCGCCCGGGCGGGCGCGCCCAGGAGATCCATTGGCCAAGCAGGATGCTCATGGCCCGCGCTGTGGCGAGAAAACAAGGCCTGGACCTACGTGAGTCAACGCCTGGATTGTCCAGCCGCCTTCTCATCGAAGGCCTTGGAGGGCTCGACTGGGTCACATATCTGCTCCACAAGCCGCTTCTGCAGTTGCTCCAAGACATGGCCGCGCGCGAGGGAATGAGCTGGCAGCGTCGACGCAATCGCGAGCGTGGGGCGGACCCCATCCATCCGCGCGACGCGATTGCGCCGAGCCCGGATCAACTAACAGAGGTTCACTCCGACCGCTTCCGGGAAGCCCTTGGCCGCAACACCGATGCCACCGTGAAGTGGCTCGACTGGGCCGAACGGGCGGGACTTATCGTCAAAGGTATGCGGGCTGAGTGCAGGTACTGCCACGCCACGCAGTGGCTCCCAGTCAACGCATTCGCGCCGCCACTAACCTGCAGGGGATGCGGGCGCACCATCGATCAGCCTTTCCCTCACCACGCCTCGGCCCAGTTCTGGTACCGGATATCCGAGCGGCTCCGGCGAGTCTACGAACATGATGCGATGGGACACATACTCGCGTGCCATTGGTTCGCGATGGCGTTCAGCAGTGGCGGACCGGAGACACTGCTTGGAGTCCATCCAGGCCTGGAAGTCGTCGACGTCAAGACCCAACGCGTCGTGGGCGAGGTCGACGTCATGCTCATGGCAGCGGACGGCAAACTCATCCCTATCGAGGTCAAGAGCAGCGTTGCTGGGGTGACCGACGAAGAGCTCGCCAAGCTGAATGCGGTCGCGGGGCGGCTTCAATCGCCGTGGACGGGAACAGTCGTCGCTGCGTACGGCGCGCAGGGCGGCTTTGACTCAAGATCCTTTGAACGGTGCCGCACGTCAGATCAGAGATATGAACACATCAATCTTGCGTACGACCACCTTCTCAATCGACACCCGCTACTCAGGCTCGGCGGCGATCCTTTCGAAGCGGAGCCTCTTTCGTACGAGGCAATTCAAGATCGGGAGGCGAAGTACGTTCAGACTCTTTCTGGAGAAGGCGCGCTCGGCACCTTCAATTGGATCGAGCACGAGCTTCTCGACTTCGAGTCCTAGGCCGTCGGCGTGCGCGGAGAAATCGGCGTTGTGGGTAGGACTATGGGATCGCTCTGCAAAATGCGGAGCCGGATGGAAACTAGACGAGTTCATTGCGCCGCGCCCGCTAGGGTCGGCCCATGACCCCTCAAGAAGAGGCTGCGATCGCCACCTATGTTGAGCTCGTACCGCATCTCTATCGGTACTTGGACGCGGCCAACGAGATCCAGACGCTCGCGCATCGGATCGATGAAGGCGACCTCAAAGCGGTGTCCTTCGTCGACAGGTTCATCGCAGAGGCAACTAGGCTCTTCCCCCAGTGGACGACCGAGCATCACCGCGAAGTTGGTGAGCTTCTCGAACGTGAACTACGGAGCCGCAAAGCCGATATCGAAGCTCTGAGTAGCGGTCTTGCACCTCTAGGACTCGAAGACCTCGACTGGGCCTGGCTCCAGGGCTTGAACGACGCGATTCAGACGATCACTGGTGACGCAACCGCGTCAATAATCTATCTGCAGGTGTGGCCCAGAGTGGCACGCAGTAGGTGGGGCTCAGACGTGCTTCTGCCTGCGCTACTGACTACCGCCATCGGTGACTTCGAAGTCCTCGTAGCTCGTTACGTTCGATCGATCCTGACTCTGCGACCCCAGATTCTCAACCTGTACGAACGCACGTACACGGTTTCCGACATCAGAGCCTTCGACACCATTGAGGCGCTCGAAGCCGAGGCGATTGACGACCGCGCGGACCGGATCATGACGGGAGGGTATGAGTCCTGGGCGCAGTGGCTTCTAGACCGCGGCATCGTTATCGACGGCACCACTCGAAACCCGGACCCCGTGCTGCTTGAGGCGTTCCAGAGACGACACCTCTTCGTGCACAAGGGAGGTGAGGTCGACAGCGCCTACGTTCGAAAGGTGCCAGGGACGGAGTTCATCGTCGGCGACGAACCCGATGTAACGGCCCAGTACTTGGTCGACGTGGTCGACGCCGCGACGATTGCCGCGTTGAAGATCAGTTCCGCCGCGTTCAAGCACTTCACAAAGGGATCGCCTGCGGAACTCGATGCCTTGTTCGATTACATCGCGGGCCACTCCTCCTACACGCTCTTGAGCAACTGTCGTTTCGGAGTGGTTGCCAACTACGAAGAGTGGGCCGCACAGCATCGGAGCGGCCCTGTGGCCCAACAGATCGCGGTCGTTAACGGGTGGCTGGCGCGGAAGAGACTGGGACAGTTCGAGGACATCCGGGCCGAAGTTGAGGGCTGGGACCCGACCGAACTTGGGCCCAAGTTCTCGCTCGCCAAACACGCGTTGCTCGATGCGGTTCCCGAGGCGCACGCGCTCGCCCGACGCCTCATCGAAGACGGGGACCTAGAATTGCGTGAGTATCTGGAATGGCCGTTGCTCGCGGAAGCTCGCGCCTACGACGGTGAAATCCAGGACCCGTCGGAACAGATAGCGCCGCACGGATCCTAGTGGCCTGAGCGCGCGCTGACGACGTGGGGCAATCCAAGGCGCGCGAGAACCGTGCAGCGATGACGCATCGATGCCTGGAGTGGAGAGTTCCGACCGACCGTTCGGAGGCCCCGCGGCCCCGACTTCAGGAACTGGTGCCTGGGCGCGCCGGAGGATCGGCCGGTATCGACAGGCTACTCAGGCTGGTGCCCGAATAGGGTTGCCTCGTATTTCGTCATCTCGACGGCGGGAACGGTGCCGATCGCCTGGAGTTGCTGAAACAGTCGGATGCAGAAGTGGATGAGGGCGTCTTCCCCCTCGCGTGTTTGCAGTTGGAACTGCACGTCGTCGTCCACGATCTTTGGCGTGTAGTCGAACGCGACCTGGTTGAGGCAGATGCCGATATTCAGGAATTTGCTGTCGCCATGTCCCGGTTGGGTCTCAATCAACTTGTCGATCGGATTGGCCAGATCCTTTCGTGTGGTGAGAATGCCTCCGACGATTGGCTTCACGCTGATCTGCTCCGGCTTGTAGACGCCGCCCTTGTGGGCAATCGACTGCGAGGTGCGGTCCAGCGCGCGCACGCTGGCGACTTTCTTTCGTGCGTATTCGAGGTACTCGGTGCTGAACTCTGGCTTGACCTCAAACGCGGCGTAGACACTCTCGACGGGGACGAAGCGGGTTCCGCTGGCGGCACCGAACCACTGCGGCGAGTAGTGGGTGTCGTAGACGGCGACATCGATCTGTTCGCTCATGTTGCCGTGATGGTCGACGGCGAAGATGGGGCCCACCGCATACCGGGTAGGGAGGAACTCTCGAATCAGTCCCACCCAGTCCGCTTCGCTTTGATCGCCGCGTTCGGTGGGATGCGACGTGACGTCGCGGATCGCGAGGAACGAGGCGCGTAACGCGATGGCCTTGTTCCGGAACGCGGCGGCAATATCAAACGACCAATCGCTCACGGCTCGGTCCTTTCTATCCTTGCGTGGTCTATCGCAGCCTGCCGGGGCCACCGTGGCCGGCCGACGAGTCCGTGGGCTTGGGCTACGCCGCCACGATCGAGTGCGACAACTACGAGCGCCGTACGCTCGCGCGTCTGCTTCACAATGGCGTTTAATTCCCGACGGTCTGTGGAACTCGGTGGCAGGGGAGCGGGGTGGCTGTGCCACTCGCCGATGTATCCGGAGTTCGCATCGGTTTGGGTCCGTCGGTACTCCTCAAGTTTCGCTTGCGCGATCGAGTGCCGTCGTGAGTAGTGGAACCGCCCGACGTCATGATCTTGGACGGGCAGGAGCGCCCGTACGATTGCGACGTTCGGAGGCTCCCACCACCCGACCAAGATCCCACCAGATTCGTTGGGTGCTGCGGTCCTGGCCAGGTCCTCGGCATCAGCGAGGGCCTCCCCATCGATGCGTATGGCTGCTTCGCCCCTATCGGTAGTCACGTATGGTCCCGGCGTTCGAGACCGGCAGGCCGGTCAGCAGTCCGACGGCGTGTCGCGCGGCGAGTGCTGCTGCCTCGTAGACCGCGAAGGCAGGCGTTTGCGACACGGGGTCTCCGCACCCGGCTTCGAACCGAAGACTTTCGCGGTCCGGCAGTGAGCCGAACTGTGTTGCCTTGAGTGGCTCGCCTTGGAGCGGCGGAGCAACGTCGACGCGCACCACGTCGCCCTCTTCTTGGAGACATACAGACAACAAGTGGTGTCCACCCGACTTGGCCGCAGCGATAAGCGCCGGCGTCACGTCACCCGACGCTGAGGCATCGATGACAAGATCATGCTCGGCGAACATGGTTGCGAGTTCTTTCAGTTCAGGCATGCCCGTCGGTACGCTGCTGACGTCGGTCACGTTAAAGGGGCGCGATTCGAGGGCCTTCTTGACGGCCTCGGTCTTGGGGAGTCCCTCCGAGGCGGCGTCTGCGAGGTGACGGATGAGATTTCCCGGTCGCACAATGTCTGGGTCGTAGACAGTGATGCGACCTACTCCCGAGCGCGCTAGAAGGTCGCAGAGGAACGATCCGATCGCCCCCACACCGACGACAGCGACACGTGCGTCAGCAAGAGTCTGCGCGTGAACGCCGGCACGAAGCGTGAGGGTCGAATGAGTCTCGCCAGCACTCGTCAGTGCCGACAAGGCAACAGCGCCGTCTTGATTCTTGCGGATCGCGAACACGACCGCCGCACCGACACCGTCTCGCGCGTACCTGACAACCAGCCGAGTGAGGCGGCCCTTCTCGACAGAGCTTTCGACGAGTGCAGCGTCTTCCTCGGGGACTGAGGCCTTCAGGTCCTCCCAGTTCAGCGGCGGCACCTCAGGAGCGCCGATGTCGATGATGTAGCCGAATGTCCGGTCCTTGGCTGCGCTCTTCTTCTTCGGGAGTGTGTGAGCGCCCTTGATCCGCACGACATCGCCCTGTGTCCGAAACTGAACGACGCTTCCGAGCCTGTCGAGGTCACCGTAGACAATGAGCGGTGCATCAACCTGAGGGAAGTACCTCTCCAAGTCGAGGTCCGGAAAGTCCTGTTGCCAGCCCGCTTTGGACTCGTAGATCCAGCGCTCGACGAGGGCGAGGAAGTCGTCCACGTCCAGCCACGGGAGGTTCTGTCGGTCGTCAGCGGAGTAGAGGCACATCGCTCCGCTGAGTTCGCGATGCCACGAGCGGGGGAAGTCTGATGGTGGCCATGCAGCAGGCGGTGCGAATGGGAACGAGTCCGTGACGAGGATCTCCACGCGGACTGCGTCAGCTCCCTCACCTACGGTTCCAGTCAGCGTGCGCTCGTCGGCCCGGAAGCCCTTCTGCTCCATGCTCTCGATGAACTCGAAGGTGGTGGCTGCGATCGCCTCGTCCCAGCTGGTCATCCGAAGCGGCGGTCCCCTGCCGGAACGCTCGGAGATCCGGGGGTGATGATCGCCGAGGCGGCCGCACTCTTGGTGCCGTCCTCCGTATATCCGTCGGGCATCGGGAATACGACGTCACCGTCTCCGTTCACGCCGAGCAGTTCGCGGAAGGCCACGGCTGCCTTGCCTGAATCTTCCTCGTTGTACGCCTCGCGCGCCAAGGCTGCCGCCGACGCGAAGTTGTCGCGGGCTGTCTCCCACTGGTTGTCGGTAGCTCGGAACTCCAGTGAGTGTCCAGGCATCGTGTGGTCAGGTAGTCCCTTGCCCCAGTTCACCTTGTCGTCTAGATATGCGGCGATTGCCTCAAGCGCCGTGACGTAGGAGAGGGTCAGTGAGCTCTTGCTCACCTTGCCGTTGCTGCATGCGTCATACAGCGCGAGCTCGGCGAACAGCCCGCCTGGGTGCTTGCCGATGATGGTGCGCCGTGTCTGGCGAATCAGCTTCACGAGGGGCACGTAGTCGTCGGCGAACGCGTCGTTCATTGCCGTCTTGAGTTCGGTCTGTCGCTCGGGGTTGGTGGTCTGCCAGCCGCCTTCACGGGTCGGAATCTCCCAGTGGCCGTCGGTCCTCCTACGAGCCGGGACTGCGTCGACGTGGAGGCCGTCGTACTCCGGAAAGTCGACAGTGATAGATCGAGCCTGGCGACGTGTGCGCTTCTTGCCATTGGCGTCGGTGCCGAACTCGGCGTCGAGCACAGTGAAGAACCTGTCGAGGACAGTGTCGCCCGCCACGTCGTCGCCGATGTCCTCCATGCGGCAGAAGACATCCACGTCGGTCACGCGACGGATTGAGACGTCACGCTTGTAGGAGCCGATGAGAACGGGGTCGATGCCCCATTCCTTCAACTCGTCCGCGCCCGTGAGCGCTGCGCGAAGCTCCTTGTGCGCTTCCGGTGCGTTCTTCTTGTCGTCAGCCGAAGGCTCGATTGATACCAGTGCCGCGCTGAACTGACTGCTGAGGATTGCCATCGTGCGTCCCCCTCCGGGACTCGCGGGTTCATTGGGAACTACAGCTTTGTAACGAGGTTACCCCGCACCACTGACAGCGTTGAGAAGGTTTCGGCGCATGAGAACGTGACGGTCGGACTGCGTTGTCGATCCGCAGGCTGGGCGAATGAAAAGAAAACTAGCCAGCTCAGCCCCTGGTGCTGTAGAGAGAAACAAAGTGCCAAGCGACTGCGCAGTGAGAACTTTGTCCTGTGCTGGTAGAACAGGCTCGAATCTGTCAGGCTCGATGAGAAATACCGTGGCACATGATGATTTGGGGGAGGCAGTGTTCTTTCGGAAGAGATTCACTTCTGCCGGAAGCCGAGATACAGGAGCTGATGTTGCGGAACTTCACCTTCGTGAGTTTGGCGTTCTCCGTGAAGAGATCCTGTTTCGTATGCGGGTTATGGAGACCTCAGGCGCGGCTGCGATTTCTTCTACCTTGACGCTCTCGGCGATTGCTCTGACTGACTCCGCCACGCTCGCGCCAATCATCCTCGTCGCGCCCTTCTTGGGGACATTCTTCATGCTCGTGTACACGTCGCAGGCGCGGGCGGTGCGAACGCTCGGTAGCTACATTCGCGACGTACTTGCGCCCGCACTCGATTCGATTGGTGGTGGAGAGCAGCGGGTGCTCGGCTGGGAACAGTACCTTGCTGGTGCGCAACGCTGGCACACCGTCAAGAGGCTGGACGAGCCCACTGGTCTCGCGATCGTGCTTGCCCAAGTCCTCTCGATCGTTGTTGGCTTCCAGAACCGAGCAGATGAGCCTATGAATACCGCGATCTGGTGGTTTGGCGTGGTCGCGACCTGTCTGTCGCTCTACTGGTGGGTGCAACTGTCCCGCTCGTCACGACGGGCGTCGTGATGCACGTCCTTCACGTTCTCCCTCACTACGGGTCGAAGGCTGCCGGAGGCGCAGAGCGCATCGTCGAGACGTTGCAGCGGACCGCCCATAGATGCGGAGACACGCTTGAGATTGCCACGCTCTCTCCACTAGACGGTCGCTTGAATGGAGCCCAGGCCGAACGGGTCGGCCGGTACCCCCAGTCGTTGTGGCCGAAGCGTCCGCCGATTCCGATTGCCGTACCCACAGGCGAATGGGACGTCGTGCATGCGCATACCCCGTACCCGAGTATCGCCTGGTGGGGAGTGGCGATTGCGGGTCGCTCGGGTACGCCCCTGGTGATTACGCATCACAACGACTACTTCGCGCGACACCGAGTTGCTCAGCGTTTTGCTACCAGAGTCGCGCGCGGGGCTTTGAACCGTGCCAACATCGTCTATGCCCATTCGAACGCGATGGTCGCATCGTCACGAGACCTAGATCGTGGCACTGCGCGAGTGGAAGTGATTCCTGCCCCGATCGAGTGCACATCCTGTGGGCTCGAGGGTCGAGCAGACGTGGACCGGGACCCTTTCACGATTCTCTTCGTCGGTCGGTTGGTCTGGTACAAGGGTGTGCACTTGTTGGTGGAGGCACTTCGGAAGGTCGAGAGGTTCCGCCTCCTGGTTGCGGGGACCGGACCGTTTCGTGAGGAACTGGAGCGTCAAGCACGCGACAGCGGAGTCGAGGATCGGGTGGACTTCCTGGGCAGGGTTTCTGATCAGGAGCTGTGCCAGTTGTATGCAAGCGCGGGCGTGCTTGCTCTTCCCGCGCTTACCGAGCGAGAGACTCTAGGGATGGTCCAGCTCGAAGCGATGGCCCACGGTGCATACGTCCTCGCGTCAGATCTACCCGGCGTCACCACGCCGGTCGAGACGTGTGGCGGAGGAGCGGTGGTACCGCGGGCCAGCGCGGAAGAGTGGACGGCAGCCCTTCGACGGCTTGCCCTGGAAATCGAACTCGGTGTGATCGATGCGCGTCGAACTGAAGCTCGGCTGGAGGTGCTTCGACGCCACGACCCCGGGGCGGTGTACGGGCGGTTCCGCGCATCGTGGCGGCGCGTTGCGGGCCTTGCGAGAGAGCGCTAGGCGCAGGCCTGGCTACCGTGCCAGATGGTCGTACCGTGGGAAATGACCCCTCTGGCCGTGGGAAACGCTCTGGGAAGCCCTCGATCGTCCCTCGTACCAGGGTTTTCCGTACTACCCACGACTGAAAGCTCCTTGCCGAAAGGCAAGGAGCTTTTGTCGTTTCCAGGGACGATTCCCGGTTGACTCGACTTTCCCCGTCTATCCCGGCACGCAGTGCCGTGGTCGTCTACGGTGAGACGAAGAGTGGGGTGGAAGAGGCCCGCGACCGAGGGGATGGGGCGCATCAACGTGTGCCTGAACTCGGACCCCTCGAGGCCCGCCACCTCGTTCAGACGACTGGGGGTGGAACTGTGAAGGTGCCGGAGCGTCGCGGGCGCGGGGAGCCGTTGACGGGTCGAGTCGGTGTTGCGGTGGCTGCCGTCGCTATGGCATCGACGCTGGCGGGCTGCTCCCCAACGGTGACCCGCTCCATCGATCTCGACCCGGACAACGTCGCTGAGGTCGAGTTGTACTTCTACGACGTCTCGTCCACCCTCCCGGACGAGATTACCCGCACCACGATTGTGACGCCCGGGCTCATCGCCGAACTCGTCGACACCTTCACCGAGATCCCGGGGGCCTCGATTGATGACCCTGAAGAAGAGATCCAGGGCGCGCGGGCCACGGGCATCCGCTTCGTCCTGGACGACTGCTCCACGGTGGACATGACCCAGTACTACATCGACCACGTCGACGGAGTCATCGCATGGCCGGACGGTGAGGTCCTCTACACCGAGTGGGGGCTGCCCTTCGAGGACTACTACGTGGACTCCGGCGACAAGGTGACGGTAGACACAACTGAGCGCCCCGTGTCGCCGCTCGAGACCTCCGACTAGAGACGGTGCGGCGGGCGCACTGTGGGGAGATCGGCCCGCAGGGCGGCGGAACAGCGGCTCCGCGCACGAGTGCGCCAGCGACGAGTGTCTCCGACCGACGTCACGCAGAGGCTGCGGTAGACATGCAGGAGACGCACCACTGAAGGACGGCCCTCATGACCACCCACAGCCTCGCTGAGATCCAGATTCGCGACCCCTACCTCGTCACCGTGCCGGAGAGGGGCGAGTACCTCCTGTTCGGCAGCACCGACAAGGACGTCTGGAATCCGCCCGCGACCGGGTTCGACTGCTACCGCAGCAGCGACCTGGAGCGATGGGAGGGGCCGATCGAAGCCTTCCGCCCGCCCCGGGGCTTCTGGAGCGACAGGGACTACTGGGCTCCCGAGGTGCACGCGTACCGAGGCCACTACTACATGTTCGCCACGTTCACGTCGGAGTCCGAACGCCGCGGCACCCAGATCCTGGCGGCGGATGCGCCCGAGGGCCCCTACGCGCCGTGGAGCGATGGCCCGGTGACCCCTCGCGACTGGGAGTGCCTCGACGGCACGCTTCACGTGGACGACGCGGGCGATCCGTGGATGGTCTACTGCCACGAGTGGGTCCAGGCGATCGACGGAGAGATGATCGCGCAACGGCTGAGCGCCGACCTCAAGTCCACGGTGGGCGAGCCCATGCTGCTGTTCAGGGCATCCGAGCCGGAGTGGTCACGGCCGATGGCTCACCCGCAGCTCGACGGAGAGGACAGGGCGTACGTCACCGATGGCCCCTTCCTGCATCGGCTGGCCTCGGGCGCGCTGATCATGCTGTGGTCGAGCTACGGCGAGCAGGGGTACGCGATGGGGATCGCGCACTCGACGAGCGGAACCGTGGAGGGGCCGTGGGTCCAGGAGGACGAGCCGATCTGGGCGGCCGATGGCGGCCACGGCATGATCGCGCGCACGCTCGACGGCGACCTGCTGCTGACCCTGCACCAGCCGAACGACACCCCGCACGAGCGGGCCGTGCTTCGCCGACTGCGCGAGACCGACACGTCCGTCGTCCTCGCCGACTGACAGGCACGAGGGACGCGTCCTCACTCGGGGCGCTACGGCGCGGCGTCGCTCCCGAGCCACGCCAGCGCGCCGTCAGCGGCCCAGGCGCCCATGCTGAACGAGGCCTGCAGCAGATAGCCTCCCGTCGGCGCCTCCCAGTCGAGCATCTCGCCGGCCACGAAGGTGCCCGGCATGCGGCGCAGCATGAGGTGCTCGTCCACCTCGGACCATGCGATGCCTCCCGCGGTGGAGATGGCGCGGTCGATCGGCATGGTGTCCGTGATCGTGACCGGCACCGCCTTGATGAGCGCCGCCATCTCGGTGGCCTCTGTCGGCAGTGCTCCGCCGTCCGCCTCACGCAGCAGCCCGATCGATGTGGGGTCGAGCCCGACCGCGCGGCGCAGCCACGTCGATGCCGAGTCCTTGGGCCGTCGACGCTCGAGGCGCCGCCTGAGCTGGTCCGCATCGAGGTCGGGCCGGAGATCCACCTCCAGGACGCAAGGAGCGCCCTCGGACGCGGCAGCGTCGAGCGCGGCGCGGACGGCGGCGCCGCTCGCATACACGGGCCCGCCCTCGATGCCCGTGCGCGTGAGCATGGCGTCGCCGCGCTGAGGCGCCGCGCCGCTGCCGCGCACCGAGAGCGACACGTTCTTGAGCGGCGCCCCCGCGAAGCGCTCGACGAAGACGTCCGACCACGCGACGCGCAGGCCGACGTTCGCGGGCCTGAGCTCCGTCACCCCCACGCCGCGCTCTCGGAAAGGTCCCACCCACGCGCCGTCCGCACCGAGGTGGGGCCACGAGGCCCCGCCCAGCGCGAACACCGTGACGTCGGTCTCGACCGCCCTGGTGTTGCCGGTGGCATCGGCGATCAGCACCCTGCCCTCCGGATCCCATTCGCACCATTGGGAGCGTCGCTCGAGGCGCACGCCCAGCTCGCCTAGGCGCGAGAGCCACGCGCGGAACAGTGGAGTCGCGCGGAACGCCTGCGGGAAGACCCGTCCGCTGGATCCCACGAAGGTGGGCTCGCCCAGCTCGGCGCACCAGGCACGCAGATCGTCGGGGCCGAACCGCTCGAGCATCGGCGCGATCCTGTCCGCTGAGCTGCCGTAGCGGGTGAGGAACGGCGCGCGGGGCTCGGAGTGCGTGATGTTCAGCCCGCCGTGCCCCGCAAGCAGGAACCGTCGGCCGGGCGAGGGCTTGCGCTCGTGCACGGTGACATCGACGCCCGCTCTCGCGAGCGTCTCGGCGGCGAAGAGGCCGGCGGGGCCGCCGCCGATGACGGTCGCGGTGCTCATGGGCGCCGCCGGGCAGCCGTCATCGCGCAGGTGGGCATGGGGCCAACGTAGTCCACGCGTAGATAGTGGGCTGGTTCACGGAGCGGGGCGGTTCTCGGAGCCGCGCTCGCGCCGGTTCATCGCGCGCGCCGCCGTCACAGATCTGCCGGCGCGGCCAGCCGCGACCTCCACAGTGCAACGAGATCAGCAGGCGGGACCCCGCACGCGGCGTCGCCGTCGATGCGCGGCCTGCGCACGGCCACCGCGTCGTAGACGCGATTGCGGAGTCCACGGGGAACCAGGCGCCCCGCGCCGAGCGCGCGCCAAGGCCAGGGGAGCGCTCCAAGGATGGCGAGGACCGCATCGGACCTGAGCAGCACCTCGCCGTCAGCCCACAGCAGGAGAGTCGACTTGGAGATGTCGGTGGGCAGTCCGGCTCGAGCGACGATGGCCGCCCCGACGTCGCTTCCGCTTCCCGTGATGAGGTGCCGGCCCTCGGGATCGTGACGCAGCAGCCATGCGACGAAGCCGTTGCACAGCCCGCAGTCGCCGTCGAAGACCACGATGCGGGAGCCCATGCCGCTGCAACGGTGGCAGCCTCAGTGGGATTCCCCACGGCGTGCGCAGCGGGCCAGATCACGCGCCCGCTGAGAGGTAGGGTCTGGCCAGGCCAATGGGTCGATGCAGGACAGCGACAGGTGAGGGGGCGGTGTGGCGCTGGGGACGGGTTTCGACTCGGTGCTCGAGGCCGCGCGGACCGGTGCCGCATGGGCATGGGAGAACCTCTACCGTGACCTCGCGGGGCCCGTGGGTGGGTACCTGCGAAGCAGGGGTGCCCCGGATCCCGAGGACGTCCTTTCCGAGACCTTCCTTTCGGTCGCTCAGGACATCCACCGCTTCGAGGGCGACGAGGCCGACTTCCGCGCATGGGTCTTCACGATCGCGCACCGGCGCATGCAGGACGCCTTCCGCAAGCAGGGCCGACGGGTGCCCACCTTCGACGGCGAGGCCGCGCTCGAGCACGCCGAGTCCGGCTGGCTCGGCAACGTCGAGGAGGAGGCGATGGGCCGCCTGTCGGTGGACCAGGTGGAGAGCCTCACCGCGGGCCTCTCCGTGGCGCAGCGAGACGTGCTCATGCTGCGCGTCATCGGCGACCTCTCCGTCGCGGAGACCGCCCGCGTGTTGGATCGCTCCGAGGGTGCGGTCAAGGCGATGCAGAGCCGCGCGCTCAAGACGCTGCGACAGAATCTTTCCGACGGTGCGTCACCTTTCGGCGCCGGCCAGCGATAACAAGGACGCCATGACGAATCACCCCGCTCGTGACGACGAGTTCGATTCCGCGCTCAAGGGCCTCGACCCCGAGGGCGCGGACATGGCCGTCCTCTCGGAGGCGTTCGACGCGTTGCGTCGGACCTACGTCTCCGAGCCGGACGCAGTGCACACGGCCGCCTTCGCAGGCAGGCTTGCCGCCGCGGTCGCCGTCGCCCCCCTTGGCGGCGACCCGGTCGGCGTGCACCCCCGCAGACGCGTGCGCCTCCAGCGCCGCGCCGCCGCGGCCATCGCTGTGGCCGCCGCCGTGGCCCTGTCGTTCGGAGGCGTCGCCGCCGCGAACGAGGCCGCGCCTGGCGACGCGCTGTACGGGCTGGACCGTGCGCTCGAGCGTCTCGGCATCAACGCGGGCGGCGCCGAGGAGCGCCTCCTCGAGGTGCGAGCGCTCGTCGCCGACGATCAGATCGCCGAGGCGCTCGACCTGTCCGTCGAGGCAGTCGAGGAGATGGACGACCTCGACCAGGAGCAGGCGGACGAGCTCGCCGGCCTGCTCAGCGCTGCGGAGTCGGTGATGAGCGACAGCTCCGAGACCTCGGCGGAGCGACGCGCTCAAGTGTCAGCGATGCTCACCTTCATGGCCGAGACCGACCTCACCGGACGCGAGTTCGGACGGGCTGTCTCCGAGCGTGCGCGCGGGATCGTCAGCGACGACGACGCCGAAGCGGCGGAGGACCCGAGCACGACGGACGAGTCCACGACAGGCAGCGCCACGACGGACGATGCTCCCGGCAACTCGGGAGACGCGCCCGGACAGACCAAGGACTCCGGCGACGCCGCGACGGCCAAGGACAAGGGCGCGAGCGCGGACGATGCGGTCGACGAGGAAGAGGCCGACGGAGACGAGGCGACGAGTTCTGACGAGTCCGCGGAGAGCGGCTCAGGCAACGGCAACGGCAACGGCAACGCGAATGCGGGAGGCGCGAGCGAGTCGCACTCGAACGCCGGTGGGAACTCGGACACCGCGAAGCAGTCGCAGTCGAAGGCGGGTGGCAAAGCCGCCGACTCCGACGATGGCGACGCCGAGGAGCCCGAGACGGACTGACGTCGGTCAGGCCGCGGCGGCCGCGAGTGAGGTCGCGAGCTGCTGACCCCAGGCGCGAGCCTTGGCCAACTCACCGTCCTTGAGCAGGTCGGCCTCGTCGGGGCCGGCGTTGCGGAAGTCCACCCGGAAGCCCTTCGGCTGCGCCAGCAGGGTGCATCCCTTGGCCGACTCGGCGCGGATGATGGCCGTCGCGGCGCCTCGGCCCAAGGGGCCGCGCACGCGGGTGTCGAAGGCCGTCGCGGGGATGTCGAGCTGGGGCAGACCCTCGAGCCAGGTCCTCATCAGCGGCTCGTCGACGCGCGGCGCGGCGTGCGACTCGTCGGCCTTCTTGCCCGCGGCCGACAGCAGCGACTGCGAGGTCGGCAGGCTCATCCCGTGAACTGGAGCTCCCGCGATCAGGGCGCGGATCGACGTCGCGTCCGCCGGGTCGGTGTCGGCCGTCGACACCGCGACGGCCTCGTCTCCGATGCCCTCAGCGATGGCGCGGGCGATGGCGGCCGTGTTGCCCCACAGCGACTCGTACACCACCCAGATAGCCATGTCTCAAGGGTGACCGGTCGCCTTCGGTGGCGCGTCGGACGAAGGTCCCGAAACGGGGCATGCCGGTCCGCAACAGGGGCGATGGCCCGGCCGCGGAGCTGTCAGCTCGCGCTCAACGCGGTGTCGAGCGCGAGGATCTCCGCGCCGAACTGCGCGCGCAGCGAGGCCTTGGTGTCCTCGTCGCAGAACGCCCCGTCGATCCCGGCGAGCGCGATGCGCTTCGCGTCGTCGACCCCGAGGCCCATGAGAGGCAGCGCCTCCCTGAACTCGCGCGCGACCGAGGTGCGGAAGAACACCGCGTCGTCGGAGGAGAAGCTCACGGACAGCCCCGCGTCGATCATCCTTCGGATGCGATGCTCGGGATCGATCGTCCAGCCGGAGCAGATGGTCGTGGACCACGGCGTCGTGGCGAAGTGCATGCCCGCCTCGCGGGCGCGCTCGGTGAGCTCGGGGTCGTCGACGATCCGGTAGCCGTGATCGATCCGGTCCACCCGGAGGTCCTCGAGCGCGACCCGCACATTCTCGGGGGTATCGACGGGCCGCTCGCCGACGTGTGCGGTCGTCTTGAGGCCTGCGCTTCGTGCGAGCCCGTAGGCCTCCGCGAAGCGAGCGGGGTCCTCGGTGAGCTCGGGGGTGAGGTCGTCCATGCCGATCCCCACCACCTCGGCGATCGGGTCGGCGATCACCCGTTCGACGAGTTCGAGAGCCGAGGCGGGGGAGTCCTGGCGGTTGATCGCGACGACGAGGCGGAAGCGGGCTCCGAGGTCGCGCTCCGCGGCGCGCAGGCCGTCGATCACCGGATCGAGGAGGTCGCGGTAGCCGAGTCCCTTCGGTGCGAAGTACTGCGGGTTGACGTAGTACTCGCGGTAGCGCAGCGACCCTTCGGCGACGTCCGCGCGCACCCCGTCGTACGCGACTTGGGCGAGGTCGTCGGCCGACCGCAGGACGTCCGTCGCGGCGCGGAAGGCGACCAGGAAGTCCGCGAGGTCGTCGTAGTCGAAGAGCCGGTCCGGATCGGTGGTCGGCAACTCGACGCCGTAGCGCTCGGCGAGCTGGATCAGCCGTCCGGCGGACATGGTCGAGACGAAGTGGCAGTGCAGCTCGGTCTTGGGCAGGAGCCTCAGGTAGTCGTCGACACGCATGAGGCCAGTGAATAGCACCGATGTTTCGTTCGTGATTCTCGGTCAGCGACGATACCGCCCCCGGTATGTCTCGGTTGGTCCCTTCCCGATTTCGATATTGGTGACATGTCATCCAAGTCTGGTGTCGACACGGGTGATCATCTGCTTATCATCGCCTGGCATCTAGTGACGCGACGGCTCGGTTGCTGAGGGAAAGACGAGCCGTGAACCTGGGCGTGCCATCTGTGCCTGCCCGGACGCGCCGGTCCCTCGTGTACGTACCAACAGGGGCCTGCGGGCCCGGGAGAGGGAGAGAATCACCATGGCTACCCCGAATGAGGCCGTCCAGGCCGCGATGACCATCGACGGCGCGAAGGCCGCCGCGCTCGTCGATCTCGAGACCGGGATGACGCTCGCGACCGCGGGCTCGGGCATCGATCTCGAGGTTGCGGGCGCCGGCAACACGGAGGTCGTGCGCGCGAAGCTACGCGTCATGGACTCCACCGGCATCGAGGGCCCGATCGAGGACATCATGATCGTGCTCAAGGATCAGTTCCACATCATCCACCCGCTCACCGCGGCGACGGGTCAGGGTCTGTTCCTCTATCTCGCGCTGGTCAAGGACAAGGCGAACCTCGCCATGGCGCGCCGCCAGCTTGCGAACATCGAGAAGTCCATCCAGATCTGACCGCGATCGCGGGGCGGCATCCTCGCCGCCCCGCATTCTCGGGTCGAGCCCGGGGAGGGAGCCACATGTCGAGCGAGGTGACGAAGATCGTCATCGCTGGGCCCTTCGGGGCGGGCAAGACGACGCTCGTGAAGACGCTGAGCGCGGATGCGGTCGGCGCCGAGCGGGGCGTCTCCGACGCGACGTCGGCGCTTAAGAGCCGCACCACGGTCGCGATGGACCACGGCACCGTCCGTCTTCGCGACGAGCAGGTCATCACGCTCTTCGGGATGCCGGGCCAGGAGCGGTTCAGCTTCATGTGGCCGACCCTGTCGAAGGGCATGCGCGCGTACGCGCTGCTCGTCGACGCGAGCCGGCTGCAGGCGCAGGCGCAGCTCAAGTCGATCCTGCGGCAGTTCCAGGCGTTCGCGCCGCACGTGCCGTTCCTGGTCGCCGCGAACCGCTGGGACCCGGCGGCCCTGTCCGCTGAGGAGCTCGGGCGCTTCCTCGGCGTGGACCCGGGCCTCATCGTGGCGTGCGACCCCCGCGAGAAGGCACAGGGGTTGGATCTCCTTGGCGCCCTCATGAGCCAGGTCGACCTCGCCGAGGCGCTGCGGACGGCGCGCGCATGATCGTCCCCAAGCATGGGCTGCTGTGCGCGGCCCGCCTGCGCCGGCAGGTCCCCGGCGTGACGCGCGTGATCATCGCGAGGACGGACGGGATCGCGCTGTACGACGACGTCCCGCTCGAGCAGCGCGACGGAGGCGCGGCGCTGACCGCCGCTGTGCTCGGCCTTGGCGAGACCGCATCGTCCTCGCTCGACCTGGGGACGCTGCAGTTCGGCATCACCATGAGCGCAGAGCGCTGCCTCGTCGTGTATCCGATCGATGGCTCGCATCTGCTCGCGATCATCGCGGAGGTGAACGTGGACCTTGGCGCGCTCGGCGCCGCGGGCCACCACGAGGTGGAGACCCTGCGATCGCTGTCGGGCGTCTCGATGGCTTCCCTGTGATCTCACGCGGCGAGTGTGCGGCGGTCGCCGAGGAGCTCCGCGGGGCGCCAGGGGTGCGCCGCGTGCTCTTCTGTCGGCACGACGGCGTCCCCCACCACGACGATGCGGCGCTCGAGCAGCGCGCGGCGGGCGCGGCCCTCGTGTCTGGCCTCGTGGGAGCCGCGACGGTCGTGGCTCAGCAGTTCGCGGTCGGTGAGACGCAGGGCGTGATCGTCTATGGCGCGGACGCGCAGCTGATCGCGCGTGCTATTGACGCCGACCTGATCATGGTCGTCGTCGCGGACGTGGGCGGACCTGGGCAGGAGATCTACCGCCGGGTGCGCGCGGTCGCCCGTCGGATGGGTGCAGCAGCGGCGCACCAGGGTTCGCACGGCTGACCGTGAGCGGGCCGCGTGTGTGCGGCGCGGAGTCTCAGCCTGCGGTGCGGCGCAGGACCTCGCTGAGCTGCTGTGCCGCCTCGACGACCGCGGTGGAGTGCATCGTCCCGGGGTGGGCAGTCATGCGCTCGGCAGGGCCGGAGATCGACACCGCGGCGATCACGGTGCCGGCGGTTCCCCACACGGGCGCGGACACGGAGCTGACGCCTGGCTCGCGCTCGCCGGAGGACTCGGCGTAGCCGCGCTCGCGGACCACGGAGAGGTCGCGCGCGGTGTAGCGGGCCGAGGCGAGCGTGCGGTGGATCCGCTCGGTCTCCTCCCACGCGGTGAGCACCTGCGCAGCGGATCCGGCGGACATCGTCATCGTCGTCCCGACAGGGATCGAGTCGCGCAGGCCCATCGCGCGGTCGGCAGAGGCGATGCAGATGCGCTGATCGCCGTGCGGGCGGTACAGCTGCGAGGACTCGCCGGTGCGGTCCCGCAGGACGGTCAGGACGGGCTGCGCGGCGGACACGAGCCGGTCCTCGCCGACGGCCGCGGCGAGCTGCGCGAAGCGCGGACCCAGGATGAACGCCCCGGTCGTGTCACGGCCCACGAGGCGGTGGTGCTCGAGCGCGAGCAGCAGCCGGTGTGCGGTGGGACGCGCGAGGTGCGTCGTGGTGACGATCTGTCCGAGGGTGGCGGGGCCCTCCTCCAAGGCGGCCAGCAGAGCCGCTGCCTTGTCAATCACGCCGACGCCGCTATGATTGTCCATAGAGCGATACTAGCGTCTCAAAATATGAGATGTCTAGGCTGAGATCGAGGAGGAGAGCATGGGTACCACCCTCGCCGAGAAGCTGTGGGCCGACCACCTGGTCAAGAAGGGTGAGGACGGCGCGCCCGACCTCATCTACATCGACCTTCACATGTGTCACGAGGTCACGAGCCCCCAGGCGTTCGAGGGCCTGCGCCTCGCTGGCCGCCCCGTGCGTCGTCCCGAGCTCACGATCGCGACCGAGGACCACAACACCCCGACGCTCGACATCGACCTCCCGATCGCGGACGAGACCAGCCGCAAGCAGGTCGACAAGCTGCGCGAGAACGTCAACGAGTTCGGCGTCCGCATCCACTCGCTCGGCGACGCCGACCAGGGCATCGTCCACGTCGTCGGTCCCCAGCTCGGCCTGACCATGCCCGGCATGACGGTCGTGTGCGGCGACTCGCACACCTCGACCCACGGCGCCTTCGGCTCGCTGGCCTTCGGCATCGGCACCTCCGAGGTCGAGC
The DNA here is from genome assembly GCF_002090115.1 of Demequina sp. NBRC 110054. Taxonomy (NCBI): domain Bacteria; kingdom Bacillati; phylum Actinomycetota; class Actinomycetes; order Micrococcales; family Demequinaceae; genus Demequina; species Demequina sp. NBRC 110054. The sequence continues at coordinate 1,983,456 of NZ_BBRK01000004.1, forward strand.
ACGTGCTCGCGACCCAGACCCTGCCGCTCAAGCCGTTCAAGACCATGGCGATCAACGTCGACGGCGAGCTGCCCAAGGGCGCGACCGCGAAGGACATCATCCTCGCGATCATCGCGAAGATCGGTACCGGAGGCGGCGCGGGCTACGTGCTCGAGTACCGCGGAGAGGCCATCCGCAACCTCTCGATGGAGGGCCGGATGACCATCTGCAACATGTCGATCGAGGCCGGTGCCCGCGCGGGCATGATCGCGCCGGACGAGACCACCTTCGAGTACGTCAAGGGCCGCCCGCATGCTCCCGAGGGCGCCGACTGGGACGCCGCGGTCGAGTACTGGAAGACGCTCAAGACGGACGACGACGCGGTGTTCGACACAGAGGTCAACCTCAATGCCGCCGACCTCGAGCCCTTCGTCACCTGGGGCACGAACCCCGGTCAGGGCCTGCCGCTGTCGGCGAACGTGCCGGACCCCGAGGACTTCGCCGAGGAGTCGGACCGCGAGGCCGCGGTCAACGCGCTCGAGTACATGGGCCTCACTCCCGGCACCCCGCTGCGCGACATCGAGATCGACACTGTCTTCCTCGGCTCGTGCACCAACGGCCGCATCGAGGACCTGCGCGCCGCCGCCGCGATCCTGCAGGGCCGCAAGAAGGCGGACAACATCCGCCTGCTCGTGGTCCCCGGCTCGGCGCGCGTGCGCCTCCAGGCCGAGCGCGAGGGCCTGGACAAGGTGTTCCTCGACTTCGGCGGCGAGTGGCGCAACGCGGGCTGCTCGATGTGCCTGGGCATGAACCCCGACCAGCTCAAGCCGCAGGAGCGCTCGGCGTCGACCTCGAACCGCAACTTCGAGGGACGTCAGGGCAAGGGCGGTCGCACCCACCTCGTGTCCCCGCTCGTCGCCGCCGCCACGGCGGTGCGCGGAACCCTGTCCAGCCCCGACGACCTCGCCGACGCGCCCTCGGCGCTCGCGTAAAGGAGACGAGCCATGGAGAAGTTCACCACCCACACCGGCGTCGGCGTCCCGCTGCGTCGCTCCAACGTCGACACCGACCAGATCATCCCCGCGGTGTACCTCAAGCGCATCACGCGCACGGGCTTCGAGGACGCGCTGTTCGCCGCGTGGCGCGGCGACCCCGAGTTCATTCTCAACCAGCCCGAGTACTCGTCCGGCTCGGTCCTCGTGGCCGGCCCCGACTTCGGCACGGGCTCGTCGCGCGAGCACGCCGTGTGGGCGCTCAAGGACTACGGCTTCAAGGTGGTCCTCGCGCCGCGCTTCGCCGACATCTTCCGCGGCAACTCGGGCAAGCAGGGCCTGGTCGCCGGCATCGTCAGCCAGGAGAACATCGAGCTGCTGTGGAAGCTGCTCGAGACCGAGCCGGGCAAGGAGATCACCGTCTCCCTCGAGGACCGCACCGTCACGTGCGGCGAGCTCACCGTGCCGTTCGAGATCGACGACTACGTCCGCTGGCGCCTCATGGAGGGCCTGGACGACATCGGCCTGACGCTGCGCGACGAGGAGGCCATCACGGCCTTCGAGCAGACGCGCGACTCGTGGCGCCCCAAGACGCTTCCCGCGAAGACCCTCCCCAAGGAGGAGATCGTCGCGGCGCGTCCCGTCGACTGACCCGCGTGCTCAGCTCAGGCTCGGTCGCCCTCGGACACGGGGGCGACCGAGCCTGTCTGCTTCGGCGCGACCTTGCGCCACAGCGCCAGGATCGCGACGACGCCGACGATGTTGACGAGCGCGAGCGCGAACGAGGCGTCCGAGCCCTCGGCCGGGTCCGTCGTGAGGAACGACGTGAACACGCTCAGGTCCCACAGCAGGTGCACGGCGATGGGCAGGATCAATCCGCCGGAGACGCGCCTGGCGGTGTACAGCACGATGCCCAGCAGGAACGAGAAGACGATCTGGACGGGGCCCGCAAGAAAGTGCGCGAGACCGAAGACCGCCGAGCTCACGAGCATCACCGTCAGCTCTCCCCAGCGCGCACGCAGGAAGTGCACGAGCACGCCGCGGAACATCAGCTCCTCTCCGAACGCGATGAAGAGGGTGCCGAGCGCGAGAGCCGCGAAGGCCGAGAGGCCCGCCTCGGAGATCCTGCCGTAGTCCGCGAGGGCGATCGCGACGACGACGATCGCGAGGCTCGGCGCCCACAGCCAGCGCCGCGCCGGAACGTCGTCCACGAAGACTGGACGCCACCAGCGCAGTGCCCAGATCGCGAGCAGCACGATCGCCGTGCCGAACGCGTGGACCTGCGCCAGGTGGAGGCCCGCATGGGTGTCGGGGAAGAGTCGTTCGGACTCGCTTCCGAGCACGAACACGCTGAAGAAGGACGGTCCGAGCAGGAACGCGACGATCAGGCCGATCAGTCCCGCCCATCCGAGCCTGCGCTCGCCCGTGCGGGCGCTCGTCGAGTCGTCAACCGTGCGACCTCCCTTGGTCGGAACGTGTCTGTGAACGAACGTAGCAACATCGGCGCCCTCGCGGAAAGAGGGCCTGGAGCGGTGGCAATGCGGAGAATAGGATGCGGAAATGGACTCTGAGGGAGCCATCAAGCGCCGACGTCGGGGCGATGTGCTCGAGGACGCGATCCTCGACGCGGCCTGGGATGTGCTGAGCGAGGGCGGCCACGGGGCCTTCACCCTCGACGCGGTCGCGCGCCGCGCCCACACGAGCCGCACCGTGCTCGCGCGCCGCTGGGACGACCGCGCCGCGCTCATGAAGGCCGCGCTGTGGAAGCGCGGCCGCGAGGAGGACGAGGGCGCGCTCGACACGGGCTCACTGCGCAACGACGTCCTCGTGCTGCTCGGCAACGCGTCTCTGCGTCCCGACCGCTACGAGGCGCTCCTGTACGCCTCGGCCTCGGGGGACGCTCTCGCCGACGGCGCCGAGCGCGCGCGCCTGCGCGAGATCTTCCTCTCCGACTCCGTGACGCGCATGGAGGACGTCTGGTTCCGCGCGGTCGAGCGCGGCGAGGCTCCCGAGGGTGGGATCGACCCGTGGCTGCTCGCACTGCCCTTCGACCTGTTCAGCGCCGAGGTGCTCATGACGCGGCAGGCCCCCGGCGCGCTGCGGCTCGCGTGGATCGTCGACGAGGTCTTCATGCCGCTTGTCCGCGCGAGGATGACGTGAGCGCCGTGGCAACGGGGCAGACGCGCGCACCCGCCGACGCATGGTCGATCCGCGCCGCGCGGCTCGCGGCCGCCGCGCTCGTGTCCGGCTCCGCAGTCCTGCTGTTCGCCGTCCACGTGCGCCCGCTCGGCTACGTGCCGCTCGTCGTGGGCGTGCTGCTCGGGCTCGTGGTCGACCGCGCCCTCGGCAAGGACCTCGCCCTGATCGCCGCGGGGCAGGCGATCATCTCCACGATCTCCCTCAAGGCCGATCTCTCGGACGCCGGCATCGTGCGTTTCGCGGTCGTGCTGTCGCTTGCCGTCCTCGTGCCGTGGGCGGTCTCGCGCTGGGTCTACAGGGACGATGCGGTGCACTTCCCGGTGCGCACCGGACGACGCTGGACCCCCGCCATGTGGGCATACCTCGGAGCTGTCGTGGTGATCGGCTACCTCCTCCTTCCCTGGTACTTCCTCGGCTCGGGCGCGTACCTCAACTGGCCGCCCCTGGACGGCGGGCAGGACATCGCGCGGCTCTTCTTCGGCGTCAACGCTGTGGGCCTGTGGGACGAGCTGTTCTTCATCTGCGTCGTGTTCGGGCTGCTGAGCCGGCACTTCTCCGTCCCCGTGGCGAACGTGCTCCAGGCCATCGTCTTCGTCTCCTTCCTGTGGGAGCTCGGCTACCGCGAATGGGGGCCGCTGCTGACCATCCCCTTCGCGCTCGTCCAGGGGTGGCTGTTCTCCAAGGTCCGCTCGCTGTCCTACGTGGTCGCGGTCCACCTGCTGTTCGACGCGGTGGTGTTCGCGGTGCTCGTGCACGGCCACCACCCGGACCTGTTCGACATCTTCGTGACGGCGCCATGACGGACCCCACGATTCCTGCCGCGACGCTCGACCTCGCGGGCGCGCTCGCCGCGAAGGCCATCGAGGAGGCCGACTCCTCCGCGGGCACCCGCATCCTCGGCATCGCAGGCGGGCCCGGCTCCGGGAAGTCGACGCTCGCGGCGGCGCTCGCGGCGGCGATCGGCCAGCGTCGACCCGATCTCGCGCCCGCCGTCGTCCCGATGGATGGCTTCCACCTCGCGCAGGCCGAGCTCGTCGCGCGCGGGCTGGCGGGCCGCAAGGGCTCGCCCGAGACCTTCGATCCCGACGCGCTAGCGATCCTCCTCGACGCCCTGCGAGGCGAGCGCGAGGCACCCGTGCCGGTACCGGACTACGACCGCGCCCTCCACGAGCCCGTGGAGGGGAGGCTGTCCATCCCCGTCGACTGCCGCATCGTCCTCGTGGAGGGGAACTGGCTCGCGCTGGACACGCTCGCGTGGCGGCGCGTGCGCGACCGGATCGACGCGCTGTGGTTCCTGGACGTGCCGTGGGAGGTGTGCCGCGAGCGGCTCATCGCGAGGCGCGTCGCGACGGGGCGCGAGCCTGGCCCCGCGCGTGTCTGGGTCGACACGGTGGACGCCGAGAACTTCTGGCTCGCGCACGACTCGTCGCGCGCGGCGGATCTGAGGCTCACGCCGGGGAGCTGCTGAGGGTCAGCGCTCGTGGGGAAGTCGGCCGCGCAGCCATGCGCGGGTACCGAACGAGCCAAGAGAGGTCCCCGCGACCGCCGAGGCCCAGACCGCGTCGTCGTGGATCCTCTCGTCCTCGAGGCCCAGCTCGGCGATCCGATGCGCGAACGCACCGTGGAAGAAGTCGCCCGCTCCCAGGGTGTCGACCACGGGCACCGGCCGCACATCGGCCTCGCCGGAGCCCACGGGGGTGCGGTAGAGGACCGAGCCTCCGCCCCTCGTGATGAGGATCCGCTGCGTGCCGAGCGCGAGGAGCGTGTCGATGACCGCTGCGGGATCTCCCTCGGTGCCCGGGGGAGCGAAGTCGTCGGAGACCACCGCGATGTCGACGTGGTCGAGCACGTCGGGCGTGTACGGCTTCCAGCTGCCGGCGTCGAGGATCACGGGCACGCCGGCCTCGCGGGCCGCGCGCGCGATCGGGATGCCGAGGTGCCGGTGGTAGCCGTCCAGGAGCACGGCATCGAGCCCGTGCACGAGCGCCGCGGCGTCGAGGCTCGGGGGAGTGTCCCTCTCCGACGCGGCGGTACCCGTCGGCGACACCACGGCGCGGTCGCCGGTCGTGCGCGTGATCATGATCGCGGCGGTCGCCGGAGGGCCCTCCCCGGTCGAGTCCTCCACGTGCACGGTGACGTCGCATGCGCGCAGGTCCGCGAGCACCAGGTCGGTCAGCGGATGCGGCGGGAGCGCGGTGACGAGCGCGGTCTCGGAGCCGCATCGAGCGGACGCGACCGCGGCATTCGCGGCGGGACCACCGCCCGCGATCAGGAAGTCGAGCGCAGCGACCTTCTCATTGGGGAGCGGCAGCCGCTCGACGAGCTGCACGACGTCGAGCGTGGCAAGGCCCACGCACAGGACGCGGGGCGGGTCGGTCACCTCTCCACCTTAGAGCCGAAGGCCCTGGTGTTTCGTGATTCCGCGGCATCTCTCTGTGGAGTCGAGGCCGGTCGTACAGCCGAGATGGGGCACCATAGGACCATGACCGATTCCATCCGCGTCACCGGCGGGCGGCCGCTCGAGGGCGAGATCACCGTCCGAGGCGCCAAGAACTTCGTCTCCAAGGCCATGGTCGCAGCACTGCTCGGCTCCACCACGTCGACGCTGCGCAACGTTCCCGACATCCGCGACGTGAAGGTCGTGTCGTCCCTCCTGCGCCTCCACGGCGTCGAGGTCGACTACGACGTCGAGTCCGGCGTCCTCAGCATGGACACGTCGGAGCTCCAGTTCGCCGACGCGATGCAGATCGCGACGCACGCGGGCTCGTCGCGCATCCCGATCCTGCTGTGCGGCCCGCTCCTGCACCGCCTCGGCGAGGCGGTCATCCCCGACCTCGGCGGCTGCCGCATCGGCGACCGGCCCATCGACTTCCACCTCGAGATCCTGCGCAAGTTCGGCGCCGTGGTGACGGAGGCCGGAGACGGCCTGCACCTCACCGCCCCGAACGGGCTCAAGGGGATCCACCACGAGCTCGCCTACCCGTCCGTCGGCGCGACCGAGCAGCTGCTGCTCACCGCGGTCATGGCCGAGGGCATCACGACGCTGCACAACATGGCGGTCGAGCCCGAGATCAAGGACCTGATCGACACGCTGCAGAAGATGGGCGCGATCATCTCGGTCGACACCGACCGCTCGGTCACGATCGAGGGCGTGCCGCAGCTGTTCGGCTACGACCACGTCTCGCTCACGGACCGCATCGAGGTCGGCTCGTGGGCCTGCGCGGCCCTCGCCACGGGCGGCGACATCATGGTCAAGGGCGCCCAGCAGCGCCACATGGGCATGTTCCTTAACGTGTTCCGCAAGGCGGGCGGCGAGTTCACCGTCACCCCCGACGGCATCCGCTTCCGCCACCCGGGCGGCGACCTCAACCCGATCGCGATCCAGACCGACGTGCACCCGGGCTTCATGACCGACTGGCAGCAGCCGCTCGTCGTCGCGCTGACCCAGGCCACCGGCCTCAGCATCGTCCACGAGACCGTCTACGAGAACCGCTTCGGCTTCACCGAGGCGCTCGTCCAGATGGGCGCGCACGTGCAGCTGTACCGCGAGTGCCTCGGCGACAAGAAGTGCCGCTTCGGGCAGCGCAACTTCACCCACTCCGCGGTCATCTCCGGCCCGACGCCCCTCAAGGCGGCCGACATCGAGGTCCCCGACCTCCGCGGCGGCTTCTCGCACCTCATCGCCGCGCTCGCGGCCGAGGGCACCTCGACCGTGCGCGGCATCGGCATCATCGACCGCGGCTACGAGAGCTTCCGCGACAAGCTCGCCGCGCTCGGCGCGAGCGTGGAGTGATGGCGACCCCCGAGACTCGCGGCTACAAGGCCGCGGCCTACTTCCTGCGCTCGATCTTCGGTCCCGCGACCCGCAAGGACTGGCACGGCGCCGAGAACCTGCCGAAGGACTCCGGCTTCATCGCCGTGTCCAACCACGTGAGCTACGCGGACCCGATCACGCTCGGGCACTTCCTGTACCTCAATGGGCATCCGCCCAGGTTCCTGGCCAAGTCGTCGCTGTTCGAGCTGCCGGTGATCGGCAAGGCGCTGCACGGCGTGGACCAGATCCCCGTCTACCGCGGCACGTCGCGCGCGAAGGACGCCGTCGACAAGGGCATCGAGGTCCTGCAGCGCGGCGACATGATCGCGATGTTCCCCGAGGGCACGCTGACCCGTGACCCCGACCTGTGGCCGATGGTCGCCCGCCCAGGCGCGGTGCGCATGGCCCTCGACGCGGGGGTGCCGATCATCCCCGTCGCCCAGTGGGGCGCGCATCGCCTGCTCGCCCCGTACGGCAAGGTCTTCAAGCCGATCCCGCCCAAGACCATCACCGTGGTCGCCGGCCCGCCGATCGACCTGAGCGACATCGGCGACAAGCGCGACGCGGAGACGCTGCGCGCGGCGACCGACCGCGTCACCGCGACGCTCACCGCGATGCTCGCCGACATCCGCGGCGAGGAGCCGCCCGCGATGCCGTGGGACATGCGCAAGGGCGGCCGCGTGTCGGGAGCCGACTCGTGACGCGCGCCGCAGTGCTCGGCGCAGGCGCCTGGGGCACGACCTTCGCCGCGGTGCTCGCGGACGCGGGCACCGACGTCACCCTGTGGGGCAGGGACGATGCGGCGGTCGCCCAGGTGCGGGACGAGCGTCGCAACGATCGTGCCCTCGCGGGGCTGCACCTGCCCGAGGGGATCCACGCGACGACGGACGCCGAGGAGGCGCTCGCGGACGCCGACATCGTCGCCGTCGCGCTGCCCTCGCAGCACGTGCGCGGCGTGATCTCTCCGTGGGCGTCCCTGCTGCCTTCCGGCGCGGTCGTGACCTCGCTCATGAAGGGCATCGAGCTCGGCACCCACCAGCGCATGACCCAGGTGCTCGCCGAGGCGTGGAGCCTTCCGGACGAGCGGATCACCGTCGTCTCGGGGCCGAACCTCGCGCGCGAGATCGCCGAGCGCCAGCCGACCGCCACGGTCGTCGCGGGCGCCGACTCCGCCGCCGCCGAGCTGGTCGCGGCCTCGACCGCATCGTCCTACTTCCGTCCCTACACGAACTCCGACGTCATCGGCGTCGAGCTCTCGGGCGCCTACAAGAACGTCATCGCGGTGAGCGTCGGCATCGCCGACGGCATGGGCTTCGGCCACAACACCACGGCGACCGTGATCACCCGCGGCCTCGCGGAGATCACGCGGCTGGGGCTCGCGCTCGGCGCGTCGCCCGAGACATTCTCGGGGCTCGCGGGCATGGGCGACCTCATCGCGACGTGCGCGTCGCCGCTGTCCCGCAACCACACGCTGGGATCCGCGATCGGCAAGGGCGCGACGCTCGACGAGGCGATCGCGACCACCGGAGGCACCGCCGAGGGCGTGAAGACCTCCCTGTCGATCCAGGAGCTCGCGCGCGAGAAGGGCGTCGATGTGCCGATCTGCGACGCGGTCGTCGCGATGATCCACGAGGGCGCCCCCAAGGAGGCCGTGCTCCAGGCGCTCGTGTCGCGGCCGCGCAAGGCCGAAGGGCAGTAGTGTCGGACCTGATCCTGACCGAAGGGACACGATGAACCCCAAGCCGACCGTGGCCGTGCTGTTCGGCGGCCGTTCGTCCGAGCATGGGGTCTCGTGCGTGACCGCCGGCGGCGTGCTCGGCGCGATCGACCGCGACACCTACGACGTGGTCGCCATCGGGATCACCCGCGACGGACGCTGGACGCTCGCCTCGACCGACGCCGCCGACTGGCGCATCGCCGACGGCGCGATGCCCTCGGTCGCGGATGAGGGTCCCACAGTGCTGCCTCCCGTCCGCGTCGGCTCGACCGAGTGGAGGCTCGACGACGGCGCGTCCGTGACGCCGCTCGGCACGATCGACGTGGTGTTCCCCGTGCTGCACGGGCCGTATGGCGAGGACGGCACGATCCAGGGCGCGCTCGAGCTCGTCGACGCGCGCTTCGTCGGCTCCGGCGTGCTCGCCTCCGCGGTCGGCATGGACAAGCAGTTCATGAAGGCCTCGTTTGTCGACGCGGGCCTGCCCGTCGCGCCCGGCATCGTGCTGCGGCCGGGGGAGCCCGTCGCGCCCCGCATGCCCGAGCTAGAGAAGCTCGGCCTGCCGGTGTTCGTCAAGCCCGCGCGCGCCGGCTCCTCGATGGGCATCTCCAAGGTGACGTCGTGGGACGAGCTCGAGGCGGCGGTCGCGGACGCGGCCAAGCACGATCCGAAGGTGCTCGTCGAGGCCGGGATCGTGGGTCGCGAGATCGAGACCGCGGTGCTCGCCACGGGGACCGAGGTGAGGACGTCGCCCCAAGGCGAGATCGTCACCAAGGGAGACCACGCCTTCTACGACTTCGAGGCGAAGTACCTGGACGAGGGCAACGTGGAGCTGCTGTGCCCCACCGCGCTCGACCCGGGCGTGGCGGCGACGGTCGCGGACTTCGCGCGTCGCGCCTTCGTCGCGGTCGGTGCCGAGGGCCTCGCCCGCGTGGACTGCTTCGTCGGTCCCGACGGCTACGTGACGGTCAACGAGATCAACACCATGCCGGGCTTCACCACGACGAGCATGTACCCGCGCATGTGGGCCGCCGCGGGGATCGCGTACCCGGCGCTCGTCGAGGCGCTGATCCAGGAGGCGCTCGCGAGGCCGCTCGGCCTGCGCTGACGTCCGCGCCTGCACCCGTGGTGCCCCCTCTGCGGTGGCGCTGCGGCCGCAGTGCGCCGCACCGCTCGCGTCCATCGGCCCGCGCGCACCGAGCGCTAGGGTCGGAAGCGGAACCGCCACGACGTCGAAGGAGACCTCATGCCCACGCTCGCCATCATCGGAGCCGGACCCAACCTCGGCGCCGCGGTCGCGCGCCGCTTCGGGCGAGAGGGCTTCTCCGTCGCCCTGATCTCCCGCGATCAGGAGAAGCTCGACGGCATCGCCGCCGAGCTGTCCAAGGACGGCACCACGGCCCGCGGCTACGCGGCCGACGTCCTCCAGCCGGCGCAGCTCGTGGGGGCCCTCGAGATGGCGGCCGCCGAGCTCGGGACCATCACCGCGCTCCAGTACAGCCCGCTGCCGTTCCGCAGCTTCCTCAACCCGGTGCTCGACCTCACCCCGGAGCTCGCGACGCAGGCCTTCCAGTTCTCCGCGCTCGGTCTGATCCACGCGGCGCGCACCGTGCTGCCGGCGATGCGCGAGGCGGGGGAGGGATCGATCATCCTCATCAACGGCGGCACGTCGGTCAAGGCGCGCCACGGCTTCTCGGGCACCTCGGTCGCCTTCCCCGCGGAGAGCGCGTACGGCGAGATGCTGCATGACGCGCTCGGCGTCGAGGGCATCGGCGTCCACCAGCTCGTGATCCCCGGCGCGATTCCGAAGCTCCGCTACACGATCGACGAGGTCGCGGAGAAGATCTGGCAGATCCACGCCGAGGGCGGGGACTACAGGACGATGCTGATCCCGCTCGATGAGGGCCGCGAGTAGCGCTCGGGTCCGATTCGGCGCGGGTTCGGTTCAGCGCGGGTCGGCGCCTCTCTCGCCGGGAGTGCGACTCCCAGCGCCGCCCGTCAGGAGCAGGCGAGGCCGTTCGACGGCGCGAGCGCCGCGGGACCCGACAGCTCCGCGAGCAGATCCCCGAGGGCCTCGTCGGCGCGCACCTTCGGGACGGTGACCTCGAGCGCGGGGGAGCGGCCGAAGGTCGTGGCGACCCATGCATCGTCCGTCTCCGTGAGGATCCAGTCCTGCGAGACGGTCGAGGTCTCGACCGCGAGGCACTCGTCGGTCGTGGGCCCGGGAGGCTCGACGCCGCAGCGCGCGACGATGACGCCCTCGTCGCCGCCCCAGGCCGCGGTCGCCTGCGAGGTGGTCGTGCGCTTGGCAAGGCCGCCGAGCTCGTCCGGGACCGCGAGCATCACGCGCGCGCAGTCGGGGTCGCCTGCGTACTCCGCGGGATCCACGGGGTACGGGGACGCGCAGCCCGCGAGGGCCGGCGCGAGGAGCGCAGCGAGGCCGAGCGCGGTCAGTCTCCGAGGCATGCCCACAGCCTAGGCGTCGCTAGGGTGGAGTCCTGACGAGGAGGAGCATGCCGCACACCGAGAACCTGCTGTCTCCGCCCGCATGGGCCGAGCCCTTCGCCGAGTGGTACCGCCACTGGGCGGTCGCGGTCGTGCTCGGCGTCGCCACGATCGCCGTCTTCGGCTCCGTGTTCCGGGACGCCCCGCTGCTCATCGGTCTCGTGGCGATCGTGATGATCCCGGCCACGGTGCTCAACGCGTGGCTCGGCTACCAGGGGAGGGCCCTCGCCAAGGGGGAGGCGTCGGTGCTCCAGGCGCGCGTCGTCGATGACCGGCTCGAGCTGGGCGGCCTCGTCTCCCCGCTCGCGCGTCGCAAGTGGGCGTCGTTCAAGCCGGGCCTGCTGACGCTGACCCAGGCCGGGGCCACGCGCCAGGGTGCCGTGCTCTACGTGCTCTCCGATGGCGAGTCGGAGGTGCGCTTCCTGCACGACTCCGACGTGACCGGCTCGCGTCTCAACACGGCGATGGAGCCGGCCCGCAGCCACGGCGCGCGCGTTGTCGTCGAGGGCTGACCTGCTGCGGGGGCTCCCGCATCGGCGTGCCTTCTCGCTGGCCTGGCCGGCGATCCTCTCCAACATCACGGTGCCGCTCGTCGGCCTCGTGGACACCGCGATGCTCGGGCACTTCTCCGACGCGACCCATCTGGGCGCGGTCGCGATCGGTGCCACCGTCATCGGCGCGGTGACGTGGCTGCTGAACTTCCTGCGCTCGGGGACGACGTCCCTCGTGGGCCGTGCGCTCGGCGCCGGGCGGACCGACACCGCCGTCACGCATCTGCAGCGCTCGCTGCTCATGGCTCTCGCGCTCGGCCTCAGCATCGTCGTCGTGCAATGGGTGGCGGTGCCGCTCGCGATGTCGGTGCTCGCGCCCGAGGGCGACGTCCGCGCCTTCGCGACCGACTACGCGCTCATCCGCCTGCTCGCGGCACCCGCGACGCTGCTGACGCTCGTCGCGAACGGCTGGTTCGTCGGGTCGGGGGATACGAAGCGACCGCTTGCCGTCGTCGCGACGGTGAACCTGCTCAACATCGGGCTCGACGTGGCGTTCGTCGCGGGGTTCGGCTGGGGCTCCCAGGGCGCCGCGGCCGCGTCCGCGATCGCCGAATGGGTCGGCGTGGTGGTCGCCGGGGTGCTGTGGTGGCGGGTCGCGCCCGCCCCGGTGCGCGAGGCGGTGCGCAGGTGGCGCGGCAAGGGTCTGCGGTCCGGTTGGGCCGGCGTGGTCAAGCTGAACAGCTGGCTCTTCGGGCGCACGGCGATCCTGTACGTCGTGCTGACGTTCGTGACGGCCTACGCGGGTCGCATCGGGGAGGACGTGCTCGCGGCCACGAGCGTGCTCATGCAGTTCATGTACCTCGCGTCGTACGCCCAGGACGGCTACGCGCACGCGGCTGAGGCGATGGCGGCGCGTGAGGTCGGGCGCCGAGACGTACGCGAGTTCCATCGCGCGAACCTCGCGGCGGCCGTTCCCGCCGTCACCCTCGGCGCAATCTTCACGCTTCTCTACCTGGTCGCGCGGGATCCGCTCCTGGCCCTGATGACCGATCTGCCCGCGGTGGCCGACACCGCGCGCGAGTACTTCCCGTGGGTGATCGCGCTGCCGCTGTTCAGCGCCTTCGCGTATCTCTTCGACGGCGTGTTCCTCGGGTCAGGCCATACGCGCGCGATGCTCGTGACCATGGCACTGTCCGCGGTGGTGGTGTTCTTCCCCGTCCTCGCGATCGGCGCCCTGTGGATCGGCGACGACCGCGGCCACGACCTGTGGCGCGCGTTCCTGCTGTTCAACGGCGCGCGCGGATTCTTCCTCGGGCTCGCCTACTGGCGCACGACCAGGCGCGGCGGCTGGCTCGAGCACGAGGAGCCGGCGCGGGTGTAGGAGCGGTTGGCTCGCCCAAGGCTGGAGCGGTGTCAAGAAAACTTGACACAGTGTCCGCGCGACCTTACTTTGGAGATGTCAGAGATCTTTGACATCCCGAGGAGGTGACGATGTCCATGCAGCAGCGCACCGTCTGGGCCTCGCTGATCGCGTTCGTCGTGGTCGGCCTGGTCTACGCCGCCGTGATGATCCCGCGCATGATCGGCTCCGAGCCCAGCGAGATCAGCTGGGTCTGGCCGATGGCCATCGCGATGGGCTCGATCGTCGTCGTGATCATCGCCGGGGTGATCGTCTCCACGATCAGCGGCGCCATCTCCGCCACCGTCCGCGGCGAGGAGCCCGAGTTCGAGGAGGGCGACGAGCGCGACAAGGTGATCGAGAACTTCGGCAACGCCAAGGGCCTGTCGATCGCGTCCTTCGGGTCGCTCGGCGCGATCATCCTGGCCATGAACGACGTGGATCCGTTCTGGATCGCGCAGCTGCTCTTCGCCGTCGGCCTGCTCGGCGGCATCGTCGGCGCGGCGCTCAAGCTCCGCGCCTACTCGCGGGGGCTGTGATGCCCCGCTCCACGAAGGTCACCAACGACATCCGCACGCTGCGCTTCATGCACGGCGAGATGACGCAGGCCGCGCTCGCGAAGAGCGTCGGCGTCACGCGTCAGACCATCATCGCGATCGAGCAGGGCAAGTACTCTCCCTCGCTCGAGGTCGCGTTCCAGATCGCGCGGGTCTTCGGCGTCCCGCTCGAGCGAGTCTTCAGCTACGCCGACGACGCCGACGCCTGAGAAGCGGCGGACGCCAAAGGGGGAAAGACCATGACCGCTGTTGATGTTGTCGCGCCCGAAAGGGCCGGCCTGACCGATGCGACGCGCCGCACCGCGCGCGTCACCGGAGCCTGGTACCTGGGGCTCGCGCTCACGGGGATGCTCGGGTTCCTGCTCCTGCGCCCGATGTTCGCGGGCGACGACGGAGTCGAAACCGCCATCAACCTCACCGACATCCCGCTGCGCACGCTCGTGTTCTTGGGGCTGGAGCTCGGCGTCGTCGCGACGCAGGCGCTCGCCGCCGTCTACTTCTACAAGCTCTTTCGGGGCCTCAACCCTGTGGCCGCCTGGGCCACGGCGGCGTTCGGCATGGCCAACGCGCTCGCGATCCTCGGCTCTGCCGCGATGCTCGTGACCGCCACCGCGGTAGCGGACGATGCGACGCTCGCCCCGGGAGGTGACGTCTGGTCGACCGTCGCTCTCCTGTGGGAATCGGCCGACGCGTTCTGGGCTGTGGGCGCGCTGTTCTTCGGGCTGTGGCTCATCCCCATGGGGCACGTCGCGAAGACCTCGGGACGCTTCCCCTCCGTGCTCGGATGGCTGCTGATCGTCGGCGGCGCGGGCTACGTCTTGAGCGCCTTCCTCGGCCTCGTCGAGGGCGCCGTGCCCTCCTGGATCGTCGAAGCGGTCGCCATGCCCGCGACCGTCGCGGAGTTCTGGATGATCGGCTACCTCTTGATCGTGGGGATCCGGCCCGACGTGAGCGTCCCCGCCCCCATCCCGAGCCAGGCCAAGACCGAGGAGGTGGCCCGATGAAGGCCGTCGTCTACGACTCCTACGGAGGGCCGGAGGTCATGCGCCTCGTCGACATGCCCGCGCCGCTTCCTCAAGAGGGGCAGGTTCGCATCGCGAACCGCGCGGCCTCGCTGAACCCCTACGACTGGCACGTCTACCGCGCCGACCCCGCGCTCGCCCGCAGCTTCAGCGGCTGGCGGTCCCCGGGCCTCAGGGTGCTCGGCGCCGATGTCGCGGGAGTGGTGGATGCAGTGGGGCCCGGCGTCACCGAATTCGCGGTGGGCGACGAGGTCTACGGGGAGATCAGCTTCGGCGGGTGCGCGGAGTACTGCGTCGCGGACGCCGGCCGGATCGCGCCCAAGCCCGCTTCCCTGAGCTTTGCCGAGGCGGCGGCGCTGCCCATGGGCGCGCTCACCTCGCTGCAGGGGCTCGAGGCTATGGGGATCCGTCCCGGCAGCCGGGTGCTCGTCATCGGCGCCTCGGGCGGCGTGGGCCACCTCGGCGTGCAGATCGCTAAGGCTCTGGGCGCGGCCCGTGTTGTCGCGGTGTGCTCGGGTCGCAATGCCGACTGGGTGCGAGAGCTCGGCGCCGACCGCGTCATCGACTACACGGTCGAGGAGGTCGCCGACTGCGGCGAGCAGTTCGACGTGGTGCTCGACCTGGTGACGACGTCTTCCCTGCGCGACCTCGCGGCCGTGATCGCACCCGACGGGGCCTACGCGCCCATGGGTGGCATCGGCGGCGGGAAGCTGCTGGGGCCCGCGGAGGCCATGTTCAAGGCGACCTTCGCCGCGCCGTTCGTGAGGCGCAAGGTCGTGCGGCACACCGCGATCCCGAACTCCGCGGACCTCGTGCGCGTGGCCGCATGGGTCGAGGCTGGCCTCGTCAAGCCGCGCATCGACAGGGTGTTCCCGCTTGAGGAGCACGTCGCTGCGCTCGAGATGCTCGAGGGAGGCCACGTGGCCGGGAAGATCGTGGTGGAGGCGGCCTGAACCGGGCGACCACGGCATCGTCCCTGGGCTGGGCCGACCCGTGAACGGCGCATCGTCCCTGCACGCCTAGGCTTGTCCGCATGACTTCCATCGGCGAGATCGGCGAGGACGCGCTCATCGCGCTCTTCGCCCCGCGGCTTCCGGACACCGACGCCGAGATCCTCGGGCCCGGGGACGATGCGGCAGTGGTCGCCGTCGACGGTCACCTGGTCGTGTC
The DNA here is from genome assembly GCF_002090115.1 of Demequina sp. NBRC 110054. Lineage (NCBI taxonomy): Bacteria > Bacillati > Actinomycetota > Actinomycetes > Micrococcales > Demequinaceae > Demequina > Demequina sp. NBRC 110054. Next base: position 1,999,298 of record NZ_BBRK01000004.1, read on the forward strand.
GTCGGACGTGCTGGTGGAGCGGCACCACTTCCGCTCGGAGTGGTCGACCGGGGCCGACGTGGGCTGGCGCGCGGCGATGCAGAACCTCGCCGACATCGATGCGATGGGCGCCGTGCCGACGTCGCTGCAGATCACTCTGTGCCTGCCCGAGGACACGGACGTGGACTGGGTGCTCGACTTCGCCGACGGGGTGCGCGAGGCGTGCGAGCCGCATGGGGTCGGCGTGGTCGGGGGAGACCTGTCGGGAGCCGATCAGATCGTCGTCTCCGTGACGGTGCTCGGCGAGACGCACGGCACCGAGGTCGTCACCAGGGCCGATGCGCATCCCGGCATGGTCGTCGCGGTGTCGGCGCCGCTCGGCGCGGCGGCGGCTGGGTTCGCGGCGCTCACCGCGGGCTCTCCCGAGGCCGCCCCCGAGGCTGTGCAGCTGTTCAAGCGTCCGCGTCCCGTGGTCGGGGCCGGGCTCGAGGCCGCGCTTCGCGGGGCAGCGGCGATGATGGACATCTCCGACGGGCTGCTGCGCGACGCCGGCCGGATCGCGCGGGCCTCCGAGGTGGGGCTGTCGCTGGACTCGAACGCCGTGCCCGTGCACCCGGCCGCCTCGGTGGCGGCCTCCGCGCTGGGGACGTCCGCGCTCGACTACGCGCTCACCGGGGGAGAGGACCACGCGCTGCTCGCGGTGTTCCCGTCCGCGGGCTCGGTGCCGCCGGGCTGGGAGGTCATCGGTACGGTGACGGACGAGTTCGCAGGCGTGCGCGTCGACGGCGTCGTGCCCGAGTCGCTCGGCTGGGATCACTTCAGCCGGTAGGCCCGCTGATCGCCGCGCGCGCTCGCGCACCGGTCTTCAACGGAGGCCGCAGTGACGACGGCATGTCGCTTCTCGCGCAGATCCAGTCTGACGCCCCGCCCGAAGTGACTGAAACTTGCGGCGGATTCATGGTGTTCGCTGCAGTTCGCCGTGGCGGGCGGCCGATTCTCAGTCACTTCGGTTCGCTTGGGCCCGAGCGAACCGGCAAGCCGACCTGAGTCGCGCCGCCACGATACTCATCTACCCGTCAGGCGCAGCAAGCTCCGAGAACCGACACTGGCTTACCCGGAGGGCAGTGCGGACAACAGAAAGGGCGCCTCCCCGAGGGGAAGCGCCCTTTCTGTTGTCCGCGGTCGATGCCGCTGGAATGCTTAGACGTTGCGGGTAACCTTGCCGGCCTTGAGGCACGAGGTGCACACGTTCAGGCGCTTGGGGGTACCGGCGACCACGGCACGGACGCGCTGGATGTTGGGGTTCCAGCGACGCTTCGTGCGGCGGTGCGAGTGCGAGATGGAGTGCCCGAACGAGGGGCCCTTGCCGCAGACGTCGCAGTTGGCAGCCACGATAGTTCTCCTACAGTTCTTGCACGCCGGCGACTTCCGACAGTGCCACGATTGAGAGCCCGAAGGTGCTCGGGCAACCGCACAAGGATAGCCGACGATTCCGCTACGCGCCAAACAAGGCTTCGGACCGGGCCGTTCCTGCCCTCCAGTGTCCCATGCTCGTGCCACGATAAGGAGCGTCGGGCGGGTCAAGTTCGCCTGGCGAGGGAGGAAGATGTGCGGGGCGACGAGCGACCGAAGGGAGTGCCGATGAGCGAGGCCACCGAGCTGCGCCGCTGGCTCACCTCGGGCGTCGACGCCGTGAAGCGGGCGCGCGAGAGCCTCGACGCGATCAACGTCTTCCCCGTCGCGGACTCCGACACCGGCACCAACATCTACCTCACGCTTCAGGAGGGCAACCGCGCCGTCGCGAAGCTCCCGGACGATGCGACGCATCGCGAGGTCGTCGCCGCCTTCGCGCGGGGTGCCCTGCTGGGCGCCCGTGGCAACTCGGGCGTGATCGTCTCGCAGTACCTCTCGGGCTTCCTCACCGCGATCGACGAGAGGGGCGGCCTGAACAAGGCCAAGCCCGCGGCGATCGCCGAGTCGCTCGAGATCGCGGCCGAGGCCGCGTACCGCGCGGTGAGCTCTCCCGTCGAGGGGACCATCCTGTCGGTCGCCCGCGCGGCGGCGAAGGGCGCGCGCGACGCGGCAAAGGTCAAGGCCGGGCGCGAGGCCGTGGCGGTCGCCGCGGTGGTCTCCGCGCGTGCCGCCCTCGCGCTCACGCAGGAGCAGCTGCCGAGCGCGCGCGACGCCGGAGTGGTGGACGCGGGAGCGGCGGGGCTCGTACTGCAGCTCGAGATGCTCGCCGAGACGCTCGCGGGACGCGACGCGCTCGCCGCCCTCGACGAGGTCGAGTGGGAGTTGCGCGACGGTCGCAGCGTGATCCACGGCCCCGGCCCACACACGCACGGCATCCCCGGCGGTGGCGCCTACGAGGTGATGTTCGTCGCCGAGCCGGAGGACGCGAGCGAGATCGCGCGGCTCCGCGGCGAGCTCGAGGCCGTCGGCGACTCAGTCACGGTCTCGTACGGCCACGGCCTCGCGCAGGCGCACGTCCACACGGACGCGCCCGAGGCCGCGGTCGACATCGCCCAGTCCGTCGATGCGCGCCAGATCGTCGTGCGCAGCCTGCTCATGAGCCACGTCGGCGACCGCTCCGCGACGGGCGTCGTCGCGCTGACCTCGTGCCCGGGCCTCGCCGAGCCGCTGTCCGACGCGGGTGCCGTCGTGCTCGTGGTCCCAGATCCGACTCGCATGAAGAAGCGCGAGCTGCGTCGCGCGGTCAAGGACGCGTCGGGCTCGTCTGCGGTCGTGGTCGCGGGCAACCCCGCGCTGCGGATCGCCGCCCGGGAGCTCGCCGCGCGCCGCCGCCACTGGCACATGACGGTCCTCGACGCGGGCCACGAGGCCCAGGTGATCGCCGCGGTCGCCGCGGCCGCGCTCGCGACTCCGGGAGAGGACCTCGCGGTCCTCATGTCCGATGCGGTGGCCAGGACCGAGGTCGAGTCGTCGTCGGTCGACGCGCTCGACGATGACGTCGACCGGATGATCGGCCCGGACACCGACGTCGTGACCCTCATCCTCGCGAGGGGCGTGCCCCCCGAGATCGCCGATCACGTCCGGATCTCCGTCGCCCAGGTGGCCCCGCTCGCCGACATCCAGATCTACGCGGGCGGCCACGGGGAGCCAGGGATCCTGATCGGCGTCGAGTCCTCGCCCGTCGCATGACACGGACGACGGACGACGTCCCGCCCGGCCCCGCCGCGCCAGGGCCCCACACCGGGGGCCGCCTGACCGAGCCGCTGAGCCGCGTGCTCGGCTCGCGCACCGCGCAGTCGATGAAGAAGCTCGGCCTCGAGACCGTCGGCGACCTGCTGCGCCACTACCCGCGGCGCTACGGCAGCCCTGGCGAGATGACCCCCATCCGCGACCTCCGCGTCGGCGAGCACGTGACCGTCATGGCGCAGGTGCGATCCGCGACAACGCGACCGATGCGCAACCGGGGCGGCGCGATGCTCGAGGCGGTCGTGACCGACGGCCAGGACTCGCTGCGGCTCACCTTCTTCGCCAAGCGCATGGGCGTGCTGCGCATGCACGAGGACAAGCTGCGCGCAGGACGCACCGGGCTGTTCACCGGCACCGTCGGCGAGTACCGCGGCGAGCGCCAGCTCACCCACCCCGACTACCTCATCGTGGGCGTCGACGCCGCGGACGCGGACGAGGCCGTCCTCGAGGCGTCCCGCCCCATCCCGATCTACCCTGCCGCGGCAGGGGTGCCGACGTGGCGCATCGGCCGCTCGGTCCGCACCGTGCTGGATCCGCTCGCGCCCGACGAGGTCGACGACCCGGTTCCCGCCGAACTGCTCGAGCGTCACGGGCACGTGCCGCTGCTCGAGGCGTGGCGGCGGATCCACGTGCCCGAGGACGATGCCGAGTGGCGCTCCGCACGGGCGCGGCTGATCTACGAGGAGGCGCTCGTCCTGCAGGCCGCGCTCGCGAGGCGCCGCGCCGCGCACGATGCGCACGCCACGCTGGCGCGCACGGGCAAGGCGGACGGCGCGCTCGACGCCTTCGGCGCGCAGCTGCCGTGGGCCCTCACCGGCGCCCAGGTGCGCGCGGGCGAGACCATCGCGGCGGACCTCGCCAAGGAGACGCCCATGCTGCGGCTCCTTCAGGGAGACGTGGGCTCGGGCAAGACCCTCGTCGCGCTGCGGGCGATGCTTCAGGTGGTCGACTCGGGTGGGCAGGCGGCGCTGCTCGCCCCGACCGAGGTGCTCGCGGCCCAGCACCTGCGCACGCTGCGGGCGATGCTCGGCGCGCTCGCGGACGCGGGGACCCTAGGCGGCGACCCGCGCGGCACGCGCGTCACGCTCCTCACCGGCTCCCAGGGCGCCGCCGCGAGGCGCAAGGCGCTCGCGGATGCGGCCTCGGGGGAGGCGGGCATCGTGGTCGGCACGCACGCGCTGCTGAGCGAGACCGTGCAGTTCGCCGACCTGGGCCTCGTCGTGGTCGACGAGCAGCACCGCTTCGGCGTCGAGCAGCGCGACGCGCTCCGCACCAGGGGAGAGCATCCGCCGCACATGCTCGTCATGACCGCCACGCCGATCCCGCGCACCGTCGCGATGACCGTGTTCGGCGACCTCGAGACCACCGTGCTGGACGAGAAGCCCGCGGGCCGCGCTGAGGTGCTCACGCATGTGGTCCCCGCGGACAACCGCGCGTGGCTCGACCGCGCGTGGGCGCGCGTTGCCGAGGAGGTCGCCCAGGGGCGTCGCGCCTACGTGGTCTGCCCCCGCATCGAGGAGGGCGAGACCACTCCCGACGACGATGCGCCCGAGGCGAGCGCGGACGACCTCGCCGACGACGGCCTGCTCGACGTCGGGGCCGGCGGCAAGGACAAGAGCGCCGAGCGTCCGCCTCTCGCCGCCGCCACGCAGGTCGTCGACATGCTGCGCGCGCGGCCCGAGCTCGCCGGTGTCGGCGTGGGCCTCCTGCATGGACGCATGGGATCCGACGACAAGGACGATGCGATGGCCGCCTTCGCGAGCGGGGCGACGCCGGTCCTCGTCTCCACCACGGTGGTCGAGGTGGGCGTCGACGTCCCCGAGGCCTCGGTGATGGTCGTGATGGACGCCCAACACTTCGGGATCTCGCAGCTCCACCAGCTGCGCGGACGCATCGGACGTGGCGGACTGCCCGGCGTATGCCTGCTCGTCACGCACGCCGAGGAGGGCACGGTCGCGGCCGAGCGCCTCGCCGCGGTCGCCGGTACGACGGACGGCTTCGAGCTCGCCGACAAGGACGTCGAGCTGCGCCGCGAGGGTGACGTCCTCGGCACGGCCCAGTCGGGCGGCCGCAACTCCCTGCGCCTCCTGCGCGTGGTGCGCGACGCCAAGGTCATCGCCGAGGCGAGGGACGATGCGAAGGGCCTCGTCGCCGAGGACCCCGCCCTGGCGAGTCATCCCGCGCTCGCGGCCGCGATCGACGAGTGGCTCGGCGAGGAGCGCGAGCAGTTCCTCGAGCGCGGCTAGGCCTGCGCTCGGCTAGGACGTCCAGGGCCCGGCGTGCTGGCCTAGGACGTGCAGGCGAGGTCGAGCCCCGAGGGCTCTCCCTCGCCCTTGACCTTGAAGGTGAAGCGCTTGCCCGAGTCGATCGCCTTGGCGCCGTCCTCGCTCTCGACGGTCGCGATGCCGTCCGCCTGATCGACGAGCGTCGCGTGATCCGCCTCCGACGCGATGGCCTCGCCGAGGTCGACCCGCACCTGCCACGTCTCCACGCCTCCGGCGCGCGCGTGGATCTCGATCTCGAGGTCGAACTCGCCGTTCTTCGCCTTGAGGTTCTTGACGGACGCGGTGCACGCGCCGTCGCTGCCGGGCGTACCGTCGGAGCCGACCTGAGCCGCGCTCGCCTCGTCGTCGTCTGCGGTCGCGGTGTCCGAGGGCGCAGGCGAGTCCTCGGAGGCGGACTCGTCCGGCGCGCTGGAGGTCTCGACCGAGGCGGAGGGCGAGGCCGAGTCGCTGGCCGCCACCTCGACGGAGGAGTCGGACGCACCCAGCAGGGCGCCCACGCCCAGGATCAGGCCGGCCGCCACGAGCGCGGCCACGGCGATTGCGGCGCCGACCAGGAGCGGGGAGCGACCGCGCGGCCCGTCGTCGCCCAACGACGCCGCCGGTCGGGACGCGTCGTGCAGGGGAGGGACCGATGGGGGCGGGACGCTGGCGGCCGCATCGCCACCGCCCGCGACCTCGGGGTTCAACGCCGTGGGGAGCGGTGCGGTGAGGGGCATCTCCTGCGTGGTCGGGAGCGCCTCCGTAGGGTCGTCTTGGGGTCCGTGATCGCGCCGATCGTCGTCCATGCCGTGTCCTTCCTGCCCAGCGCATCTGCGCCGAGTCATCCCGGGGGACAGCGCGCGAGCACCCGGGCTTGTTCCCGAGGCACGGCGCGGCAGGGCACGGCGCGGAGAGGTGTGGCGAGGCGGTGGCGCGCGAGGCCCAGCCGGTAGCGTGAGGCCATGACCCGCATCATCGCCGGAGAGTTCGGAGGCCGGAGGATCGCCGTCCCGCCGAAGGGGACGAGGCCCACCACCGACAGGGTCCGCGAGGCCGTCTTCTCGCGTCTCGACCATGCCGACGTGCTGCGCGATGCGCGCGTGATCGACGTGTTCGCGGGCTCGGGCGCGCTCGCGTTCGAGGCGCTCAGCAGGGGAGCGGCCGAGGCGGTGCTCGTCGAGGCCGCGAGCCAGGCGGCGCGCGTCGCCCAGGGCAATGCGCGCGAGCTCGGCGTGGCTGGTCGCGCGATCGTCGTGCGCGAGAAGGCGCGGCCGTACCTCGAGAGGTCCGAGGCGGTGTGGGACCTCGCGTTCCTCGATCCGCCCTACGACATCGCGCGCGAAGATCTCGCCACGGTGCTCGCCGCCCTCGCGCCGCGGCTGAGCGACGACGCGACCGTCGTCCTCGAATGGTCCTCCAGGGCCGGCGACGCCCCGTGGCCCGACGCGATCGGGGCCGTCGCCTCGAAGGCCTATGGCGAGACCACGGTGCACTACGGGGAGGTCGTCGCCCCAGGTAGCGTGGACGCATGACCATCGCGGTGTTCCCTGGCAGCTTCGACCCGATCACGCTCGGCCACGTCGACGTGGCCGTCCGCGCGCGGACCCTCTTCGATCGAGTGGTCATCGCCGTGGCTCACAACTCGAGCAAGTCGCCCCTGCTCGACGCCGAGACCCGCGTGCGCCTCGCCGCGGAGGCGACCTCCCACCTCGACGGCATCGAGGTCGCGACGACGGATGGGCTGCTCGTCGACTTCTGTGAGTCCATCGGCGCGACCACGATCGTCAAGGGTCTGCGCGGAGGGGCCGACTACGACGTCGAGCGCCCCATGGCGCTGATGAACCGGTCCATCACCGGGATCGAGACCATCTTCCTGACGGGCGACAACGCCCTCAGCCACATCGCATCGTCCCTAGTACGCGACGTGGCGCGGCACGGAGGCGACATCACCTCCTACGTCCCCCCGGGCGTCTCGACCGCGGTGCTCGACGCGCTTGAGCACCGCTCTTGAGCCGTTCCCGACGCGGGCGCGCGGGCACGATCTGACGTACCGTGGAGCCCGAGGGCACGACTTCGTGGGGCTGGCTTGAGAGCCGGGGGCACTTCGCGTAGAATCGTGCGCTGGCCCGTCGTCTGACGTGGCCGAGGTCCATGAGGACTGGAACTGTTCGGGAGGCGCGCGTGTCGCACACCAAGCGCCACCAGGGCTCTCCGTACGAGATTCCCGCGAGGGATATCGTCGGCCGCCCGGGGACGCAGCGCGTCCTGTCGGAGCAGTTCCCAGCCCCCGCGGTCCTCGGTACCGACATGATCGGCGTGGCCGCCGGCACCGAGGTGAGTCTCGATCTGAGCCTTGACTCGGTGCAGGACGGAATCTGGATCTCCGGAACCGTCACCGCGCAGGCGGTCGGCGAGTGCGGCAGGTGCCTGGACGAGGTGCGACTGACTGTCGTGGCCCCGATCCAGGGTCTGTTCGAGCTCCCCGGCGCGGAGCGCGAGGACGAGGAGGAGGAGCCGGAGGACGTCTACGAGTTCGACGGGGAGACCCTCGACCTCACCGAAGTCGTGCGGGACGCGGTGGCCGACCAGCTGCCGTTCACCCCGCTGTGCGACCCGGACTGCCCGGGGCTGTGCGACCAATGCGGCGCACGGCTCGCGGACGACCCGGGTCACACGCATGAGAAGATCGATCCCAGGTGGTCGGCGCTGGAAGCCTTGAAGGCCGACGCGCCGTCCGAGAAGAAAGAGAGTTAGCCGTGGCTGTTCCCAAGCGCAAGATGTCGCGCAGCAACACGCGTGCACGCCGGGCCCAGTGGAAGACCACTGCTGCCAACACCGTGACGTGCCCCTCGTGCAAGGGCCAGAAGCTGGCCCACGTCGCGTGCCCGTCGTGCGGCGCCTACAACGGTCGCCAGTACGCCGAGGCGCTGCGCACCGAGCACGAGGCGTAAGGCGCGCGTTACCACGCGCAGCGAGGTGACGAGGTGAGCATCCCGGGCCAGGAAGCGGCAGACGCCCTGGTCCGGCGGATCGGTGTGTCGATCGACCCCGATCTGCTGGTGCTCGCCCTCACCCATCGCTCGTTCGCCTACGAGGCGGGCGGTCTGCCGACGAATGAGCGGCTCGAGTTCCTGGGGGACTCGGTGCTCGGCATCGTCGTGACCGACCACCTCTATCACGCGCACCCGGACCTCCCCGAGGGCGAGCTCGCCAAGATGCGAGCCGCATGCGTGTCCCAGAAGTCGCTGGCCGCGATCGCGCGCCAGATCGAGCTGGGACCCTGCGTGCTGCTCGGCAAGGGCGAGACCTCGACGGGCGGGCACAACAAGGACTCGATCCTGTGCGACGCCTTCGAGGCGATCCTCGGCGCGGTCTACCTCACGCACGGCATCGAGACGTCGCGCGACGTCGTGCTGCGGCTGGTCGGACCGTCGCTGGCCGCCGCCGCGCAGTCCGGCGCCGCGCTCGACTGGAAGACGTCGCTGCAGGAGCGGTGCGCCGAGCTCGGCCTGCCCGGTCCCGTGTACGACGTGACGGGCGAGGGTCCGGACCACGCCCGCGTGTTCACCGCGCGCGCCGTCGTCGACGGCCAGGTGCGCGGCGAGGGCACCGGCACCGCGAAGAAGCACGCCGAGCAGGAGGCCGCCGCGGCCGCCTACGCGTCGCTTGAGACGGCGGACAGCGAGCCCGACGGCGTCGTTGCCTGAGCTTCCCGAGGTCGAGACGGTCCGTTCAGGGCTCGACTCCCTCATCACCGGCGCCACGATCCTCGGCGTCGACATCCGCCGCGACAGCTGCGTCCGGCTCCTTCCCGGCGGAGCGGCCGAGTTCTCCGCCGAGGTCGTCGGCACGCGGATCGACGCGATCGTCCGCCGCGGCAAGTTCATGTGGATGGTCCTCGTCGAACCCGGCGCGGACCACCACGTAGCCGAGGACGCTCGCCGGGCCGATCCGGCCATCTCCAGGGACGATGCGCCGGGATCCAGGGACGATGCGCCCGGCCTCTCCCTCAGCGCCCACCTGGGAATGTCGGGCCAGTTCCGCGTCCACGAGGCCGTGGGCGAGGCGGCCCCCGACCCGCACCCGCACTGCCGGGCCCGCCTCACGCTCGCGCACCCGACGCGAGGGCCGCTGACCCTCGACTTCCTCGATCAGCGCACGTTCGGCTACCTCCACGCGGAGCCACTCGTCCCCACGCACGACGAGCTTCCCGCCGGGCAGGGCTCCGACCTCGCGTGGCTGCCGCAGTCCGTCGCCCATATCGGCCGCGACGTCCTCGATCCGCATCTCGCGCCCCTCGCGGCATCCCGCGCCCTCCGCAAGGGCGCGCGCGGGATCAAGCAGGTGCTGCTCGACCAGACCGTCGTGAGCGGCATCGGCAACATCTACGCGGACGAGGCGCTCTGGCTTGCGCGCGTCCACCCTCAGCGCCCCGCGCATGCCGTGTCCGCCGCGCAGGCCCGAGCCCTGCTCGCGGCCACGCGAGAGGTCATGAGCGCCGCGCTCGCCCAGGGCGGCACGAGCTTCGACGCGCTGTACGTCAACGTCAACGGGGAGTCCGGCTACTTCGACCGCTCGCTCGAGGCCTACGGCCGCGGGGGAGAGCCCTGTGGGCGCTGCGCAAGACCCCTGCGCAGGGCCATGATCGGTGGCAGAGCGACGCATTGGTGCGCGACATGTCAGCGACGCTGGGCGCCCAAAGCCGGTGACGCATCTTCCAGGCAGTACCATTAATTTCATGTCTGACATCACAGTCCTGGTCCTCGACGACCACGAGGTCGTGCGTCGCGGCATCTGCGACATCCTCGATCGCGCCGAGGGAGTCACCGTCGTGGCCGAGGCCTCTTCGGTCGCACAGGCGACGCGTCGCGCCGACGCCGTGCGTCCGCAGGTGATCCTGTCCGACCTGCGCCTGCCCGACGGCACGGGCCTCGACGTGATCAACCACGTGCGCGAGAAGCTCCAGGACACGCGCGTCGTGGTGCTGACCTCGTATGACGACGACGACGCTAAGGCCGCGGCCCGCTCCGCCGGCGCCGACGTCTTCCTCGCGAAGACCGCGAGCAGCGCGGAGGTGCTACAGGCCGTCAAGGACGCCGCGACCGGCCGCGAGCACGGTCAGCACATCGACGTGCACGAGGACGACATGCTGTCGCGCCTCACGCCGATGGAGCGTCGCGTGCTGACCCTCGTGGGTCAGGGCCTCGCGAACCGTGAGATCGCCACGGAGCTCGGCATCGCCGAGAAGACCGTGAAGAACCACGTCACGAGCGTGCTCGCCAAGATGGGTCTTCAGCGCCGCACGCAGGTCGTCGCGTGGGCGACCGCGCGACGCGCGCAGTCCTTCCGAGGCTAGGAGTCTCCGCGTTCGGGGGCCTGCCCGCGCTCAGCGACCACGCCGCCGCGCACAGGCCGGCAGCCCGCGTGGGCTACGCCTCGACGTTCCATTCCGCGGCGGTGCCGGGGCGCGTCGCGCCGGGCCGCACGGGTGAGAGCGTGAACGTGCCCTGACGGCGGATCGCGCGGTTGGCGAGGTTGGACGTTCCCGAGTGGCGCTTGGTCGCCCCTGCAGGCCCGATCCCGTCGTCCGTGATCGAGATGACGAAGCGCCCCGTCGGCGCCACGATCGACACCGTGACCGCGGTCGCCTCAGCGTGACGCGACACGTTGGACAGCAGCTCGCGCACGACCGCCACCGCATCGTCCGAGAGCGACGGGTCCGCGGCGGTCGCGGTCGCGACATCCTCCCAGTCGACGGAGATGGTGGGAGTGAAGCCCATCGAGTCCTGCGCGAGCACGAACTCGCGGCGCAGGCGCTCCGACAGCGGCTCCGAGGTCCGCTCGCCCGCGAGCGTGCCCATCACGGAGCGGACCTCGCGCTGCGCGCGCTTGACGTGGTCGAGCGTCGACAGCAGCCGTGGTCGGAACTCCGCGGGGACGTTCGAGGCGATCGTCTCGAGCTGGATCGCCGTCGCGAACAGCTCCTGCGACACGAAGTCGTGCAGGTCGTCGGCGATGCGCTCGCGCTCCTCGAGCATGTGGGACACGTTCTTCACGTGCGCGAGCTCGGCGAAGGACAGCGCCATCGCGGCCTGGCTCGCGAAGCGCTGCGCGGTGGACAGATCGTTCTGATCGAACGCGGCCATGCCGGGCTCGCGCCACAGCATGAGCAGTCCCGACGTCTTGCCCTCGGAGTGCAGCGGCGCGTACAGCGTCGGACCGAACGCGCGCACCGCGGGCAGCACCGTCCCGCCCGGGGGCTCCGCCGCGACGACGCCCTCTCCCGAGCGGATGATCGTGAGCGCGTGCCCGTCCTCGGGAAGCACCTGGCCGAGCAGCTCGTCGGCGCGGTTGCCGAGGGTGAACTCCATGACCCATTCCTCGCCCACGCCGGGGAGGACGAGCGAGGCGGAGGTCGCGCCCGCGAGCTCCGCCGCCGCCTGGACGATGCGCTCGAAGGCCTCCTCGTCGCCCGGGTCCGCGAGGAGCTGGGTCGTGATGTCCTGGGACGCGGTGAGCCACTTCTCGCGCGCGATCGCTGCCTCGTAGAGCTGCGCGTTGTCGATCGCGGACGCGGCCGCGGAGGCGAGGGCGAGGACGATCTGCTGGTCGCGCGCGGTGAAGCCACCCTGCTTGCTCGCGAGGTAGAGGTAGCCGAACAGCTCGTCGCGGACCACAAGCGCCGCGCCCAGGAACGAGCCCATCGGCGGGTGACCGTCGGGCAGGCCCCGGAACGCGGGGTGCTTCGTGAGCTCGTCGATCACGAGGCAGCCCTCGAACGGGATCTGCGCGAGCGTGCCGACCGCGTTGGGCGCGCGACCGATGTGGGCCATCACGCCCTCGGGCATGCCGTGATAGCGGAACTCCACCGAGACGCCGTCGCCGTCCAGGATGTTGATCGCGGCCATCGGGGCGCCGGTGTGGACCGTCGCGGCGTCCAGGAACTTGTCCAGGACGTCCTTGAGGTCGAGCCGGTTCATCCCGACGATGGCATCGGTCAGTGCGTCGGACACAGCCTGATTCTCCTCACTCACGCAGGTCCACCCGCCTTTCCGCGTACTCGAGCGGGGACTCGTGATGCGTGACGAGGACCACGATACGGCCCTGCGCCGTCAAAGCCTGGACGACGGACCGGAGCGCGTCCTGCCCGGCCGCGTCGAGGTGCTCGGCGGGCTCGTCGATGAGGAGGACGGGGGCCGGGTGCAGCATCGTCCTCGCGAGCAGCAGGCGACGCCGCTCGCCTCCGGACACCGTGTGCCCGCCCGAGCCGATCGTGGTGTCGATCCCGTCCGGGAGCGCGGCGATCCACGGGCCTAGGCCCACGGTGTCGAGGGCGTCGAGCGCCTGGGCGGGTGTCACGTCGCCTCGCGCGACCCGCAGGTTCTCGAGCACCGTCGTGCCGAACACGTGGGCGTCCTCTGACGTGAGCGCGATGCGATGGCCAGTGTCCGACGGCGTCACGGGGGCGCCATCGAGCGTGACCGCACCACCGTGGGGGCGGATCGCGCCCGCGATCGCGAGCAGCAGCGTCGACTTGCCGATCCCCGACGGTCCCACGATCGCGAGGGTCTGCCCGGGGTGGAGCGCCTCGGTGAGCGGCCGCGTGGGGGTCATGCCGGGCCAGGCCACGGAGAGCGCGTCGAGGCTCAGCTCGGACACGGACGATGCGGCGGTCGCGTCGGGGGAGTCGGTGGGCTCGGAGTCGCGCGCCTGAGCGAACGCGGTGCCTTCGAGCGGCGCCGCGAGCTCCTCGATGCGGCGCGCGGCCGCGCGCGAGCGGTGGAGCTGCAGCACGGCCGCGGGCACCACTCCCACGGCTTCGAACGCCGCGAGCGGAAGCAGCGCGACGACCGTGCCCCACGGGCCCGACACGGTGCCGGCGCCGATCGCGACGACGGCGAGCCAGACGCCGCCGATGACGGCGAGGCCCTGGCTGAGCGTGAGCAGGGCCGCGGCGGCCGCGCCGGGCCGCGCCTCGGCCTCGAGAGCGGACTCGGCCTTCGCGTTGGCCGCGCGCACCTCCGCGAGGGACTCGTCGGTGGTGCCCCAGATCCGGTGCTCGGCGGCGGACTCGATCGCCGCGAGCGATGCGGTGGCGACCTCGGCGTGCGCGGCGACGCCCGCCTCGGCCGCGACCTTGGCCTGGCGCGAGGTGAGGGCCGCGGTGCCCAGCCCGGCGAGGATCAGGCAGGCCGCGAGCACGAGGCCGGCGACCGGCAGGATGACGCCGACGATCGCGACCGAGATCGCGCTCACGGTGAGGGCCACCCCGGTAGGGATGATCGCGCGCACGACGGCGTCTCCGACGGCGTCCAGATCGGTGCCGATACGCGCGATGATGTCGCCGCGCCGCAGGGTGAGCACGCGTCCCGCGCCCGCGGCGGCGAGCCGCTCGTACGTGCGCTCGCGCAGCTCGACCATGCCCCGCAGCGCCGTGTCGTGGCTCGCGAGGCGCTCGAGGTAGCGGAACAGCCCGCGTGAGATGCCGAAGAAGCGCACGATCACCGCGGCGAGCGCGAGGTCGGCGGGCGAGGGCATCTCGGCGGCCTTCGCGATGAGCCAGGCGGCGACGGCCGAGAGTCCGACCGCGGAGCCGAGCGCCATGGTCCCCGCGAGCGTCGCGCGGATGACGGGCCAGGGGCGCACCCCGGTGTCGCGGAGCGCGGCGCGGAGCGCGCGGCCCTCCCCGACGATTCCGGTCGAGTCGACCCTCACGTGGCTCGCGGCGGTCATGCGTCGACCTCCTCGGCAGTGCGGGACTCGACCGTGAGCACCGCCTCGGCGTCGCGGACGACGTCGGGCTCATGCGTGGCCACGACCACGGTGGCCCCGGCGTCGGCGAGCGCGCGGATCTGTGCGACCACCTCGGCTCGCGAGGCGGGGTCGAGGTGTGCCGTCGGCTCGTCGAGCAGGATGAGGGGCCGTCCTGAGGCGAGCGCGCGGGAGAGAGCCTTGCGCTGGCGCTGGCCGAGCGACAGCCGTCGTCCCTCGGGCCCGAGGTCCGGGCGCTGCGGCACCCACGCGATCTGCGAGGTCCACGAGTCCAGCTCCACGACGACCTTGCCGTCACGCGAGACCGGCGCGGAGCCCGCATCGGACTCGAGCGTCACGGTGCCCGAGGTGGCGGGCAGCAGGCCCGCGAGGGCCAGCAGGAGCGTCGACTTCCCCGAGCCGTTCGGGCCCACGACCGCGGTGACGGTGCCGGGCTCGCAGCGCATCGTCGCGCCGCACGGGGCCTCGCGTCGGCCGTCAGGCGTGAGCACGCCGAGGCCTGTGGCGACGAGCGCGCCGGTGGAGACCTCGGGCGCCGGAGCGTCGCCGCCGGCGGCGGGGATCGGCTCGTCGAGGATCTCGAACGCGGCGTCGGCCGCCGCGAGGCCGTCCGCCGACGCGTGGAAGTGCATGCCGACGTTGCGCAGCGGCAGGTAGACCTCGGGCGCGAGGATGAGGACCGCGAGCCCCGTCTCGATCCCGACCCCGCCCGCCACGAGGCGGAAGCCCATCGTCACGGCGACGATCGCGACGGACAGCGTCGTCAGCAGCTCGAGGACCATCCCTGACAGGAAGGCCACACGGAGGGAGCCCATGGTGGCCTTGCGGTGGGCCTCCCCGAGCTCGCGCACGCGCGCGGCGGGACCGTTCTCGCGGCCGAGGGCCTTGAGCGTCGGCACTCCAGCGATGAGGTCCAGCGTGCGCGTGCCGAGCGTCTGCATCGCCTCGAGGTGGCGTGCGGACCTCTCTCGCGTGACGAGGCCGACCAGGATCATGAAGATCGGGATCAGGGGGAGCGTGAGTCCCACGATGAGCGCCGAGATCCAGTCGAGCCCGAGCACGAGCACGAGCAGGATCGGGGTGAGCGTGGCCGCGAGGCCCAGCTGGGGAAGGTAGCGCACGAAGTAGGGGAGCAGGTCATCGAGGCCGCGCGTCACGACGGTGACGACCTCAGCCCCGCGTCCCGACGCGATCCACCTCGGTCCCATCGCCGCGGCGTGCTCGACGACCTGGGAGCGCAGCTCGGAGATGACCCGCGAGCCCGCGCGGTGCGCGAGCCGCTCCTGCACCCACGAGACGGCGGTGCGCAACGCCACGACCGTCGCGAGCAGTGGCAGCCCCACCGCGAGCTCGCGGGCGGACTCGGGCACGAGCACGCCGACCCAGCCGAGCCCGTCCTCGGTGAGCGGGGACGGTGCCAGAAGCGGTGCGAGCAGGCGCGCGATGACGAACGCTTGGAACGCGACGAGAAGGGCCGTGAGAAGGCCGAGGCCCGCCGTCACAAGGATGTAGCGGCGGGCCGGGCCGATCCGCACGACCAGGCGCGGATCGATGGGTTTCATTCGATGAGGTTACTTCTTCAGGAAGGTGAGCTCGTTGTGCTCGGGGATGTGGTCGGTGCTGATGCGGCGACGGAAGACCCAGTACGACCAGGCCTGGTAGGCCAGGACGATCGGGGTCATGATCACCGCGACCCACGTCATCACCATGAGCGTGTAGTCCGAGGACGACGCGTTGTCGACCGTGAGCGACAGCGACGGGTCGATCGAGGACGGCATGACATCGGGGTACATCGAGCCGAAGATCAGCACGACGGCGCCGACGACGACCACCGAGTTCGCGATGAACGCCTTGCCGAAGCTCTCGGTGCGCGAGAACCACACGACTGCCACGAGGCCGAGCGCGGCGACGACGACGGCCGCCCAGGTCCACGGCTCCGAGTAGGCCAGCTGGGCCCAGATCGCCCACACGGCTGCGATCAGCAGCGAGGCGATCGACACCTTCTTGGCGAAATCGGCCGCGCGCTGCGAGAACTCTCCCGAGGTCTTGAGCGCGAGGAAGATCGCGCCGTGCGTGAGGAAGAGTGCGAGCGTCACGAGGCCGCCGAGGAGCGCGAACGGGCTGAGCAGGTCGAAGAAGTTGCCGACGTACTCGAGGTTGCCGTCGACCTCATCGATCGGCACGCCGCGCACGAGGTTGGCGAACGCGACGCCCCACAGGATCGAGGGGATCCAGGCCGAGCCGATGATCGCCCAGTCCCAGCGCTGACGCCACTTCTCGTCGTTGATCTTGCCGCGGTACTCGATCGCCACGGCGCGCACGATGAGCGCTACGAGGATCAGCAGCAACGGCAGGTAGAAGCCGGAGAACAGGGTGGCGTACCACTCGGGGAACGCCGCGAACGTGGCGCCTCCCGCGGTGAGCAGCCACACCTCGTTGCCGTCCCACACGGGGCCGATCGTGTTGAGCGCGACGCGGCGCTCCTTGTTGTTCTTCGCGAGCAGGCCCATGAGCATGCCGACTCCGAAGTCGAAGCCCTCGAGGACGAGGTAGCCGGTCCACAGGACCGCGATGAGGAGGAACCAGACGAGTGCGAGATCCATGATGGCGGCTCCTTAGTACGCGAAGGAGAGCGGCTTGGAGCCGTCCTCGTCGACGGTGGGCTCCTCGACCTGCGGGGCGCCCTCGATGGTGTAGCGGTGCAGGAGGCGGTACCAGAAGACCGCGAGCACTCCGTAGACGAGCGTGAACACGACCAGCGAGAACGCGACCTCGCCCGCGGAGACGCCGGGGGAGTACCCCGACTGCGTGAGCAGGAACACCATGTCGGAGCCCGTCGGGTTCGGGGCGACCACGAACGGCTGTCGTCCCATCTCGGTGAAGATCCAGCCGAAGCTCGCCGCGAGATAGGGCATCGGCAGCGACACGAGCGCGAGGGTCTTCATCCACGGCTTGGTCGTATAGCCGCCCTTGCGGGTGAACCAGAGGATTGTGAGCGCGAGCGCCGCGGAGAACACCGCGAGGCCGATCATGAGGCGGAACGACCAGTAGGTCACCAGCAGGTTCGGGCGGTAGGTGATCTCCTCACCGTTCGCGTCCGTCGCGCCATACGTCTCGGCGTACTGCTCCTGGAGGTCGTACAGGCCGGGGATCTCCGCGTTGAAGTCGTTCGTGAACAGGAACGACGTGAAGCACGGGATCTCGATGAGGTGCGTGACCGACTCGGGCTCGTCGCCGGCGAGGTTGCCGATCGCGAGCAGCGAGAACGGGGCGCACGAGGTGGTCTCCATGAGGCCCTCGGCCGCGGCCATCTTGATGGGCTGCTGCTCGGCGAGGAGCTTGCCCTGGACGTCACCGGAGATGATCACGCCGACGCCCGAGAGGATCATGACCCAGGCGCCGAAACGGGCGGCGGTGCGGTACATGTTCAGATCGGGGTGCGCGGAGTCCTCGCGGTGCCTGCGGACCATCCAGTAGACCGCGATGCCCGCGACGAACGTGCCGGCCACGAGGAACGCGGTCGAGATCACGTGCGGGAACGCCGCAAGCGTGGTGTTGTTCGTGAGCACCTCGAGGATCGAGGTCATCTCGGCGCGGCCGGTCTCCTCGTTGTACTCGGCACCGACCGGGTGCTGCATCCAGGAGTTCGCCGCGATGATGAAGTAGGCCGACAGCGTCGAGCCGATCGCGAAGGCCCACACCGTCATGAGGTGGAGCTTCTTGGGCAGCTTGTCCCATCCGAAGATCCACAGGCCCAGGAACGTCGACTCGAGGAAGAACGCGAGCAGCGCCTCCATCGCGAGCGGCGCTCCGAAGATGTCACCGACGAAGCGCGAGTAGTTCGACCAGTTCATGCCGAACTGGAACTCCTGCACGATTCCGGTCGCGATGCCCAGCGAGAAGTTGATCAACAGCAGCTTGCCGTAGAACTTCGTCAGCCTGAGCCACTTCTCGTCTCCGGTCCGGACCCACGCCGTCTGCATGATCGCCACGAGGACGGACAGGCCGATGGTGAGCGGGACCAGGACGAAGTGGTAGACGGTGGTGATACCGAACTGCCACCGGGCTAGCTCGAGCGCCTCCATGCCAGTGCCCTCCTTTGTAGATGCGTCAAGAAAAACTACCGAGGGGACGATCGTCCCACCACGGGACCAAGGTCCCGACCTTCCGTCGGGGCCCAGGCGCGATGCCCCCAGCATCCCAAGTTCAGGGACCGAGTGCCACCGGCACGGCGGGCCGTGACCAGTTCGTGTCCTTCGGCGCGCGTGGCGCCGCCCGGAGCCTCCGGCGGGGCCATGGCTCGGGCGCCCTCGCGCGCGTGTCCTGTGAATTCTGGGACGTCTGTGACACAATGGTCCGCAGGTCAGCACCCGTCCACACCGGGTGCAAACCGCGCGACAGACGCAGCGACTGCGTTGCCGCCGGTCCTGACACGGTCCCGCACGGCTACCGCCGCACGCGGCGACATCGGGGGCGCGGCGCACGCACAGCGCCGCTGTCAGCCGCGACCGACAGACTTCCGCGGTCACAGAGAGTGATCCGCGACCGACGACACGTTCGAGGTCGGGTGTGGCCGACCTGAACCTTGAGGTACCCGCATTGAGCGAGGACAACGCCACACCCGCAGCCGCACTCGTCTTCCAGGCTCCCGAGCCGCCGAAGCCGCGCCGCGCCTCGGCACCCGCGGGACCGCCGCAGGTCGACACCAAGCCCGCGGAGCCCAAGGCTGACAAGGCCGAGCCCGCCGCCGCATCGTCCGCATCGAAGTCCGACGACTCGAAGGGTGACCAGCCCAAGGCGGACAAGCCCAAGAAGAAGTCGGGCGGCAAGAAGAAGAAGCCCAAGACGGACGCCCAGGACGGCGGCCAGCCGGCCGAGACCACCGAGTCGGCCGATTCCGCGCCCGAGGCCTCGGGCGGGGACGATGCTCCCGCCGCCGACGGTGGGGACGGCGAGTCGGGCGAGGGCGCCGGCAACGGCCGTCGTCGTCGCCGCCGCGGTGGACGCGGTCGGGGCAAGAAGCGTCCCGAGGGCGAGGGCGGTGGCGAGACCGCCGCCGAGCAGTCGGACGCCGATGACAGCGCCGACGCGTCCGAGGGCCAGGCCGACTCCTCCGAGTCGGGGTCCGACTCCTCCGATGGCGATAGCGGCGAGTCCGGCGAGGGCGGTTCGTCCCGCCGCCGCCGCCGCCGCAGCCGCGGCTCGCGCTCCGGCTCCTCCTCGTCGTCCTCCTCGTCCTCGTCCGAGGACCAGCTCCAGGGGTCGACCCGTCTGCAGGCCAAGCGCCAGCGCCGCCGCGACAACCGCGACGGCTCGCGTCGCCGCCCCGTGATCTCCGAGGCAGAGTTCCTCGCGCGTCGCGAGTCGGTGAAGCGCTCGATGGTCGTGCGAGAGAAGGACCACCGCGTCCAGATCGCCGTGCTCGAGGACGACGTGCTCGTCGAGCACTACGTCTCCCACCAGGCGCAGCAGTCCATGGCTGGCAACGTGTACCTCGGTCGCGTCCAGAACGTGCTGCCAGGCATGGAGGCGGCGTTCGTCGACATCGGCCGCGGCCGCAACGCCGTGCTGTACGCCGGCGAGGTCAACTGGGACGCTGCCGGCCTCGAGGGCAAGGCCAAGCGCATCGAGCTCGCGCTCAAGCCGGGCGACCAGGTCATGGTGCAGGTCACCAAGGACCCGATCGGCCACAAGGGCGCGCGCGTCACGTCGCAGATCTCGCTCGCGGGCCGCTTCCTCGTGTACGTCCCCGCGGGCGGCGTGACCGGCATCTCCCGCAAGCTTCCCGACACCGAGCGCGCACGCCTCAAGAAGCTGCTCCGCGAGGTGATCCCGTCCGACGCCGGCGTCATCGTGCGCACCGCGGCCGAGGGCGCCTCCGAGGAGGAGCTGCGCGCCGACGTCGAGCGGCTCAAGCGCCAGTGGCAGACCATCCAGGACGAGGCCGGCTCCGGCAAGGCGCCCAAGCTCCTGCGTGGCGAGCCCGACATGGCGATCCGCGTTGTCCGAGACATCTTCAACGAGGACTTCGACTCGCTCACCATCCAGGGTGATGACACGTGGAACTCGCTGTCGATGTACGTGCACCAGGTGGCCCCCGACCTCGTCGAGCGCCTGCACAAGTACACGGCCGAGGGCGACGTCTTCGCTGACTGCCGCATCGACGAGCAGCTCGCCAAGGGCATGGACCGCAAGGTCTGGCTGCCCTCGGGAGGCTCGCTCGTGATCGACCGCACCGAGGCGATGACCGTCATCGACGTCAACACGGGCAAGTTCGTCGGCAAGGGCGGCACGCTCGAGGAGACGATGACGCTCAACAACCTCGAGGCGGCCGAGGAGATCGTCCGCCAGCTGAGGCTGCGCGACATCGGCGGCATCATCGTCATCGACTTCGTCGACATGCTGCTCGAGTCCAACCGCGACCGCGTCCTGCGTCGTCTGATCGAGTGCCTGGGGCGCGATCGCACCAAGCACCAGGTCGCCGAGGTGACCTCGCTCGGGCTCGTGCAGATGACGCGCAAGCGCGTCGGCCAGGGCCTGGTCGAGGCGTTCTCCGAGACCTGCGACCACTGCAAGGGCCGCGGCTTCCTGGTCCACGGCGAGCCCGTGGCCGAGGCGAGTGAGAAGCAGCCCGAGGCGCGCCGCTCGCGCGGCGGACGCAACCGCTCGGGCAAGGGCAACGCCCCCCAGAAGCAGCAGGAGGAGCACCAGCACTCCGAGCCCGCCAAGGGCGAGACCCACGCGCTCGACGACCGCGAGGACGCTCGGGCGCAGGTCAAGGCGACCCTCGCGTCGATCGCGGCCGCGGCCGAGAAGGCGCACCACGAGGGCGAGCACCCCGAGGGTGAGACCCCGGTCATCGAGATCGACCTTCCCGAGGGGCCGCTCGACGGCTACACCGAGGAGTCGCAGCCCACGGAATGAGAAACCTCGCGCGTCGGTTTGACCGACGTCGGGGGCAGCGGGTAATCTAGACTGTCGGCGCGACAGCGCCTCAAAGCCCTGCCTGCGCCCTCTGGGGAGCGGCTGCGGCAGGACAGGATCCGACCAGGATCCACGACCACGAGTTTCAAGAGGAAAGACACATCATGGTGTACGCGATTGTGAAGGCCGGTGGCCGCCAGGAGAAGGTCTCCGAGGGCGATGTCATCGTCGTCGACCGTCTCAAGGCCGAGGCCGGCTCCACCGTCGAGCTCGCCCCCGTGCTGCTCGTCGATGGTGACAAGGTCACCTCGGACGCCAAGGCGCTGGGCAAGGTCAAGGTGACCGCCGAGGTCGTGCGCAACGAGCGCGGCGAGAAGATCGACATCCTCAAGTACAAGAACAAGACCGGATACCGCAAGCGCATCGGTCACCGTCAGGAGCTCACGCGCCTGAAGGTCACGGGCATCAAGTAAGCGAGGAGATCACTCATGGCACACAAGAAGGGCGCGAGCTCCTCGCGCAACGGTCGCGATTCCAACCCGCAGTACCTCGGCGTCAAGCGCTTCGGCGGCCAGGCCGTCAACGCGGGCGAGATCCTGGTCCGCCAGCGCGGCACCCACTTCCACCCGGGCGAGAACGTCGGCCGCGGCAAGGACGACACCCTGTTCGCCCTGTCCGCCGGCTCGGTGGCGTTCAACCAGCGTCGTGGCCGCAAGGTCGTCGACGTCGTGGCGGGCGAGTAACCGCACACAGTCGTATCTCAGTTCAGGGGCGCGCCGACAGGCAGCGCCCCTGACCTGTATCTAGGCTCGAACCAGAGCCGACGCGTCGCGCCGAGGGCGGACGCGGACCTCTGCCGGTGACGGCACACGAAGAAGGGAGACGCCGTGGCGAGCTTCGTCGACCGGGTGACCCTGCACGTCGCCGCTGGCAAGGGTGGGCACGGCGTCGCGTCCGTGCACCGTGAGAAGTTCAAGCCGCTTGGCGGTCCCGATGGCGGCAACGGCGGCCGCGGCGGATCCGTCGTGCTGCGCGTCGACCCCCAGGTCACGACGCTCCTCGACTACCACCACGCGCCGCACCGAAGCGCGGACAACGGCAAGCAGGGCGCGGGAGACATGCGCCACGGCGCGAACGCCGAGGACCTCGTGCTCGGCGTCCCCAACGGCACGATCGTGAAGTCGTCCGAGGGAGAGTTCCTCGCGGACCTCGTGGGCGACGGCGCCGAGATGGTCATCGCCGCGGGCGGTCGCGGAGGGCTCGGCAACGCCGCGCTCGCCACGCAGAAGCGCAAGGCCCCCGGCTTCGCGCTGCTGGGCGAGCCCGGCGAGGAGGCCTCGGTCGTCCTCGAGCTCAAGTCCATCGCGGATGTCGCCCTCGTCGGCTACCCGAGCGCTGGCAAGTCCTCGCTGATCGCCGCGATGAGCCGCGTGCGTCCCAAGATCGCCGACTATCCGTTCACGACGCTCGTGCCTAACCTTGGCGTCGTCGAGGCCGGCGGCAAGCGCTTCACCATGGCGGACGTGCCGGGGCTGATCGAAGGCGCGTCCGAGGGCAAGGGCCTCGGACACGACTTCTTGCGCCACATCGAGCGCTGCTCGGTGATCGCGCACGTGCTCGACACCGCGACGCTCGAGAGCGACCGCGACCCCCTGAAGGACCTCCAGGTCATCGCGGGCGAGCTGCGCGCCTACTCGACGGACGACGCGATCAGCGGCGTGCCCCTCGCGGAGCGTCCGCAGATCATCATCCTCAACAAGGTCGACATCCCGGACGGCCGCGAGCTCGCCGAGATGGTGCGCCCCGACCTCGAGGTCCTCGGCATGCCGATCTTCGAGGTGAGCGCCGTGAGCCACGAGGGCCTGAGAGAGCTGGGCTTCGCGCTGTCGGCGATGGTCGAGGAGGAGCGCGCCAAGATCCCGGTGATCGAGAAGGCGCCCATCGTCCTGCGCCCCAAGGCCGTCGACGAGTCCGGCTTCACCGTGAAGCACGTCCGCGACGGCGCCGAGGACTACTACCAGGTGCGTGGAGGCAAGGTCGAGCGCTGGGTGCGCCAGACCAACTTCGCCAACGACGAGGCCGTCGGCTACCTCGCGGACAGGCTCGCGCGCGCGGGCGTCGAGGAGGAGCTCTTCCGCGCGGGCGCGGTCCCGGGCAGCGAGGTCGTGATCGGCCCGCGCGACGGCGGCGTCGTCTTCGACTGGGAGCCGACCATGGCGTCCGGCGCCGAGCTGCTCGGCCAGCGCGGCTCCGACCTGCGCATCGAGGACCATGAGCGCTCGCACCGCGCGACCCGCGCCGAGAAGCGCCAGGAGCACAAGGAGCGGATGGACGCCAAGACCGAGGCGCGCAAGGAGCTGTGGACCGAGCGCGACGCGGGACACTGGACCGATCCGTCCAAGGACGACGACGAACTCTGACACGATAGGGGGCGTCGCATCGTCCCTCGGTGACGCGCGACGGGCGACCGCAGGGGAGGGCACGTGAGCGAGCACCTGAGAGACGTGGTCGCGCGCGCCTCCCGGATCGTGGTCAAGGTCGGCAGCTCGTCCCTCACCGGGGATGAGGGCCGCCTCGACAAGGGCCGCCTCGGCGCGCTCGTCGACGTGCTCGCGCATCAGGCGGCGGGCGGACGCGAGATCATCCTCGTCACCTCGGGATCGATCGCCGCGGGCATCGGCCCGCTCGGGCTCGAGCACCGTCCCACCAATCTCGAGCTGCAGCAGGCCGCGGCGTCGGTGGGCCAGGGCAAGCTGATCCACGCGTACACGCAGGCCTTCGGCCGACACGGGCTCGACGTGGGCCAGGTGCTCCTCACCTCCGACGACATGGTGCGCCGCGCGCACTACGGCAACGCCAGGCGCGCGCTTGAATCGCTGCTGAGCCTCGGCGTCGTGCCGATCATCAACGAGAACGACACCGTCGCGACGGATGAGATCCGCTTCGGAGACAACGACAGGCTTGCCGCGCTCGTCGCGACCGCGATGGCCGCGGATGCGCTCATCCTGCTCACCGACGTCGACGCGCTCTATACCGCGGCGCCCGGAACTCCCGGCGCGCACCGGATCTCCGTCGTCCACGGTCCAGAGGACCTGGGCGGAATCGACATCTCCCGACGCGGCTCCGCGGTCGGCACTGGCGGGATGATCACCAAGGTCGAGGCGGCCTCGATCGCGACGACCTCGGGCGTGCACGTGGTGCTCGCGCGCGCGGACGATGCGGGGGCCGCGCTGGAGGGCGCGGACGTGGGCACGCTCTTCATGCCGACGGGGAAGCGCGACACGACCCGGCTGCAATGGCTCGCGCACGCAGCGCGCACACGGGGAGGCATCGTCCTCGACGATGGTGCGGTCCGTGCGGTCATGAGCCGACGCGCGTCGCTGCTCGCCGCCGGCGTCGTCGAGATCCGCGGTCACTTCGAGGCGGGGGAGCCCGTCGACCTGCTTTCCGTGGACGGCACTCTCGTGGCGCGCGGCTTCGCGGGCTTCTCGGCGGAGGAGGCCGAGCGCATGAAGGGCCTCAGCACCGATGCGCTAGGGGAGCGGCTCGGCGATCACTACGCACGCGAGCTGATCCACATCGACCACCTCGTCGTCCTGTAGGAGGCGCATGTGACCGGTCCGCTGATCCACAACGCCCTGGGCGCGACCCCGCCCGTCGTGGAGCGGGCCGAGGGGGTGTGGCTCTGGGACGCGGAGGGCCGCCGTTACCTCGACGGGTGCTCGGGCGCCGTCGTCAGCGCGATCGGCCACAGCCACCCGCACGTGACCTCCGCGATCGCACGCCAGGCGGTCAAGGTGACCTACGCGCATCGCGGCGCGTTCACAAGCGCCGCCGCGGAGGAGGTCGGCGCGCGGCTGTCGAGGATGACCGGGTTCCCCGGGGTATGGCTCGTCGGGTCGGGGAGCGAGGCGACCGAGGCGGCCATGCAGTTCGCGCTCCAGTACCAGCGCGAGATCGGTCGGCCCCACCGCACGACGTTCCTGACCGCACGCGCCGGCTATCACGGGAGCACCCTCGGCGCACTGTCCGCCTCGGGTCACGCGCGCCGCGGAGCGGTCGCGGGCCTCGCGCTCGACATGACCGCGCTGCCGGCGGGGGATGCGCTGCGCGATCAGGGGGACCGCACCGAGGCCGAGTACGCCGCGCAGATGCTGCGCGAGGCGCGCGAGATCATCGAGCGGCACGCCGGCACGCTCGCCGCGGTGATGATCGAGCCGGTCGGTGGGGCGACGCTCGGGGCCACCACTCATCCGCCCGGCTACCTGCAGGGCCTGAAGAACCTGTGCGAGGAGACCGGCGCGCTCCTCATCGCGGACGAGGTGATGACGGGGATGGGGCGCACCGGCACGGTCCTCGCATGCGAGAGCGAGGCTGTCGAGCCAGACCTCGTCGCCATGGGCAAGGGCCTCGGTTCGGGCTACACGCCTATCGCCGGAGTGCTCGTGTCGCAGCGGGTGCTCGACGCGATCTCGGCGGGATCGGGCATGGTGCTCGGGGGTCACACGTATGCGGGCAACCCGCTGTCGGCCGCCACCGCTCTCGCGGTGCTCGAGGTGTTCGAGGCCGAGGATGTGATCGCGCGCGGCCGGGCCGCCGCGGTGACGCTGCGTGGGGCGCTTGACGGCATCGCCGTGCGGCATCCGCTCGTGACCGAGGTGCGTGGCAGGGGGCTGCTCCTCGGGATCGAGCTCGACGCGCAAGACCGGCCACAGGGCAAGACTGCGCTCGCGCTGTCCGCGGCCTGCACGGCGCACGGGCTGATCGTCTACCCGACCACCGGCGGATACGTCGACGCGGTCATCGTCGCGCCGCCGCTGACGATCGCGGATGGGGAGATCGCCTCTCTCGTCGCGTCCCTGGATGCCGCGTTGACGGACGTGGAGGTCGCCCTAGAAGCGCGCCAGGTGCCGCACGCGTAGATTTCGGCAAGGTTTCGGGAGAATTACCAGGACGTACGTCTCCAAGGGTCTCGAACTACACCGATGTGGTCATGACCACCCCTCCGGACGTGTAGTGTTTTCCCCCGGAACGAGATCGGAATGACATCCGGAAGAGCGGTCGCTGAGGCGGACGACAAGATGTACGATTGAGATCCTCCACTCAAGCGGGAGACAAGCCGGCAAGGCGAGTTGACATGAACGCGAGAATGGGTAAGATTGAAGGGTTGCGCTGAGCGAGACTGAGAGGTCGAGCGAGGAGCAGCGCCCCACAATCCGGCGGGTTGAATTGACAAGCCGGTGAAGATGGGTAAGATTGAAGGGTTGCCCCGAGCGAGGCTGAGAGGCCGAAGCGAAGAGTAGCTCCCATCGATCTGGCGGTTCGCTGATGAGGCGAATTGACAAGTCAGAGAAGATGGTTAAGATTGAAGGGTTGCCCCGAGCGAGGTCGTGAGACTGAGTGAGGTGCGTGTCCGAACTTTGAGAACTCAACAGTGTGCCACATAGTCGATGCCAAATTATTAATTCCCGGCATCCTGGCTGCCAGTTTTGGTGGTGGGGATGTGGGATTCCTTTGGTAGATAACGAAATGTCAGTGATGTTTTGTTTGATGCCGGGGTTCGAACGCAGTCTTCGGATTGTTTTCGTAAAAGGTTTCACGGTCTTGTCTTTGGATGGGGTCGTGGTTTGAACATTTACGGAGAGTTTGATCCTGGCTCAGGACGAACGCTGGCGGCGTGCTTAACACATGCAAGTCGAACGGTGAAGCGAGAGCTTGCTCTTGTGGATCAGTGGCGAACGGGTGAGTAACACGTGAGTAACCTGCCCCAGACTCTGGGATAAGCCTTGGAAACGAGGTCTAATACCGGATAAGCGGCTCCACCGCATGGTGAGAGTC